>DASQLM010000171.1:0-4576 GCA_035630015.1 Thermoleophilaceae bacterium | reverse complement strand
CCCGGCTCGCGCGGCGGCTTGTCGCGGTCCGGCCGGTTGCGCTGGCGCAGGGCCTCGAGGCCCGACGTGTCGGGCTCCTTGCGCAGCCGTCCCGGGCGCGACTTGTAGACCTTGTATTCGGGCTTGTCGCCGCCGCCGGGGTCGCTCACGAGGGGGGATGGTAGGCAGGCACCCGGCGGCGGGTGGGCAGGGAATAGGGTCACGGCATGGTCATCGGGCTCGACGCCGGCGGCACGAAGTTGCTCGGAGCCAGCCTCGGCGACGACCTCGAGCTGGGCCCGCGGGTGCGCCACACCTGGGCCGGCGAGGACCGCGAGGCCACGCTCGAGGTGATCGCCCGGGCGGTCGAGGACATCCGCGAACAGGCGGGCGGGGCGGACGCGGTCGGGCTCGGCGTGCCGTCGCTCGTGGACTGGGCCGCGGGCGTGTCGCGCTGGTCGAACCACCTGCCGCTCGACGACGTTCCCCTGCGCGAGCTGATGTCCGACCGGCTCGGCCTGCCGGTGGTGGTGGACAACGACGGCAACGCCGCGGTGCTGGCGGAGCACCGCGAGGGTGCCGCCCGCGGTTGCGAGAACGCCGTCTTCCTGGCCATGGGGACGGGAATCGGTGGCGGGCTGGTCCTGGACGGGCGGGTCTACCGCGGCGCGCACGGATACGCGGGTGAGTTCGGGCATCTGGTCGTCGACCACGACGGCGTCGACTGTCCCGGTGCCTGCCCCGGGCGCGGCTGCCTGGAGGCGCTCGCCTCGGGCCGCGCCATCGGTGTGGCCGGCGAGCGTGCCGCGCGTGACGCGCCGGACTCGGCCCTGGGCCGCAGGCTCGCCGAATCGGGCGCCGTGTTGGGCCAGGCCGTCACCGAGCTCGCCCACGACGGCGACGACGTCGCCCGGGACGTGTTGGCGGACGTCGGCCGGCGGCTGGGGGCGGGCCTCACCGGCATCGTCAACGCGCTCGACCCGGAGGTGGTGGTCATCGGGGGCGGCGCGGTCGCCGCGGGCGACCTGCTGCTGGACCCCGTGCGCGAGGTCGTGGGCGCGCGGGCGCTGCCGCCGGTCGCGCGCGGGGTGGAGATCGCGCCCGCGCGCTTCGGCGAGGAGGCGGGACTGCTCGGCGCGGGCCTGCTGGCCCGGGAGTTGCTGTGAGCCTGGTCGTCTGCCCGACGCCGATCGGCAACCTCGAGGACGTGACGCTGCGCGTGCTGTCCGCGCTGCGCGAGGCGGACGTGGTGGCGTGCGAGGACACCCGCCGCACCCGGACTCTGCTCGACCGCTACGGGGTCAGCGCCCGGCTGGTCAGCTACCACGAGCACAACGAGCAGCAGCGGTCCTCCGAGCTCGTCGAGCGGATGCAGGCGGGGGACACGGTGGCGCTGGTCTCCGACGCGGGCATGCCGCTGGTCTCCGACCCCGGCTACGTGCTGGTGCGCGCGTGCGTGGCCGCCGGGATCGGCGTGGAGGTGCTGCCCGGCCCGTCCGCGGCGCTGGCCGCGCTGGTGGCGTCCGCGCTGCCCGCCGACCGCTGGCGCTTCGCGGGCTTCCTGCCGCGCAAGCGGGGCGAGCTGGCGGCGCTGCTCGGTGAGGCGGGCGGGACGCTGATCGCCTTCGAGTCGCCGCGGCGGGTGCCCGCCACCCTGTCGCTGTTGGCCGAGCTCGACCCGGAGCGGCTCGTAGCCGTCTGCCGGGAGCTGACGAAGGTGCACGAGGAGGTGGTGCGCGGCAGCGCGGCCGAGCTGGCCGAGCGTTTCGCCGGGGCGCCGCCGAAGGGCGAGGTGGTGCTGGTGATCGGCCCCGCCACCGAGCAGGCCGCGGGCGCGGGGGAGCCCGAGGGGCTGGCCCAGCTGCGCGCGCTCGTGGACGCCGGCGCGAAGCCGCGGCCGGCGGCCGCGGCCGTCGCCGAGCTCACCGGTGGGAGCGCGAACGAGCTCTACCGGGCGCTCACCTCGTAACGAATCGCCCCGCTGCGTAACGGCCGCGTGACGGTCCGTGACGGTTGCCCACGCCCGGCCCCACGGCTGCCCCCGCGGGGCCTACGGTCGCCGCCATGGCCGCCCGCACCATCCTCACCGCGCTCGTGGTGGCGCTCCTGCTTCCCGCTTCGGCAGGGGCCGCCGGCACCTGGGCCTGGCCCGTGCGCGGCGACATGCTCACGTCGTTCCGCAACGGCGCAGACCCGTACGCGGGCGGCCAGCACCGCGGCGTCGACATCGCCGCGCCCGTGGGCACGCAGGTCGTGGCCGCGGTCGCCGGGTCGGTCCGCCACGCGGCCGTGGCCGGCAACTCGGGCCTGACCGTCTCCGTGCGCGCGGGCGCCCACGACGTCTCCTACCTGCACCTGTCGGCGGTTTCGGTCAAGGAGGGCCAGGCGGTCGCCGCGGGGCAGCGGATCGGGTCGGTCGGCACGAGCGGCCGCCGCTCGGTCACCCGGCCCCACCTGCACTTCGGCGTCCGCCGTGCCGGGCAGCGCCACGCCTACCTGGATCCGCTCGGGTTCCTTGCACCGCCGGGCGCGACACCGCCGCAGGCCCCCCGTGTTCCCGTGCCCGCGCCGGTCCCCGTCAGCCCGCGGCCGCAGCCTCTGCCGCTTCGCGGGCGCGCGCCGCAGCGTGTCCCGGCGGCCCGCCGGGTTCGCGTCCCGGCCGGGCGCCGCGTCCGGCTGCCGGCGGGCCGCCGCGTGCGCGTGCCACGGCTGGGGCCTGCCCCGCGCCGCGTCGCGCCCCGCGCGGTGCCCGTGCCCGGCGGCGGGCGCGTGCCCGCGCTGCGGCCGGTGCCCTCGGTCCGTCGCCACGCGCGGCCGGCGCACACGCCGCGGGAGGGCCCGCGGCCGGTGCGCCTCGGCGAGCCGGGCCGGGAACGCGCCGCCAGGCCCGCCCGCGCGCCCGAGCCCGCCGCCGGACCTGCGGCCGAGGGGCCCGACCTGGGCTGGGCGCTGGCCTGCCTGGGTCTGCTGGCCGCGGCCGCCTGCCTCGGGCGGCCGGGTCGGAGCGGTAACGGGCGGGGTCGGCGTCCGGCCGGAGTGCGCGCCCAGCTGCGGGCGCTCCTGCGCCCGCTCACCGGTGGGCGCTAGGCCAGCTCCATCCGGCCCAGGTGGTCGGGGTTGGTGACGATGTCCATCTCGGCGATGACCCCGTTGACGACGGTCACGCCCATCACGGCGACCGCGCGGCCGTCGATCACGACCGCCGCGCCCACCGCGCCGTTCACCAGCACCGGCCGGGTGTGGGGGGCGCGGGCCGAGAAGCGCCGCGCCTGCGCCGCCACGGCCTCGGCTCCGTGGAGCTCGGTGGGGCCGCCGTCCGGGCCACCGCTGTCGGCACGCAGGACCACGTCGGGTGCCAGCACGGACACCAGCGCGTCGAAGTCGCCCTCGCGCGAAGCCGCCAGGAAGGCGTCGACCACCTCGCGCTGGCGGGCGCGGTCGGGGTCGGGCACCGGGGCCTGGCCCTGGACGCGGTTGCGAGCGCGGCTCGCCAGCTTGCGCGTCGCCGGCTCGGACCGGCCCACGATCGGGGCGATCTCGTCGAACGGCATCGCGAACATGTCGTGCAGCACGAAGGCCAGCCGCTCGGCGGGAGAGAGCGATTCCAGCACCACCAGCAGCGCGAGCCCGACCGAATCGGCCAGCAGGGACTCGTGCTCGGGATCGGTGCCGTCGGCGCTGCTCACGATCGGCTCGGGCATCCGCTCGTCCCAGCTCTCCTCACCGCGGCGCTTGCGCGACTTGAGCATGTCCAGGCTGACCCGGCCCACCACGGTGGTCAGCCACGCGCGGAGGTTCTCGATCTGCTCGGCGTCCGAGCGGCTGAGGCGCAGCCACGCCTCCTGGACGGCGTCGTCGGCCTCGGTCAGCGAGCCCAGCATCCGGTAGGCCACGGCCCGCAGGTGGCTGCGGTTGGCCTCGAACTGGTCCGCCAGGTTGCCGTGCTGGTCCATCGTCACATTCCTTCGTCGGGGCTCCTCACAGGGGAGACCGAACGAGCCGCGTCGATGTGACAGGAGACCACCATGGCCCGCAAGTAGCATCGACGGCCGGTGCCCTACTACATCACCACCCCGATCTACTACGTGAACGGCGAGCCCCACCTGGGCCACGTCTACACCACCGTCGCGGCCGACGTGCTGGCCCGCCACATGCGCCAGCGCGGCGAGGAGGTCTTCTTCCTGACGGGCACCGACGAGCACGGCGAGCCCGTGGCGCTGGCCGCGGAGGCGCAGGGCGTCACGCCGCGTGAGCTGGCCGACAAGAACGCCGAGCGGTTCAAGATGGTCGCCGAGCGGGTCAACGCCACCAACGACTTCTTCATCCGCACCAGCGACCCCGAGCACGGGGCGGTGGTCAAGTGGGTCGTCGAGCGGATCAAGGAGAACGGCTACGTCTACAAGGACCTCTACGAGGGCTGGTACTGCCCCCGCTGCGCGGACTTCAAGACCGAGAACGAGATCCTGGACGGCAACCGCTGCCCGATCCACCTGATCGAGCTCGACCGTCAGCACGAGGAGAACTGGTTCTTCAAGCTGTCGGCGTTCCAGGAGCGGCTCGAGGAGCTGTACGCCGAGCGGCCGGACTTCGTGGGCCC
>DASQLM010000170.1:0-3371 GCA_035630015.1 Thermoleophilaceae bacterium | reverse complement strand
TAGGTCGAGAACTTGAAGCCCTTGCGGTAGTCGAACTTCTCGACCGCGCGGACCAGGCCGATCGAGCCCTCCTGGATCAGCTCCATGAAGTCGAGGCCCTGGTTGCGGTAACGCTTGGCGATCGACACCACCAGCCGCAGGTTGGCCTGGACCATGTGCTCCTTGGCCTCAAGGTCCCCGCGCTCGACGCGCTTGGCCAGCCGCACCTCTTCGCTCGCGGTCAGGAGCGGCGTCTTCGCGATGCCGTCCAGGAACAGCTGGAGCGAGTCGAGGGTCGGATCGGGGGCAGTCTCGGTGGTGGCCACGGCGACGATTCTCCGGCCACGCCCTAAAGGCTTCCTAAGACTCTCTCCGCCTCGGTTCTGGGGGGCTCCGGAGCGTCCGGCAGCGCCCCCGGCCGACCCAGCAGGAAGCCCTGCACGCCCTGGGCTCCCAGCAGCTCGGCCTCGGCCGGGCGTGGCCAGCGCGCCAGCGCCAGCATCTCGTCGTCCTCGATGCCCTCGGCGATCACGAACGCGCCGGTCTCGCGCGCGAACGCGATCACCGACACCAGCACGGCGCGGGCGGTGATGTCGGTGACGGCGCGCACCAGCACCATCCGGTCGATCTTCACGAAGTCGAGCTCCAGCTCGCGCATCATCTGCAGGCCCGAGTTGCCGGCGCCGACGTCGTCCAGGGCGATCTTGAACCCCAGTGCCCGCAGGCGCGCGGCCTCGGCCACGATCCGGTCGATGCGACCGTCGAAGCGCTCGGTGATCTCCAGCACGATCCGCTCGGGCTCCAGCCCGGCGGCGCGCGCCTCGTCGGCCAGCTGGTCCCCGGCCAGCCGCTGGCCGTCCAGGCTCTGGGGAGCCACGTTCACGAACAGCAGTGCGTCCTCGGGGAGATCGGCGGCCCCGGTGAGCACGGCCCGGCGGCAGAGGTCGTCCAGCTCGGCGCTGCGGCCGATGCTGCCGGCCACGTCGAAGGCCTCGCCCGGGCCGTTGATGCCGCGGTCGGGCGCGGGCCGGGCCAGGCCCTCGTAGCCCAGCACGCCGCTGGTGTCCGCGTGCCAGATGGGCTGGTAGGCAGCGTCCATCTCGGCGTCGGCCAGCAGCCGGCGCACAGCCCGGGTCTTGGCCGCGGTGACCACGCTCGCCCCCTCCACGTCGCCGAAGCGCACGGTCTCGGCGCCACCGCGCCGCTTGGCCTCCTGCAGCGCCACGTCGGCCTGGTTGACCAGGCTGTCGGCGTCCTCGGTCTTGGGGCCGAAGCTGGCCAGCCCGGCGCTGAAGGCCACGCCGGCCTGCCCGGCCAGCCGGTCGCGCACCCCCTGCACCGCCATGTGGCCCGCGTCGCCGCCGGTGTGTGGCAGCAGCAGGGCGAACTCGTCGCCGCCGATCCGGAAGGCGATGTCCTCGGCGCGGCCGGCAGCCAGGCTGTCGGCCATCTGGCGCAGTGTGCGGTCCGCGTGGCTGTGCCCGTACGTGTCGTTGTGGAAGCGGAAGTCGTCGATGTCCACCAGCACCAGCGTCAGCTCCTGTTGATGGCGGCGGGCCTGCGAGACCTGGCGCTCCAGCTCGTCCTGGAACGCGCGGTGGTTGGGCAGGTCGGTCAGGCCGTCCAGGGTCGCGCGCTGCACCGCCGCGCGGTGCAGCCGCGACAGCGAGCGGCCGCCGAAGAAGTAGAAGGCGGGGATGGCCAGCAGCGCCCCGCCGATGCCCAGCAGCAGGAACAGCCGCCGGATGTCCGCCAGGCGCGAGCCCAGCACCTCCTTCTCCTGTCGCGCCACCAGCGCGTGCTTGCCGCCCGGAATGCCCTTGACGGGCGTCACGGCGATGATGTGGCCGTCCTTGGAGTCGTAGTCGTCGGCGGGGCCGACGTACTGCCGGCCGCTGCGCAGCACCTGGGCCACGTGCTTGTCCTTGTCGGGCAGGCCGATGCCGAGCGTGGTGCCGCCGGCCAGCAGCAGCCCCTTGCCGTCGACCAGGCTGGCGTCGTCGCTGCCCGGGCGAGCCGTGATGGCCCGCAGGTAGCGGTTCACGTTGTTCAGCGGCACCTCGCCAGGCACGGTGATCGTGTACGCCCGCGACAGCGCCGCCGCATCGGCGCGCTGGGTCTGGCCCTCCTCGTCGTAGAGGCGGTCACGCGTGTCGGCGGACAGCACGAAGTACTGGAGGGCGCCCAGGCCGATCAGTGTGAGTACGAGGGCGCCCAGGAGGCGGCCGTGGAAGCCGAGACGCATTCCGCTCTGTATCGGCAGATGCGGAGGTGTCAGTTAGTACCGTCGTCGCCGATCTGCAGCACCGACAGGAACGCCTCCTGCGGAACCTCGATCCGGCCGACCTGCTTCATCCGCTTCTTGCCCTCCTTCTGCTTCTCCAGCAGCTTCTTCTTGCGCGTGATGTCACCGCCGTAGCACTTGGCGATCACGTCCTTGCGCATGGGCTTCACGGACTCACGGGCGATGATGTGGGAACCCACGGCGGCCTGGATCGCCACCTCGAACTGCTGACGCGGGATCTGCTTCTGCAGGCGCTCGGCGATGACGCGCCCGGCGCTGTAGGCCTTGTCCTTGTGCACCACCTGCGACAGGGCGTCCACCTGGTCGCCGGCCAGCAGGATGTCCAGCTTGACCAGGTCCGACGGGCGCAGGCCGATCAGCTCGTAGTCCAGCGACGCGTAGCCCTTGGTGCGGGACTTGAGGTGGTCGAAGAAGTCCAGCACCACCTCGGCCAGCGGCAGGTCGTAGCGGATCTGCACGCGCGCCTCGGACATGAACGTCATGTCCACGTGGGTGCCGCGGCGGTCCTGGCACAGGTCCATGACCGCCCCGACGGCGTCCTTCGGGCACAGGATCGTGGCGCGGATGTAGGGCTCGCGGATCTCCTCGATCCGGTCGCGCTCGGGCATCTCCGACGGCGCGTGCACCGGCAGGACGCTGCCGTCGGTGAGCGTGACCTCGTACTCGACGGTCGGCGTGGTGGCCAGCAGGTCCACGTCGTACTCGCGCTCCAGGCGCTCGCGCACGATGTCCATGTGCAGCAGGCCCAGGAAGCCGCAGCGGAACCCGAAGCCCAGCGCGTGGCTGGTCTCGGGCTCGTAAGTCAGCGCGGCGTCGTTCAGCGAGAGCTTCTCCAGCGCCTCGCGCAGGTCGTTGAAGCGGTCGGTGTCCACGGGGAACAGCCCGCAGAAGACCATCGGCTTGACGTCCTGGTAGCCCGGCAGCGGCTCGGACGCGGGCTCGCGCCGCGTGGTCAGAGTGTCGCCCACTCGCAGCAGCGAGACGTCCTTGATGCCCGTGATCACGTAGCCCACCTCGCCCGCCTCCAGCGCGTCGACCGGGGTCAGCGCCGGGCCGAAGAAGCCGATGTCGTCGATGTCGGCCTCGG
>DASQLM010000169.1:0-2358 GCA_035630015.1 Thermoleophilaceae bacterium | reverse complement strand
CAGGTGCAGATCACCGTCGTCGTCGGGCAGGACCATGTCGGTCTCGGTCACGATGCCCACGCAGCGGCCGCCGTCGTTGATCACCGGGATCCCGGGCAGCTCGTTCTTCCGCATGATGCGGATGACCTCCTGGACGTCGGTTTCCGCCGTGACCGTCTCGGGGTCCGCGTCCATGATCTCTGCCACCGTGCTCGCCATGGCGCGTGACCTTATCGGGCGTGCAAGCCCGAGGGCAGGCACTCGATCACGTCGCCCGCCACCACGTGGTCGGCGCCGTGCCGGTCGGCGGCCGCCTTTCCGGCGCGCACGTGCGCCAGCGTGCCCAGCGCCGCGGCGGCGAAGGGCTCCACGCCCTTGGCCAGCAGCGTGCCGATCAGGCCCGAGAGCACGTCGCCGGTGCCGGCCGTGGCCAGCGCGGGCGTGCCACCGCGGCTGACGGCCACCAGGCCGTCGGGGCGCGCGACGATGGTGTCGTCGCCCTTGAGCAGCGTCACGGCGCCGCTGGTGGCGGCCGCCTCGCGGACGGCGGCCAGGCGGTCGGCCGCGATGTCATCGGGCTCGCGTTCCAGCAGCCGGGCCAGCTCGGCCTCGTGCGGGGTAAGCACGGTGGGACCGGTGCGGGCCTCCAGGTCCTCGAGCCGGCCCGCGTGGGCGTTCAGGCCGTCGGCGTCGATCAGCAGCGGCGCCTGCACGCTCTGGGCGGCCGCCAGCGCGAACGCGACGGCGCCCTCGGTGCGGCCCAGCCCCGGGCCCAGCACCACGGCGCCGGCCCGCTCCGCCATCTCCGCCAGCACCTCCGCGCCCTGCTCGGTGTGCCCGCCGTCGCGGTCGGGCAGGCCGCGGGTCATGGCCTCCAGCAGCCGCAGCTCCAGCGTGGTCCGCGCGGCCTCGGGCACCGCGACCTGCACGTAGCCCGCGCCGGCCCGCTGGGCCGACAGCGCGGCCATGGTCGGCGCGCCGGTCAGGCCCTCGCCCCCGCCTGCGATGACCACCACCCCCGACGTGAACTTCGATCCCTCGCGGGTGCGGCGGGGATACAGCTCCAGCACCTCGTCGCCGATCAGCCCGGCCCGCTCCGCCGACGGGGCGCCGCGGGGCACGCCGATCCGGATGACCTCCACGCGCCCGGCGTGGAACGCGCCGGGCGCCACGTACAGGCCCACCTTGGGGCCGTGGAAGGTGCCGGTCACGGTGGCCCGCACGGCCCGGCCCTCGACGCGGCCGGTGGTGGCGTCCACGCCCGAGGGCACGTCGCAGGCCACCACGGGCGCGTTCTGGTCGTTCAGCGCGGCGACCGCGGATGCGATGGGCTCGCGCGGCTCGCCTGAGAAGCCCGTGCCCAGCATGGCGTCCACCACCCCGCCCGAGCCCGCCAGCGCTGCCACGTCGAAGGGCTCCGGCGGGTCGCCGGGCAGGCGATCCAGGTTCGCCTTGGCGTCGCCCTGGAGCCCGTCCAGGTCGGCCACGGCCAGCACGTGGACCTCGCGTCCCTCCTCGCGCAGCAGCCGGGCCACCACCAGGCCGTCGCCGCCGTTGTTGCCCTTGCCCACCACCACGCGCACCGGGCCGGGCCGGGCGACGGCGGCGGTGATGCGCGCCAGCCCCTCCCCCGCGCGCTCCATCAGGTCCAGCGACGGCACACCCTGGGTGTCGATCGCCCAGGCGTCCACGTCGCGCATCTCCTGCGCCTCGAACAGCGGCTCCAGCCAGCCGGGCAGCGCGGTCATGCCTGGCTGCGCGGCCGGCCGAGCCGGCCGCTTGCCCCCTGCAGCGCCAGCGCGACCGCGCCTGCGGTGGTCTCGGTGTGGGTCAGCGACAGCCGCACCTGGACGCCGAGCTCGTCGGCCCGGGCACCGGCGGAACCGGTCAGGCGCACGCCGGGCGCGCCGCCGGTGGCCACCACCTCCACGTCGGTGAAGCTCCAGCCCTCCAGCGCCAGCGCCTTGGCCACGGCCTCCTTGGCGCAGAAGCGGGCGGCCAGGTGCTGCCCGGGGCGCGCCTTGGCGGCCGCGTAGGCACGCTCGTCGGCGGTGAACAGGCGGTCGGCCAGCCGCGGCCGGCGCTCGAGCGCTCGCTCGAACCGCTCGATCTCGAGCAGATCGAGCCCCACCATCGCTACTCGACCGTGACGGTCTTGGCGAGGTTGCGCGGCTGGTCCACGTTCAGCCCCTTGTGCTGGGCGATGTAGTAGGCCAGCAGCTGCAGCGGGATCACGGCCAGCAGCGGCTGGAGGAGCGAGTCGGTGCGGGGCACGTAGACCACCTCCTCGGCGTGCTCGGCCACCTCGGTCGAGCCCTCGGTGGCCACGGCCAGCACGTGCGCGCCGCGCACGGCCACCTCGGAGATGTTCGAGAGCAC
>DASQLM010000168.1:0-8156 GCA_035630015.1 Thermoleophilaceae bacterium | reverse complement strand
GCGGCGGCCAGGTTGAGGGTCGTGGTGGTCTTGGCCACCCCGCCCTTCTGGTTGGTGAAGGCGATCACCTTCGCCTGGTCGGTCACGGCTGCCTCCGATGGAATGCAAAGGGCATTACGAGGTGCTTATTCGCATAAGCGGAGGCAACTCCTTCCAGCGTCAGCATCAGCATCAGCTTCAGCTTGCGCTTGCGAGCCATCGGCGCCCGTAGGGTCTGTGCCGTGGCTCCCGCCTCACCTCTCCACAAGCGCCTCGTTTTCGTGACCGGCAAGGGCGGCGTCGGCAAGACCACGGTGGCCGCCGCGATCGGCCTGGCCGGCGCCGACTCCGGGCGGCGCACGATCATCGCCGAGGTGGCCGAGCAGGAGCGCATCACCGGCCTGTTCGGCCAGCCCGCCGCCGGCTACCGGGAGACCGAGGTGGCCGATGGCCTGTCGGCGTTCTCGCTGAACCCCGAGGAGGCCAAGGAGGAGTGGCTGCGCGACCAGCTGCGCTCGGGCCGCCTGGCGGGCATGCTCGGCTCCAGCCGGATCTTCACCTACCTGACGGCCGCCGCGCCCGGTCTGGACGAGCTGGTCACGCTGGGCAAGATCTGGGAGCTGGCCCAGATGGAGCGGCGCAACAAGCGCGACCGGCCGTTCGAGACGTGCGTCGTAGACGCGCCCGCCACCGGGCACGGGCTGGCCATGCTGCGCTCCCCGCGCACGTACGCTGAGATCGCCAAGGTCGGTCCGGTGGCCAAGCACGCCGGCCACTTCGACCGCTTCATCCGCGACGGGCGCTCGACCGCGGTGGTGGCGGTCGCGCTGGCCGAGGAGATGCCGGTGAACGAGACCATCGACCTCCAGCAGCGCCTGCGCGACGAGGTCGGCGTCGAGCTGGCCGCGGTGATCGTGAACGCCGTGCTGCCCGAGCGGTACTCAAACGACGAGGCCGAGAAGCTCCAGAGCCTCGACGGCCAGGGCGGCCCCGCCACCCGCGAGGCCGTGGCCACCGCCCTGATCGCCCACTCGCGCGCCCGTGAGCAGCGCTCGCAGATCGGCCGGCTGCGGCGCGCGGTGGACGTGCCGGTGATCACGCTGCCGTTCCTGCTGACGCCGGAGGTCGACCTGGACGGCCTGCGCACGCTGGCTGCCGAGCTGGAGCGCAAGCTGTGAGCAGGGCCAATGGTGTCGGCGACCTGATCGGCCGCAAGCAGGTGGTCATCTGCGCCGGATCGGGCGGCGTGGGCAAGACCACCACCTCGGCGGCCATCGCGGCGGGCATGGCCGACCGCGGGCTGAAGACCGCGGTGTTGACCATCGACCCGGCACGGCGCCTGGCCAACTCGCTCGGCCTGACCGAGCTGGGCAACGAGGAGGCTCGCGTGGACCTGCCGGGCTCCTCCGGCGAGCTGTGGGCGATGATGCTGGACGCCAAGCGCACGTTCGACGAGCTGGTGGACACCTACGCGCCGGACGAGCAGACGCGCGACGCCGTGCTGTCGAACCCGATCTACCGTCAGCTCTCGAACGCGGTGGCCGGCTCGCAGGAGTACATGGCCATGGAGAAGCTGCACGAGCTGCACCAGGAGGGCCGCTACGACCTGCTGGTGCTGGACACGCCGCCCAGCCGCAACGCGCTGGACTTCCTCGAGGCGCCGCGGCGGCTGTCGCGATTCATCGACTCGCGCTCGCTGCGGTTCTTCCAGGGCGGCAGCAAGCTGGGGCTGGGCATCATGGGCAAGGGCACCGGGGTGCTGTTCTCGATCATGAAGCGCGCCACCGGCGTGGACCTTCTGCGCGACCTGTCCGACTTCTTCAACGCCTTCGGCGGCATGACCGAGGGCTTCGCCGAGCGCGCCCGGCGGGTCGAGGCGCTGCTGGGCGACAGCCGCACCACGTTCCTGCTGGTGACCTCGCCCCGCGAGGCCTCGATCCAGGAGGCCGAGTGGTTCGCCAAGCGCCTGCGCGAGGAGGACCTGCCGTTCGGCGGCGTGATCGTGAACCGGGTGCGCGAGGAGATCGACACGCGGCCGTCACCACAGCTGGACACCGAGCTGACCGGGCTGCTGGGCGACAAGCTCGGCGGCAAGGTCTCGCAGACCCTGGGCGAGCAGGTGGCGCTGGCCGAGGTCGACGCCCACAACATGGCCGACCTCAAGCGCCGGCTGGGGCGCAAGCCCACGCTGTCGGTGCCCGAGCTCCCGGGCGACGTGCACGACCTCGAGGGCCTACGAGCCCTGAACGAGCACCTCTTCTGATGACTCTTCCTCCATCGCCTGGAGGAACACATCGACCACCTCGGCGTCGAACTGGGCCCCCGCGCAGGCCATGAGCTCCTGGCGCGCGGCCTCGCGGGCCATGGCCCGCTTGTAGACGCGGTTGGCGGTCATCGCCTCGTAGGCGTCGGCCACGGACAGGATCCGGGCCTCCATCGGGATCTCGGCGCCCGAGAGGCCGAACGGGTAGCCCTTGCCGTCGGGCCGCTCGTGGTGGGCCACGATCCAGCTGCGCAGGTCGGCCAGCTCGGGGCGGCCCAGGAGCCGGGCGCCGATCTGCGGATGCGTGCGCATCTGCAGCCACTCCTCCTCGTTCAGCGGGCCCGGCTTGGTGAGCACGGTGTCCGAGATGCCGATCTTGCCGACATCGTGCAGCAGGCCCGCCAGCTCGATCCGCTCCACCCGCTGGCCCGCGAAGCCCATCCGGCGCGCCATCAGGCCTGCGTAGCGCGCGACGGTGCGCGAGTGCTCGCCGGTGCCGGTGTCGCGGATGTCCAGGGCCTCGGCCAGGCCGACGACCGTGGCCAGCTGCATCTCGCTGCTGTCGGCAAGGCGCTGGCGAGCACCCTCCAGGGACTCCGAGGCCTCCTCGCTGAACACCACCGAGCGGTCGCGGCCCTTCTCCTTGGCGCTGTACAGGGCCTGGTCGGCGGCGCGGAGCACGCCGGGGCCGTCGGGCGCGTGCACCGGGAAAGTGGCGATGCCGAAGCTGATGCTCAGCGGCACCTCGTCGCCGGCGAACACCTCGCGGATGCCCAGCCGCAGCCGCTCGGCCACCTGCTCGGCCTCGTCGTGGGCGGTCGCGGGCAGCAGCAGCGCGAACTCCTCGCCGCCCACGCGGGCGGCCACGTCGGTCGCGCGCTTCCAGCGCTCCAGCTCGCCGGCCACGCGCCGCAGGGCGGCATCGCCCTCCGGGTGGCCCTGGCGGTCGTTCACCAGCTTGAAGCCGTCGAGGTCGCCCACCAGCACGCTCAGGGGCTGCGCGTCGCGGGCCGCGCGGGCCAGCTCCTGGTCGAAGCGCTCCTGGAACGCGCGTCGGTTGGGGATGCCGGTCAGCTCGTCGGTGCGCGCCACCGCGGTCAGCCGGTCCAGCAGCCGGATCAGGCGCAGGCGCAGGTAGCCCACCAGCACGCCAAGGGCCAGGGCGGCGCCCAGGACCACGGCCCAGGTGCCGAACGGCACCGTGGCGCCGGGCCCGGTGCCCAGTACCCAGGCGTAGGCCACGCCGATCAGCCCCATCTGCAGCGCGATCCCGCGCGTGCTCAGGAACAGGAACGCCTCGGCGCCGGCCCAGAGGTAGTAGACGGCGTAGATGCTGTCCGGGCCGTCGAAGTAGACGACGGTGGTGATGGCCCCGGTGCCCACGGCCAGGAACGCGGCCACGGCCTCCACCGAGAGCCGGTCGCCCCGCCACAGCAGGATGCCCCCCACCACGAGTGCGGCGAGCGCGGTGGCCACGACGCCCGCCACGTTCGTCTCGGGCCGGGGGTCCAGGGCGGCGGTGACCAGACACAGCGAACCGCCCGACACGAACAGGAACGCCAGCGTGCGCGCCATCTCCTCCGCACCAAAGGGGTGGTCCTCGCCCTTGCGGTCCAGAACGGGGGACAGCCGCATAAAGGCCCTATCGGGCAGGAGGCGCTCGGCCTTTAGGGCAGGTCGTTCGGCCTATACGGGGGCTGACCAGTACCCCGGATCGTCCAAGCCGAGCTGGCCCTCCAGCTGATCGGGGTCTTGCTGGACATGTGTCACCACGGGTTCGGGCCTCAGCGAGGCCGCGCGGATCTCGAAGGGCTCGGGCTGGTCCAGGAGCAGCTCGTCGGCCACCCGGCGTAGGTCGGCGTCCAGGTAGCCGCACAGCACGTCGCGCAGCAGCGCGCGCAAGTGGCGCTCCACCTCCTCGACCAGCGTCCGCGGCGAGTCGGTGCCCACCGCGTCCATGTAGTCCTCGTCGGCCCCGTCGCCGATCACGAACCGCTCCATGGCCTGCGCCAGCTCGATCCGGCGCTGGACCCGGCGGCGCTCGTTCTCCTCGGCGCACAGCACGGCCACGCGCAGGGCCAGGCTGGACTCGCCCTCGTCGATCAGCGCGCGCAGCGCCAGCAGGTAGTCGGTCAGGGCCTCGGCCTCCAGCCGCCGGCCGGCTCCCATCTGGAACCGCGACAGGGACCACGCCACGGGCCCGGTGCGCGGCGGCGAGGCCACCGCTTCCAGGAACTGCGCCAGCTCGGCCTCCTCGCCGGCGACCAGGATCCAGGGCATGCCGCGGGCCTCGCCCGTCGGCTCGAGCTCGGTGGGCGCCCAGCGCCCGTCGCCGGTCCGGCGCCAGGCCACCGCGCCCAGGGCGATGCCACCGGACTTGAACAGGCGCATCCCGTGCAGCAGGCCGCGGAAGCCGGCCCGCGCCTCCTCCAGCGGGAGCGGGTCGTCGGGGGCCACCTCGCGCTCGAGCATCAGCAGCACGCTGGGCTCGTCGCCGTCGCCGCCCCAGACCGCCTCGTCCGGCGCGTCGGTGCGGTCGCCCTGGACCAGGCTCAGGCCGTCGCCCAGGTTCACGCGGTCGCAGTCCATCTCCAGCCCGTGCACGGGCACCAGCACGGTGGCCGTCTGACTCTTCTCGTACAGCGTGCCCTCGACCTCGTCGTACACGCGCTCGAAGCGCTCCTCGGGGAAGGCGAAGTCCGACATGTCCTCGTACAGGCGCTCGAGCATGGCCCTCAGCGCCGGCTCGGCCTCAGCACCGCGCAAGCCGTTCAGGCGCAGGTAGGCGGAGGCGCCGGAGCCCAGCGCCTCGCAGGCCGCGGCCGCCGAGGGCAGGAAGCGGAGGCGGCTCCAGCGGTCGGCGATGTACTTCCCCGCCAGCGGCCGGTAGTGGTACAGGGCGGGGCCGCCGCGGCGGTGGCCCTCCTCGAGGTCGAACTCCAGCTCCTGGCCCGCCGCCTGGTCGTCGCGCAACATCGCTGCGGCCTCCAGGGCGAAGGCGCGGAGCGCGTCGTGCATCTGGCGGTTGCGCATGTCGGGCGATTTCGCCGCGCCCGTGAGCGATCCTGCCAGCATGAGCCGTGTGCACACCACCGTGCGTAGGGAGGACATGACGCCGGAGCTCCGGGCCTCGTATGCCGCCTGCCGGCGCGTGCACCGCCGCCACGACCCCACCTACTACTGGGCCACCCGGCGCCTGCCGTCCGACGTGCGGCCCGCGGTGCACGCCGTGTACGCCTTCGTGCGCTCGGCCGACGAGCTGGTCGACGGCCCCGGCCGCGCCGCCGACCCGGACGCGCGCCGCGCGGCGCTGGACGGGCTGGAGCGCGCGCTGCAGCGGGCCCGCGCGGGCGACGGCAGCGACGACCCCACCGTGGCCGCGCTGGCCGACGCGGGCGCCCGCCACGACCTGCCGCTGGACGAGCTGGACGTGTACATGCGCTCGATGCGCATCGACTGCGCCCCGGTGCGGATGGCGTCGTGGTCGGAGCTGGACGGCTACATGGACGGCAGCGCGGCGGCGGTGGGTCGGATCATGGCGCCGCTGCTGGGCGCCGGAGGGTCGGCCGAGAGCTTCGCCTCCCTGGGCCAGGCCTTCCAGCTGACCAACTTCATCCGCGACGTGCGCGAGGACTTCGAGCTGGACCGGATCTACCTGCCGGGCATCGAGGAGTCCGAGCTGGCGGCCGGCACCGCCAGCGCCGGCTTCAAGTCCGCCTTGGCCGAGCAGGTCGGCCGTGCCCGGGAGCTGTTCCGCCAGGGCGCCCCGGCGCTGGGCGCCGTACAGCCCCGCATCCGCCCCGGCATGCGCATGGCGCGGGCCGTGTACGTGCGCGTGCTGGACCGCGTCGAGCGGCTGGACTACGACGTGCTGGGCGCCAGCGCGGGCCTGCGCCCGTGGGAGGTCGCCGGCGCGGCGCTGGGGTCCGTGCGGGCGCGCGCGTGACCGTCCGCGCCACGCTCCGCGGCGCCGAGCGCACCCCCATCGAGCACCCGCGCGCCGACGTGCTGATCTGCGGCGCCAGCTTCGCCGGGCTGGCCGTGGCGCGCGAGCTGGCCGGCTCGGGGGCCGACGTGCTGATCGTGGACCGCTACGAGGTCGGCGAGCGCCAGACCTCGGCCTGCGCCGCCCCCACCCCGTGGCTGCACGCGATGGGGGTGGAGGGCTCGATCCGCCAGGAGATCCCGCATATGTCGTTCCACACCCCGCACGGCAGCGCCCGCTACCGGCTGCCGTGGAGCTGGTCGTCGTTCGACTACCGCGAGCTGTGCCGGCTGCTGTTCGCTCAGACCGACGCCCGCTTCGAGATCGCCAAGGTGGAGCGCCGCGATGAGCACGGGCACGTGGTCACCGACCGCGGCGTGCTGGAGGCGCCGGAGGTGGTGGACGCGCTGGGCTGGCGGCGCGTGCTGGCCGCCGACGGCTACCAGCCGCCCGAGGCGCCGCTGTCGCGCGGGCTGGAGGTGCACCCCGACGGTGGTGGCACCGACCTGGACGTGTGGGTGGACCGGTCGCTGGTGCGCCGCGGCTACTGCTGGAGCGTGCCCGCCGAGGGCGAGCAGCGGGTGGGCTCGGGCTCGTACGACCCGCACCAGCACGTCAAGGAGCCGACCGTGGAGCTGGCGGACCGCCTGGGCGTGGACGCGATCCGCTACCAGGGCAACTGGTTCCCGCACACGCTGCGCGACGCGGCCGAGGACGGCGTCTACTTCGTCGGCGATTCCGCCGGCCACTGCTTCCCGCTGTCGGGCGAGGGCATCCGGACCGCGTTCTACTTCGGCATCGCCTGCGGGCGCGAGCTGCGCGCGGTGGTCGAGGGCGCCCGCGAGCCGGCGGACGCGCTGGCCGCCTACCGCCGCTTCAGCGCCGGGCACGGCAAGGCGTTCTCGCGCGCGCTCAGGCTGCAGCGCCTGATCCCGGCGCTACCGCCGCGGTTGCTGACGGTGGCGCTGAAGCTGATCGGGGCGCAGCCGGTCGTGGACCGCGCCTTCGGCTGGTACCTGGACCAGGCGCCGCCGGCGTTCGCGTCGGCTCAGCCGGAGGCCGGCGTGCACTTCTCGGGCAGCCACTCGCGCCCGTAGCGGCGCATGTCGTCGATCAGGGGGATCAGCGCCTCGCCCTTCGCGGTCAGCTGGTACTCGACCCGGGGCGGGACCTCGGGAAAGGTGGTGCGCTTGACCACGCCCTCGTCCTCGAGGGCGCGCAGGCGCAGCGACAGGGTCCGGGGCGAGATCCCGGCCAGCGAGCGCTCCAGCTCGCTGAAGCGGGTGCTGCCGTCGGCCAGGTCGCGGATGACGAGCATCGTCCACTTGGAGCAGATGATGTCCGCCGTCGCACAGACAGGGCAGGTCTCGTTCGCTACGCGGTCGTCGACGGTCGCTGAAGCCATGCGCACTTCAGTCTAGCGCGCATGGCTTCAGAAAATGAAGTGCGGCTCAGCCGGACAGCTGGCCCAGCAGCCCGCCACCGCCGCCGCCACCGGCGACCGGCACGATGCGGCCCTCGCTGGGCTGCACCAGCACCCAGCCCTGGCCCTGGAAGGCCATCTGCAGCGACTCGCCCGAGCCGCGGCCGATCAGGTTCTTCACGTTCACGTCGGCCTTGATCGAGGTGCTGACGCTGCTGGACCACGTGATGGCCGCCTGCGGGTCCGCGTACGTGGGCGCGTCGCCGGTGTTCAGCAGCACGGGCGGGCCATCGGAGATGATGGCCAGCCAGCCGGTGCCCTGGAGGGCCATGTTGAACAGGCCGCTGCCCCCCATCATGGCGCCGGCGCCCTGCACCTTCTTGATGTCCCAGTCGATGCCGGCGTCGAACGCCAGCACGTTGGCGCCGTTGCAGGTGATGGCGTCGTTCTCCAGCTTGAGCAGGTGGATGTCCTGGGCCGTGTCGGCCAGGAACACCTCGCCGGTG
>DASQLM010000167.1:0-4809 GCA_035630015.1 Thermoleophilaceae bacterium | reverse complement strand
CGATGGGCGCGGGTGGTTTCGAACCACCGACCTCTCGCGTGTGAAGCGAGCGCTCTCCCACTGAGCTACGCGCCCGGGAGCCGTCCGGCTGCGCACAGACTAGCCAGGACGGTCTCCCGAGGCGGGGGCCCTCAGGCGACTTCGCGCAGCTTGCCGGTCTCGACCTCGTAAACGAAGCCGCGCACCGAGTCCTTGTTGGGGATGAAGGGGCTGTCGTTGACCTTCTGCAGCGACGAGCGGACGTCGTCCTCCAGGTCCGGGAAGGCCTCGCTGTCCCAGTCGGGCCGCTCGCCGGTGGACTCCTCGAGCTGGGTCTTGAACTGCTCGTCGGTGAAGGTGAGCATGCCGCAGTCGGTGTGGTGGATGAGGATGATCTCGTCGGTGCCGAGCAGGTTCTGGGAGATGGCCAGGGAGCGGATCTCGTCGTCGGTGATCACCCCGCCGGCGTTGCGGATCACGTGCGCGTCGCCCTCCTCGAGGCCCAGGGCCTTGGTGGGGAGCAGGCGGGCGTCCATGCAGGCCACGACCGCGACCTTCTTGCCGGGAGGCAACGGCAGGTCGCCCTTGTCGAACTCGGCGGCGTAGGCCTCGTTGTTCTTCAGCAGTTCGTCGGTGGTGCTCATGGCGCTCCTGGCTTAGGGGGACGGCGTGCCCGACCAATTCTAGACAAATCCAATCGAAAATATGGGTTTTGGCGCCGTGGCGTCCGAACGGCTACCATCGCCCGTGGACCGTGCTAGGCGGGGATTTAGCGGAGCCCTACACCCGCAATCCGCTCTAGCGGGGCTGAATTCCCAGTCTGAGGGAAGCGGCCCTCGGGGTCAGTACGCCGGACTGAGGCGTCGATGGCCGGGTCCCGCGCGGTGAGCGATCGCGAACCAGGTCAGGTCCGGAAGGAAGCAGCCTTAAGCGGACCCGCTCATGCGCCGCGGACCAACCTGGCCGGAGCCGAGGCACGGCGGGCACGCCCGAGGACCATTTTCGAAGCTGGGTGCACGGTCCATATATTCCACCTGGATGCCCGAGCCGAAGAGCCAGTCCTCACCCTTCGTCCAGGGCGCCCAGGTGCTGCTGGCCATCGTCGCCCTCATGTGGGTGCTCGAGATCGTGGACGTGGCGCTCGACCACCGCCTCGACGACTACGGCATCGAGCCGCGCGACCCCGACGCGTTGCCCGGCATCGTCAGCTCACCGTTCCTGCACGCCGGCTTCGGGCACCTGATCGGCAACACCATCCCGTTGGTGGTCATGGGCCTGGCGATCGCCCTCGCGGGCGCGAAGCGGCTGGTCGCGGTGACGCTGCTCGTCGGTCTGGTCGCCGGCCTGGGCACGTGGCTGACGGCAGGGGCGAACACCGAGACGATCGGCGCCAGCGGCCTCGTCTTCGGCTACGCGACCTACCTGATGACCCGCTTCTTCTTCAGCAGGAGCGTCAGCGACCTGCTGCTGGGCCTCGGCGTGCTGGTGCTGTGGGGCGCGTCGTTGCTGGCCAGCCTGGCGCCCACCCCGGGCGTCTCGTGGCAGGCGCACCTGTTCGGCGCCGTCGGAGGGGTGGTGGCCGCGCGGGTGGTCGGCTCGGGCCGCGAAGCCGACGCCCGCTGAGCGCTGGCCCGGCTGTACAACGCGGTCGGCGAACTTTGTACCCGTGGCGCCTCCGCGACGACGCGCCAACGGGTATGAACCCTGCGGGAGGACCGACCGACCGGAGGAGACACGCGTGAAGACCAGGGCCGCCGTCGCACTGCTGACCTCGATGCTGGCGATCGGGGTAGCTTCCGCGCCCGCCCAGGCCGACAGCTTCAGGCCGGGTGCGCGCTCTGTGGGCGACGCGATCCTGCCCCAGCTGGGCAACGGCGGCTACGACGCCCGCGCCTACGACATCGACCTGGACTACAACCCGGTCGCCAACCGGTTCCGCTCGGCGGTGTCGACCATGACCGCGAAGGCGACCCAGAACCTGTCCGAGTTCAGCCTGGACTTCCAGGACCTGCGCGTGCGCGAGGTGCGGGTCGACGGCAAGCAGGCGCGCTTCAGCCAGGTGGACGCCACGCCCGACCTGAGCTCGAACCCCGACCACAGCCAGCCCATGAAGCTGGTGGTCAAGCCCAAGAAGGGCATCCGCCGCGGCGACCGCTTCGACGTGCAGGTGGACTACAGCGGGAGCCAGCCGCAGGTGTTCACGGACCCCGACGACGCCATCGAGGGCTGGATCCCGGCCTGCTACACCCCGGCCGGCGGGACGCAGGTGTGCGACAGCTTCTTCGTGGTGGGCGAGCCGATCGGCTCCCAGGCCTGGTTCCCGTCGAACAACCACCCGTCCGACAAGGCGAAGGCCACCACCGAGATCACCGTGCCCGAGGGCGACACCGCGTTCGGGGTCGGTGAGCTGGTCAAGCGGAAGGTTGACCGCCGCGACGGGACGGTCACATGGAAGTGGGCCGAGGACGATCCCACGGCCACCTACCTGCTGACCGCCTCGAACGGGAAGTTCGACTACACCGAGAGCTCGGTGCGCGAGGCCATCACCGGCCGCCGGCTGCCCATCTACACGGCCATCGACCGGTCGGCCACGCCGACCCAGAAGGCCAACCTGGCCACCAACCTGGGCCGCACCGGCGAGATGATGAACTTCCTGGCCGAGCGCTACGGGCCCTACCCGTTCGACTCCAACGGGGCGCTCGTGGACCGGGCTCCCAGCGTGGGCTACGCGCTCGAGGTCCAGGGCAAGTCGCACTACGCGACGCTGAACACCGACCAGAGCACGATCGCCCACGAGATCACCCACCAGTGGTTCGGTAACAGCGTCACGCTCGAGCACTGGGCCGACATCTGGTTCAACGAGGGCTGGGCGCAGTGGTCGGAGTGGCTGTGGAACGCCACCAACCCGCCTGCCGGCCAGCCGCCGGAGCCCTCGACCGCCGAGCAGTTCGACGCGAACTACGCCGCCGCGTCGGACGAGGACTGGGACGTGGCACCGGCGGTGCTGGACAACGATCCGGCCAACCTGTTCTCGTTCTTCCCCACGTACGTGCGTGGAGCCATGACGGTGGAGGGCTACCGCCAGATCGTGGGCGAGCGGCGCTTCTTCGCGGTGGCCAAGGCGATCCAGCGCGAGTTCGCCTACGACAACGTGAGCACGCGTGAGTTCATCGACTTCGCGGTGTCGCGGTCGGGCCTGAGCGGGGCGAAGCGGGCGCTGCTGCGCCAGTACTTCCAGCAGTGGCTGTACGGCACGGACAAGCCGACGATCCTGCCCGCCGCCTTCGACTGACCCGGCTCAGCCGGCGAGCGCGCGCCGCAGCCGGTCGGCCACGTCGATCGTGGCCTGCTCGCGCTCGATGCCCAGCCGCAGCAGCTCGGCGCCGATCACGCTGCGGCCGGGCCCGTCGCCCAGGCGCTCGAGCGCCTCGCGGCGGGCGCCGGCGCCGGCACGGATGGAGTCGACCTTGGCCTGCAGCTGGTCCGGCGTCATGTGGCCGGCGAACAGCAGCTTGAGGAACGGCTGGTCGAGGAACAGGTCCGCGCCCAGCTCCCGGCCCTCGTGCCGGTCGCTCTCCAGCCACGCGGCGAACGCGCGCCGGCCGGCAGCCGTGAGGTGGAAGACCTTGCGCTCGCGCCCGCCCACCCGGCTGCGCTGGTGGCGCAGCAGGCCGCGCTGCTGCAGGCGGGCCAGCAGCGGGCGGATCACGCCGTCGTTGGGCCTGCCCTCGGGCGGCAGCCCGGGGGCGAGCCGGGCCCGCAGCGCGTAGGCGTGGGTGGGCTCGTCGGCCAGCAGGCCCAGCGTGGCGGCCTCGAGCCTGGTCAGCGACTCGCTCACGCCGCCGGCGCCCGCAGCCGGTCGCCGACCGGGCCGTAGAGCCCCGCCTTGATCGCGGCGCAGGTGGGGCCGGCCTTGCCGGCCAGCTGCTCCGCGCGCTCGACGGCGGTGGACAGCACGGCATCCTCCGCGGCCACCGCGTCCACGATCTGCAGCGCCTCGGCCTCGACGCCGCCCACGCGCTCCCCGGTGACCATCAGCCGGTGGGCCGCCGCGGGCGTCAGGCGAGCGCTGATCAGGGCCGCCATGCCCTCGGTGAACGGCAGGCCAAGGTCCACCTCGGGCAGGCAGAAGTAGCCGCGGTCGGCGCGCATGGCGCGCTCGTCGCAGGCCAGCGCGAGCATCGCGCCGGCGGCGAAGGCGTGGCCGTTCACGGCCGCCAGGACGGGCATCGGCGCCAGCAGCAGCGTGGCGATCAGCTCCTGGGTCGCGGCGACCACCCGCTCGGGCTCGCCCGGGCCGGCGCCGGACATCCATTCCAGGTCCAGCCCGTTGGAGAAGAACTTGCCCGCGCCGGTCAGCACCACGGCCCGCGGGCCCTCGGCCCGCTCGATCTCCCCGAAGGCCTCCTGCAGCGCGGCCAGGGTGTCCGGATTGAAGCGGTTCTCGCCGTCTTCCCAGCGCAGGATGGACACGGGACCGGTGCTCTCGATCGTCAGGCTCATGCATAGAGTCTATGCATAGGCCGACCATCTAGCATGGGGCCGCCGATGCTCTCGCTCTACCGCCGCCACCGTCCCCGGACCTTCGAACAGGTCGTGGGCCAGGAAAGCGTGGTCCGCACCCTGCGCAACGCCATCGAGCTCGGCAAGGTGCACCACGCATACCTGTTCGTGGGCTCGCGCGGGACCGGCAAGACGTCGATGGCCAAGCTGCTGGCCTGCGCGCTGAACGCCGAGGGCGGGCCCCGCACCGACTTCTCGCCCGACGACCCGGCCTGCAAGGCGATCATGAACGGCACCTCGCTGGACGTGGTCGAGATGGACGCCGCC
>DASQLM010000166.1:0-4599 GCA_035630015.1 Thermoleophilaceae bacterium | reverse complement strand
AGGCCGGTGTGGCGCTGGGCCAGGGCGTCGATGGCCGCGCGGTCGGCGGCCACCTCGTCGCGGAGCGGGCGCCTGGTGTCCGCGGTCTCCGACAGCGGCTCGATGTGGGTGTGCACGCGGGCCAGCTCGGGCAGCGCGCGGTGGATCGAGGCCTCCACCCGGTCGGCCGTGTCGTGGGCCTCGGCCAGCGACTGGCCGCCCGGCACCTTGGCGTGCAGGGTCAGCTCGTAGGTCCCGTCGGTGCGCAGGGCACGCACGTTGTGCACCTCGCGCACTTCGGGCACCGACAGCGCGGCCACGGTGGCCCGCTCACGCAGGGTGCCCTCGCCCTCGATCGGCTCCACGTGCACCATCACGTCGGTGTTGGGCAGCCGGTCCTGCACGGCGGCCTCGATGTCATCGGCGGTCGCGTGCGCCTGGGTGATCTGCGCGTCCGGGGGGATGCCCACCACCAGGTCCACGAAGTGGCTGTCCCCGGCGTGCCGCGCGCGGACGCGGCGTAGCTCGAAGCGGTCGTCCACGGCCGCAAGGGCCGACTCGACCGCGGCGTCGGACTCGGCGGTGCTGTGGTCCATCAACACGTCGATCGACTGGCTGGCCAGCCGCACCGCCGCCGCGATCACCAGCACCGCAACCACCAGCGCGGCGATCGCGTCCGCGGACGGGTAGCCGGCGGACACGAACAGCAGGCCCACCAGCACCGCCACCGAGCCGGCCAGGTCCGAGCCGAAGTGCAGCGCGTTGGCGGCCAGCGCCGCCGAGCGGTGGCGGCGCGAGGCGCGCAGGCTGATCGTCATGCGCGAGGCGTCCACGGCGATCACCACCCCCAGCACGGCGATCGCCCACCAGGCGAACTCGACCTCGTGGCCGCCGCCGTCGGCCAGCCGCTGCGCGGCCAGGAAGCCGATCACCAGCGAGACGAGGATCAGGAAGGCGCTCTCGCCCAGCGCCGCCAGGTGCTGGGCCTTGCCGTGCCCGTACTGGTGGTCCTCGTCGGCCGGGCGGACGGCCACCCGGACGGCGAACAGGGTCAGCAGCGCGGCCACCAGGTCGGTGGCCGAGTGCGCCGCCTCGGCCAGGAAGGCCAGCGAGCCGGTGGCCAGGCCCGTGCCCAGCTTCACCGCGATCAGCAGGATCGCGGCGAAGACGCTGATCAGCGCGGTGCGCTGCTGGCTTCCTTTCGTCGTGGCGGACATCCGCCACGCATTGTGAGCGCTAGAAGCCCTCGGGGTGGCGCGCGGTGTATCCCTTGCTCGAGCGCGACTTCTCCGACCAGCGCGAGCCCTCCTGCTTGCGGGCGCTGGTGTCGAAGCGCAGCCCGGCGATGACCATGTAGGCGTGGCCGGAGTTGGCGTAGAGGGTGATCCACTCGCCCGGGCCGCTCTCGCCGAACTTCATCATCGGGCCGGAGGCCAGCGACGACTTCATGATCCCGGCCTTGCGCAGGGCGTAGGAGACCGAGCCCGAGCAGTCGTAGCCCGAGTCCCTCAGCTTGGCGTGGCCGCCGCCGTACTTGTACGGCTTCTTGGCGATCTCGTTGCCGGCGGCGATGGCCTCCTTGACCTCCTCGGGCGCGCCGGCGGGTGCGACGGCGAAGCCGTCCTCGCCCAGGGTCGCCTCGGCGCCGGGAGCGGTCTTGGTCTTCTGCTCCTTGCCGGGGGACATGCCGCCGGTGGGGAGCTCCTCTTCGCCGTTCTCGCCGCGCTGGGTGACCTCCTGGAGCTTCTGCGCGTCGGTCGGCGTGACCTTGCCGTCCACCTTCAGCTGCTCGTTGCCCTCGAAGGCGCGCACGCGCCGGGCGGTGTCGTTGCCGTACTCGCCGTCGACGGCGGTGCGGTAGCCGGCCGCGCGCAGCTCGCGCTGGAGCTCCTTCACGTCGGCCCCGGAGTCCCCCTTGCGCAGGGTCTCGTCGCCCAGCTGGGCGTCGGCGATGGCCGGTGCGGACAGCGGCAGTGCGAGCAGCGCGCCGGTCAACAGCACGCGACGTGGGGTCAGACGACGGGTCATCGGGAAAATCGGCCCTCTCTTCTCGTGCCTACGGGGTTAGCTGACGGGCTCGCGCTTGAAGAGTGCGCTACGCCGCTCTACGACGGCGATTCGCCCCAGGGCCTGGCGGCCCGTTGGGTCCCCCGTTCCGCGGCCGTGGGACGGGCGCGGACTCGGCTGGGTTGGCTTACGACTGCGGGGAGGGTAGCGGCTGTGCCTCGTAGGCGTCAGCCAGCTCGTCGATGATGCGTTCCACCCGTACCACGGCCACGTAGCGGTCGCGGCTGTCGCAGCGCAGCAGCGGCACCAGCCGCTCCGACGCGGGCCGCGCCAGCGCGCGCCTGACGGCGTCGGACAGGCTCAGATCGGGCTCCACCCGCTCCACGCCGCCCAGCCGCGGCTCCACGTTCAGGCCCAGCGGCCGGCCGGCCACGGCAAGCGGGCGGCTGCCCGAGCCCAACACCGGTACCCATTCCAGGGCCGGATCGGCCTCGAACAGGGCAAGCACGGCATCGCTCCAGCCCTTCTCCTTGACGGAGGGGGGTCGCTCCAGCAGCGCTCGCACGGCACGCCGCTCATCCTCGTCACCCCTGCTGAATCTCGTCATCAAGCGTCCTTGCTCGGCCTACCCGACTGGATCAGCGTAGGACAGCTCCTTGGCCCGCGCCAGCACCGCGTCCATCATGGTTTCCGTCAGCGTGCCCGTGAACGTGTTCTGCTGGCTCACGTGGTAACAGCCCAGCAGCACCGCGCCGGAGGCGGTGGTGTGCTCGGCGCCGTGTCCGAACTTGGGCTTGGGCCTGGGCGGGGGCCCGGTCAGCCGCAGCGCCGCGTCCCAGGCGAACGCGCCCAGGCACAGGATCACGCCGGGCGTGACCAGGGCCAGCTCGCGGCGGGCGAACGGCAGGCAGGTGTCGCGCTCGGCCGGCGTCGGCTTGTTGGCCGGCGGCGCGCAGCGCACCGCGGCGGCGATGAAGACGCCCGTCAGCTCCAGCCCGTCGTCGATGGCGAACGACTGCGGCTGGTTGGCCATGCCCGCCCGGAACAGCGAGGCGAACAGGAAGTCGCCCGAGCGGTCGCCGGTGAACACGCGGCCGGTGCGGTTGGCGCCGTGCGCCGCCGGCGCCAGGCCCAGGATGTAGATGCGCGCGCCCAGGTCGCCGAAGCCCGGGACCGGTCGGCCCCAGTACTCCTGGTCGGCGAACGCCGCCCGCTTCTCGCGCGCGACCTCCTCCCGCCACGCCACCAGCCGAGGGCAGGCGCGGCAGGACGAGATCTCCCGCGCTAGGCCTTCAGCTTGCGACCGCTGGTGAAGAGCCACTGGGCCCACATGTACGCCGGGATGGTCAGGGCGAGCACCACGCCCAGCGACAGCCAGATGCTCACGTCGCTCTCGCCCAGGAGGCCGAAGCGCATGGCCTGGACGATGTAGAAGATCGGGTTGATGTGGCTGAGCTCCTCCCACGGGGACGGCAGCAGCGCAACCGAGTAGAAGGTGCCGCCCAGGAAGGCCAGTGGAAGAATCACCACGTTGGCGATGAACGACGAGCTGTCCCAGCTCTGCGCGAACACGCCGACCACCGTGCCGAACGCGGCGAACAGCACCAGGCAGAGGACGGTCACGGCGGCCAAGGCGAACGGATGGGCGATGCCCACGCCGGTCAGAATCACCGCCAGCACCAGCAGCCCGGCGCCGATGAGGAAGCCGCGGTAGATCCCACCGACCACGAACCCGGCGGTCATCTGCCACGGGTGCATCGGTGAGCTCAGGATGTCGTTGATGTAGCGGTCGAAGCGGGCTTGGAACACCGTCGACGAGTTGTTCGCGAACGCGGCCTGGACCATGGCCATGGCGATCAGCCCCGGCACGATGAACTGCTCGTAGGGCACGCCGCTGACATTGCGCACCCGGCCGCTCAGCGACAGGCCGAACACCAGGATGAACAGCAGCGAGCTCACCACCGGGGCGAGGATCGTCTGCGTCCAGATCTTGGTCACGCGCAGCGTCTCCCGGCGCGCCAGCCAGCGCATGCCCTGGAAGCCGGTCATCGCGCCGCCGGCGCGCGTCTCGCCTTCCTTGGGCTTGCCGACGAGACTGGTCATGCGACGGCCGCTTCGTGCATGGCCTTCACGTACACGCCCGAGAGGGTGTCCGCGCCGTAGGACTCACGCAGGCCGTCGGCGGTGTCGCGCGCGATCAGCTTGCCGCCACGGATCAGGGCGATCTCCTCGCACAGCTCCTCGGCCTCCTCGAGGTAGTGCGTGGTCAGCACGATCGTGGTGCCCTCGGAGTGCAGCTGGCGGATGTAGGCCCACAGCTCCTGGCGCAGCTCGAAGTCCACGCCCGCGGTGGGCTCGTCCAGGATCACCAGGCGCGGGCGGTGCATCAGCGCCCGCGCCAGCAGCAGCCGCCGGCGCTGGCCGCCCGAGAGCTTGGTGGTGCGCACGTCGCGCTTGGCGCGCAGGTCGAACGCGTCGATCATCTCGTCGGCCCGTTCGCCCGCCTCGTCGGTGGGGAAGCCGAAGTAGCCGCCGTGGTAGATCAGCGTCTCGCGCGTGGTCAGGAAGCGGTCCAGGTTGATGTCCTGCTCGGCCAGGCCGATCCAGCTGCGC
>DASQLM010000165.1:0-21113 GCA_035630015.1 Thermoleophilaceae bacterium | reverse complement strand
GCGCCACGAAGGCCACCTCGGGCTCGGCCTCGCGGAGGCGCCTGATCAGGTCCACGCCGGCGTCGATGGCCACCACCTCATGGCCGAGCCGGCCCAGCGCGTCCTCGACGCGGGCTCCCGAGCGCAGGGAGACCTGGCGCTCCAGCGAGCGCCCGCCCTTGAGGACGGCGACCCTGCTCACGCGCCCTCGGCCGAGCGCCGCTCGCGGCGCTTGCGGCGCAGCTCCACCACGCGGGCGCCCTCCTCGGGATCGCCCTCGCGGCGAGCGATCTCCAGCTCCTCCGTGCTGATGGCGGCCATCTCGCCGGTCAGGGTGCCGTACAGCTCGACCTGCTCGTCGATGACCTTGCCGATCCGCCGGATGCCCTCGCGTATCCGGTCCTCGCCGGAGGCGGAGAAGTTCAGCCGCATCGAGTCGGCGCCGCGGCCGTCCAGGAACGCGCCGGCGCCGGGCACGAACGCCACGTTGTCGCGCAGCGCCCGAGCCAGTAGGTCGGTGGTGTCGATGAAGTCGGGCAGCGTGACCCAGACGAACATGCCGCCCGCCGGCCTGTTCCACACGGCCTGGGACGGGAAGAACTCCTCCAGCGCGTCCAGCATCGCGTCGCGCCTGGGGCGGTAGACCTCGGTCAGCGAGGACACGTAATCGCGCCAGTCGCCGCGCTCGAAGTAGGCCTGCACCATCAGCTGGGAGAGCGTCGACGTGCACAGGTCGGCGCCCTGCTTGCCCACGTTGATCTTCTCCAGCACCGGCGGCGGTGCCGACACCCAGCCCAGGCGGATGCCCGGGGACAGGATCTTGGAGAACGTGCCCAGGTACATCACGTAGACGCCGCCGTCGAGCGCGTACAGCGTGGGCAGCGGGTCGCCCTCGTAGCGGAGCATCCCGTATGGGTTGTCCTCGAGGACGAGCACCTCGCGCTCGGCCGCGATCCGAACCAGCTGGCGCCGCCGCTCCAGTGACATCGTCGCCCCGCCGGGGTTCTGGAACGTGGGCACCGTGTAGATGAACTTGAGCTTGCGGCCCTCGGCCTCGAGGCGGTCGATGGTCTCCTCCAGGCGGTCCACGCGCATGCCGTCGGCGTCCATGTCGATCTGGACGACGTCGGCCTGATAGGCGTTGAAGGTTGGAACCGCGCCCGGGTAGGTCGGCCCCTCGGCGATGATCACGTCGCCCGGGTCGATCAGCGTCTTGACCACGAGGTCGATCACCTGCTGGCCGCCGGTGGTGACCACCAGGTCCTCCAGGTCGACGCGCATGCCCTCGGCCTCCATGACCTCGGCGATGCACTGCTTGGTCTCGAGCAGCCCGTCGGTGGGCCCGTACTGCAGCGCCTTCGCCGAGGACTCCTGCGCGATCCTCGCGGTGACCGCGGCAAGGGTCTCCGGGGGGAACGTGGAGGTGTCGGGCAGCCCGCCGGCCAGCGAGATCACCTCGGGCCGGGCGGTCACGGCCATCATGTCCCGCATCGCCGAGGAGGTCATTACCCGCGTGCGCGCCGCGAACAGGTTCGCGTACCGCTCGAGGTCGCGCTTGGTGGAGCGCGACGGGGGCTGTGACGAGGGGCTCATGGTGCGTCGTTCGCCGCCGCGGGAGACGGTCCTGGCGCCGCGCCGGGCCGCCCTTGCGGTCGTCTATCGTCCGATCGCAGCGTACCGGTCCAACGTGGGCCGGGCCCGATCCCATCCATGAGCATCGTCCTCGACATCGGCCAGGGTGCCGGCCTGGCGTCAGCCAGCGGCGTCCGCCCCTTCCTGCCCCCGCTGCTGGCGGGCGCGCTGGCGGGCGGCGACATCGGGCTGGACTTCGACGGCACCGGCTGGCAGTTCCTCGAGAGCCCCGCCTTCCTGCTCGTGGTCCTGGCGCTGGCCATCGGCGCCTACCTGGCCGAGCGCGGCGGGGTCGACCGGCGGACGCTGCTGATCGCCACCTCGGTGCTCGGCGCCGTGCTGGGCGGGCTGCTGTTCGCGGGCTCGCTGGCCGAGGGCGACGGCCCGCCGGCCGCGGGCCTCGTGGGGGGAGTGCTGTGCGCGCTGCTGGCCGCGGCCGCGGTCGGCGGCCTGCTCGAGCGAGCGGCCCGGCGACTGGACGACTCCGCTGCCGGGCTGCTGCTGGTCTACGCCGACGTGACCGCGCTGGTGCTGGCGGCCGTCGCGATCTTCGTGCCTCCGGTCTCCTTCCTGGCGCTGATCGCCTTCGTGGTGCTGCTGGTCCGGGGCAGCGGCGGCGGCGACGAGAAGTACGCCGGCCTGCGGATCCTGCGGTGAGTGCGGCCGGTCCCGGCCCGCGCAAGCTCGTCCTGGCCGTGATCGACGCCCTGGCGCCCGAGGCGCTCGAGGAGGCGATCGCCGCCGACCGGGCGCCCACCCTGGCCCGGCTGATGCGCGACGGCCACTACGCGCCCGACTGCGTCTCCACGTTCCCCTCCGTCACGCCCGTGGCCGCCTCGGCCATCACCACCGGCCTGGGCCCCGCCGGGCACCTGATCCCGTCGATGAACTGGTACCACCGGGGCGAGGAGCGCTACGTGGAGTACGGCAGCTCGTTCTCGGCCTCGCGTGCCCACGGCGTGTTCCGCTCGCTCCAGGACACCGTCTACAACATGAACCTGGCCCACCTGACCCAGGCCGACCGGACCGTCTTCGAGCACCTGGACGACGCCGGCCTGCGCACGGCGTGCACCACCTACCTGATCTACCGCGGCCGCCATCGGCACGAGCCCTCGCGCGACTCCCCGTACGTGCGCCTGGCGGAGGCGGCCCAGTTCCGCCATCCGGTCTGGGGGGCCAGGGAGCTGTTCTACGCCGACCTGTTCGATACCCGCAACACCGGCTGCTCGTCGACGCTGGGCATGCCCGGCCAGCGCGACCGGCACGCCGCGTGCGTGGGTGAGCGATTGGTGGCCGACGACCTGTTCGACTTCCTGCTGTTCAGCCTGCCGGACAACGATTCCTACTCGCACCGTGAGGGACCCGCGGCCCAGCCGGAGTCGATCGCCGAGGCGGACCGCGCCCTGGCGCGCCTGATGGACGCCGGGGGCGGCGCGGACGCGTTCCTGGCCGAGCACGCCGTGATCGTGATGTCCGACCACTCGCACGATCGAGTTGAGGCCGCCACCAACCTGTCCGGCGCGCTGGACGGCTGGCGGGTGCTGGAGCCCGTCGACCTCGACCCCGAGAGCGCCCAGCTGGCCGTGTGCCCCGCGTCGCGCTCCGCGCAGGTGTACGTGCTGGACGGCGAGGACCGCGAGGCCGTGGCCGCACGGGTGTCCGGCGACCTCGAGGACGTAGACGGCGTCGACCTGGTCGGCCGGCTCGAGGCCGGCCGGGCGGTGGTCAGCACACCCCGGGGGGAGCTGCGCTTCGCGCCTGGCGAGGGCGCCACGGACGAGCGCGGCAACGGCTGGGACGTGGACGGCGACATGCCGGCGCTGGACCTGTTCGTCAGCGGCGGCGAGGTCGGCTACGGCGTCTACCCGGACGCCCTGCGGCGGCTGTGGTCGGCGCTCACGTGCGAGCGCGCCGGCGACCTGGTGCTGTCGGCCGAGCCGGGCTACGAGTTCACGGACTGGGGCGGTGCCGACCACGTGGGCGGCGGCAGCCACGGCTCGCTGCACGAGTGCGACTCGCTGGGCGTGCTGCTGACCTGCGGCGTCGGGCCGCCGCGGCGCGAGGACGGCGCGCGCTGGTCGATCGAGGACGTGACCCCCATGGTGCTGGACCACTTCGGGGCGGGCGCCTGATGCCCGAGATCGAGCCCCGGCTGCGCACCCACACACGCGTGCGCCAGGGCATGGGCCGCCGCCACAACTGGGTGCAGCTGGTGAAGTTCGGGGTGGTCGGCGGATCGGGCTACGTGGTCAACCTGGCGGTGTTCGCCGCCGCCGTCGAGATCCTCGACGTGCATCATCTGGTTGCCGCCACCCTGGCCTTCGTGGTGGCGGTCAGCAACAACTTCTGGTGGAACAGGCACTGGACATTCGGCGCGAAGGACGGTCACGCGGGCTTCCAGGCCGCGCGCTTCTTCTCGGTCAGCGTGGCCGCGTTCGTGTTCGGCGCGGCGATCCTGGAGCTGCTGGTCAACGGCGCGGGCATGCCCGAGATCGGGGCCCAGGCCATCTCGATCGTGGCCGCGACTCCGCTGAACTTCGTCGGGAACAAGATGTGGAGCTTCGGGCCGACACGGCTGGACTCCTGAGCCGGGTCGCTCTGCTCCTGGCCGCCGTGGCGGCCGCGGTCGCGCTGGCGGCGCCCGCACCGGCGCAGGCCGCCGTCGCGGCGACCCCCGAGCTCAAGGCTCCGGACTCGTTCACGCGCGCGCCGGCGGGCTACCGGATGTCGGCCCGGCAGGTGCAGCGGGTGGCCGACCGGTCGGACGAGGTGCGGTCCGAGCGCCTGGAACACCGCGACTTCGACCCGTCGGTGTACACGCGCGGCCCGGGCCGGTGGCAGGTCAGCTACTTCGACGGCGACCGCGAGGTGGCCCAGGTGCGCGTGGACGACGCCACCGGCGCGGTGCTGGAGGCGTGGACCGGGGACCAGGTGGCGTGGACCATGGCGCGCGGCTACGAGGGCGCGTTCGGGCGCAAGCTCAACTCGCCGTGGGTGTGGATCCCGCTCTGCCTGGCCTTCCTGATTCCGTTCGTGGACCCGCGCCGGCCGTTCCGCCTGCTGCACCTGGACCTGCTGGTGCTGCTGGCATTCGGCGCCTCGCACGTGTTCTTCAACCGCGGCGAGATCGGGGTGTCCGTGCCGCTGGTGTACCCCGTGCTGCTCTACCTGCTGGTGCGGTTGGTGATGGCGGGCATTCGCCCGCGGCGGGACCGCGGGCGCCTGATCCCGCTGTTCCCGGTGGCCTGGGTGGCCATCGCGCTGGTGTTGCTGGTGGGCTTCCGCGTCGGCCTGAACGTGACCGACTCGAACGTGATCGACGTGGGCTACGCCGGGGTGATCGGTGCCGACCGGATCGTGGACGGCGACGGCCTGTACGGGTCCAGGTTCAGCGAGGACGTGGAGCGCGGCGACACCTACGGGCCGGTGAACTACCTGCTCTACGTGCCCTTCGAGCAGACGATGCCGTGGAGCGGGGCGTGGGACGACCTGCCCGCCGCGCACGCCGCCGCGCTGGCCTTCGACCTGCTGACCCTGGCCGGGCTCGTGCTGCTGGGGATGCGGCTGCGGCCCGGCGCGGCGGGATACGAGCTCGGCGTGGCGCTGGGCTTCGCGTGGGCGGCGTACCCGTACGCGCTGTTCGCGCTCGAGACGAACTCGAACGATTCGCTCGTGGGGCTGTTCACCGTGGCCGCGATGCTGGCGCTGACGCTGCCGCCGGCACGCTCCGCCGCCGGGCGCGCCGCGGCGGTGGCGCTGGGGGCGGGGGCCAAGTTCGCCACCCTGGCGCTGGCGCCGCTGATGGCGGCCGGCACCGGTGGCCGGCGCGTGCGCGACGGGTTGCTGTTCACCGTGGTGCTCGTGGTGGTGCTGGCTGCCGTGTTCCTGCCCTTCCTGCCCGATGGCGGCCTCCGCGAGATCTATGACCGCACGGTCGGCTACCAGGCGTCGCGCCCGTCGCCGTTCAGCGTGTGGGGGCAGGTCGACTCCCTGGGCTGGCTGCAGACCGCGGTGAAGGTGGGCACGGCGGGCCTGGCGCTGGCGGTGGCCTTCGTGCCGCGACGCCGCGACGCCTTTCAGGTGGCCGCTCTCGGCGCGGCCGTGGTGATCGCGGTGCAGCTGACCGTGAGCCACTGGTTCTACCTCTACATCGTGTGGTTCGCCCCGCTGGCGCTTGTGGCGCTGATGGCGCCGTGGCGCACCGGCCCCGAGCGCGACGATCGCGCTCCGGCCGCGCCCGGCCAGGCCGAGCGCCCCGCCGTGACCGCGTGAGGGCGGCCTCCGGCGCGGCCGTGCTGCTGGCCGCGGGCTTCGCGCTGACGTTCCTGGTGGGCCCCTGGGACGACGAGTCGATCACCGACCTGCCGCTGTACTCCTCCTACGCCCAGATCTTCCTGGACGGGCATTTGCCCTATCGCGACGTGGCGTTCGAGTACCCGCCGCTGGCGTGGCCGGTGCTGACGGTCAGCGGGCTGGCCGGCGGCCTGGAGGCCTACCGGGTGGCGTTCGCCGTGCTGGCGGTCGCGCTGACCGTGGCCATGGCGGTCCTGTGCCGCGTGCTCGCGGGTGCCACCGGAGGCGACCGCGACGTGGCCCTGGTGGCCGGCGCGGCGGCACCGCTGCTGTGCGGCGCGATGCTGCGCACCCACTTCGACCTGGTGCCGGTGGTGCTGACGCTGGCGGCGCTGGCGCTGCTGTGCGCCGCCCGCCCGCGCGCCGGGCTGACGATTCTGGGCGTGGCCGTGGCGGTGAAGCTCTACCCGCTGGTGGTGGCCCCGGTGGCGCTGGCCTGGCTGGTGGGCCGCGGGCAGCGGCGGGCGGCCGTCGAGGGCGCGGCGGCCATGGTGCTGGTGGTGGCGGTGGCCTACGGCGCCGCGGCGGTGCTCTCGTTCGACGGCACGGTCGACTCTTTCACCTACCACCTGGACCGCCCGGTCCAGGTCGAGAGCTCGCCCGCCGTGGTGGTGCGGGCGCTGGGCTCCGTTGGCCTCGGCGCGGCCACGCCCAACGACGGCTTCCGCTCCGACGGCCTGGACCACCCGGCCGCCGATGCCGTGACCGCGGTGTTCGCGGCGCTGTTGTGCGCGGTGCTGGCGCTGCTGGCCACCGGCGCGGCGCGCGCTCCCGGCGAGCGCGACCTGGTGCTGGCCTCGCTGGCGGCCACGGTGGCGTTCGCCTGCCTGGGCAAGGTGCTGTCGCCGCAGTTCCTGATCTGGGTGATCCCCCTGATGGCGCTGGCGCTGGCCTGGCGGATGCGCGCGCTGGCCGCGCTGTCGGCGCTGGCGGTGGTGCTGACGCTGGTGGAGTTCCCGGGGCTCTACCGCGAAGTCGTGGACCGCGAGCCGTGGCCGCTGGCCCTCGTCGCGTTCCGCGACCTCGCGCTGATCGCGGTGGTGGCCGTGGCTATTCGACGCCTGGGGCCGGCTCCAGCACCTGCTCGATGGCGGTGGCCCGCCCGTCCGGGCCGGCCTCGATCAGCACCGCGTTGATCCACGGGTCCTCGGTCGAGGTCTCGAAGCGCACGTTGGTCATGGTCTTGAAGCGCTCCAGCGCCGCTTCCTTGGCCACGCCGATCACCCCGCCGCGGGGGCCGGTCATGCCCACGTCGGTGCAGTAGGCGGTACCGCCCGGCAGCACCCGGCAGTCCGCGGTTGGCACGTGCGTGTGCGTGCCCACGCACGCGGTCACGCGCCCGTCCACGTGCCAGCCCATGGCCACCTTCTCGCTGGTGGCCTCGGCGTGCATGTCCACCAGCACGTGCGTCGCGCGGCCGCGCAGGTCGGCCAGTGCGGCGTCCACCTCGGCGAAGGCCGAGCGGGCGGCCTCGACGAACAGCGACCCCGACAGGTTCACGACACCCAGCGCCAGGTCGCCGTTGTGCACCACGGTCACACCGCGGCCCGGGCTGGCCCGCGGGTAGTTGGCCGGGCGCACGATCCGCTCCTCGCGGTCCAGGAACTCGTACACCTCGGTGTGCCGGTAGGCGTGGTTGCCCAGCGTGATCGCGTCGGCGCCCATCTCCAGGATCTGGCGGGCGGTCTTCTGGGTGATGCCCACGCCGCCCGCGGCGTTCTCGCCGTTGACCACCACGAAGTCCGGCTGGTGGCGCTCGCGCAGCCCGGGCAGCAGCGCCGCCAGGGTGCGGCGCCCGATCCCGCCCACCACGTCGCCCACAAAGAGAACCCTCACCCGGCCAGTCTGCCACTCTGCGGCGCGTGACCGGCGACGCCGTGCTCTCGGCCGAACGACTGACCAAGCGCTACGGCGACCGCGAGGCGCTGCGCGAGGTCTCGCTCTCGGCCGGCCGCGGCGAGCTGGTGGCCGTGATCGGGCCCAACGGCGCCGGCAAAACCACGCTGCTGTCGATTCTGGCCGGCATCCAGCAGGCGGACGAGGGCAGCGTCAGCCTGGGCCCGCGCGAGATCGGCTGGGTGCCCCAGCAGGCCGCCCTGTACGGCAAGCTCACGGTGGCCGAGAACCTGCGCCTGTTCGCCCGGCTGGAGAAGGCCGACGACCCCGAGGCCGAGGTGGAGCGGATGCTGGAGCTGACCGGGTTGCGCGAGCGCGCGGACGACCAGGTGTCGGTGCTCTCGGGGGGAAACCGCCAGCGGGTGAACATCGCCATCGGGCTGTTGGGCCGCCAGCCCGTGCTGCTGCTCGACGAGCCCAGCGCCGCCCTGGACCCACGCCAGCGCGAGCGCGTCTGGGAGTTCGTGCTAAGCCTGGCGGCGGGCGGCACCACCGTCGTCTACTCCACCCACGACATCGCCGAGGCCGAACGCCACGCCCACCGGGTGCTGGTGCTGGCCGACGGCGAGCTCATCTTCACCGGCGCTCCCGGCGAGCTGGAGGACGCGGTCGAGTCCGAGACCTCCCACCGCGGCAGCGACTTCGAGCAGGCGTTCGTGGCCTACCTGAAGGCGCGGGGGCACTAACCGCGTGCGCTTCCTGCTGGCCAAGGACCTGCGCATCCTCCGGCGCTCGCCGATGCTGGTGGCCCTCCTGGTCATCTACCCGGTGGTCATCGCCACGCTGATCGGGTTCGCGCTGTCGCGCGGCCCGGACAAGCCGCAGGTGGCCTTCGCCAACCTGGTGCCGTCGTCCGGCAACGAGATCGAGCTGGGCGGCAAGCGCATCGACGTGACCCGCCAGGCCGGCCCGCTGTTCCGGGCCATCGACCCGGTGCGCGTGAAGACCCGCGCCGAGGCGATCCGGAAGGTCCGGGACGGCGAGGTGCTGGGCGCGCTCGTGATCCCCGCCGACACCACCCGGAAGCTCCAGGCGGGACTCGAGCCCGCGCGCGTGGAGGTGTTCTACAACGCCGACGACCCGGTCAAGTCGCGCTTCGTGCGCGACACGATCAAGTCCCAGGTCCAGGACGCCAACACCGCGCTCACAAAGGAGCTGTCGAAGGTGGCGCTGGACTTCCTCGGCCTGATCGGCACCGGCGGTGAGTACAACTTCCTCGGCCGTCAGTTCGACGTGCTGGGGCTGGAGCGCTCCGAGCAGATCCTGCGCGAGGCGCGGGCCGACCTGCCGCGCGGCTCGCCGGCCCGCGCGCAGATCGACGAGGTCATCCGGTTCGCCAGCCTGGCGCGCGAGAACCTGGACCTCTCCGACGACGTGCTCAGCTCGGTCAGCGCGCCGCTGAAGGTGCGCCAGGTCGAACTCGACGGCGGCGCCACGCCGCTGAGCTCGTTCGCGGTCGCCATCGCCGCGGCGGTCTCGCTGATGTTCATCACGTTGCTGCTGGCCGCCGGCGCGCTGGCGCTGGAGCGAGAGGAGAACGCCTACCTGCGGCTGGTCCGCGGCCTGGTCTCACGCACCGCGCTGCTGCTCGAGAAGGCGGGCCTGGCCGCGGTGTGCTCCACGCTGGTGGTCACGTTGATGCTGGTCGGCATGGGGCTGTTCGTGGACCTGGACTGGGGCCGGCTGCCGCTCGCGGTGGCCGCCACGGCGGCCGGGGCGCTGGCGTTCGCCGCCATGGGCCTGTCCGTGGGCGCACTGACGCGCGAGGTGCGCGCCGCCTCCCTGTTGTGCGTGATGGCCTCGCTGCCGCTGACGTTCCTGGCGCTGGTGCCCTCGGGCTCGGTGGCCCCCGCGCTGTACGAGGTGGTGCGCGTGGTCTCCGCGCTGTTCCCCTTCAAGCCGTCGCTGAACGCGCTCGACGTCGCGCTCAACGGAGGCGAGGACCTGGGCATCCACCTGCTGCACCTGCTGGCGCTGTTCGCGGGCTTCGGCGTGCTGACGCGGGTCGCGCTGAACAGGTTTGCCTAGGCGGGGGTGCCGCAGGCGGCGATGCACATCAGCGGGCGCCCGCGGCGGTCTCGGCGAACGGCTTGGCTAGGTAGGGCGGCGCGTTGCGGTCGGGCTACGGCTGTGCCCTTTCGTGACCTTCTCGCTTCGGGGCGGCGGTGAGTTGCGAGTTCCGTCCCCCGGTGGGACCGAACTCGCAACTCGTTCCCAACCGAGGCGATTGCCTGTAACGGGAGCGTTGCGAAGGTGACGAAGCGGACCGACCGCCCTACCCAGCCGGCCGTTTCGCCTCGCACCGCCGCGGACGCCAAACCGGGGCGCCCCTTGGGCCGGTCCAGGCGCGCGGGGACACGGGACGATGCGGATGGCCGACTGTCACACTGGTCCCGATGGCCTTTCCCGCCACCCGCATGCGGCGGCTGCGCCGCACCGGCCTGCTGCGCGGCCTCGTACGCGAGACCGAGCTGACCCCGTCGCACCTGGTCCAGCCCTACTTCGTGGAGCTGGGCACCGACAGCCGCACCCCGATCCAGTCCATGCCCGGCATCGACCGGCTGTCGATCTCGCACCTGGTGGAGGAGGCCGGCCGTGCGCAGGAGGCGGGGGTGCCCGCCGTGCTGCTGTTCGGGCTCCCGGCCGAGAAGGACGAGCACGCCTCCGGCGCCTACGACGACGAGGGCGTGGTGCAGCTGGCCGTGCGCGCGCTCAAGGACGCCCACCCCGACCTCGTGGTCATCACCGACGTATGCCTGTGCGAGTACACCTCGCACGGCCACTGCGGCGTGGTCCGGGATGACGGCCAGGTGGACAACGACCTGTCGCTGGAGCTGCTGGCCAAGACCGCGATCTCTCACGCCCGCGCGGGAGCGGACGCGGTCGCGCCCAGCGACATGATGGACGGCCGTGTGGGCGCGCTGCGTGCCCAGCTGGACGCCGAGAGCCTCAAGGAGACGCCGATCATCTCCTACTCGGCCAAGTACGCCTCGGCCTTCTACGGGCCCTTCCGCGAGGCCGCCGACTCCACGCCCGCGTTCGGTGACCGGCGCAGCTACCAGATGGACCCGGCCAACTCCGACGAGGCGGTGCGCGAGTCGCTGCTGGACGTTGAGGAGGGCGCCGACATGCTGATGGTCAAGCCGGCCCTGGCCTACCTGGACGTGCTGCACCGGGTCAAGGAGGCATCCGGGCTCCCGGTGGCCGCGTACAACGTCAGCGGCGAATACGCGATGGTGGAGGCGGCCGCGGCCGCCGGCTACATCGATCGGCAGGCCGCGATCACGGAGACCCTGACGTCGATCCGCCGCGCCGGCGCCGACGTGATCTTCACCTATTGGGCGACGGAGGTGGCCGGATGGCTTCAGTAGACGCAGCAGCCAGAGCGCGCGAAGAGGGCGCGACGCCCAAGACGCGCAGCCGCAAGGACGGCTCCGCCATACCACTGGACGAGCTGGACAAGAAGCTGCTGAACCTGATGCAGGGCAGCTTCCCGCTGGCGCCCAAGCCGTACGAGCACGTGGCCGGGCTGGCCGGCGTGCCCGAGGACGAGGTCCTGCGGCGCGTGCAGCGGCTGGTGGACGGCCGCATCATCCGCCAGGTCACGCCCATCTTCGACACCCGCGTCCTGGGCTACAGCTCGATGCTGGTGGCGGCCAAGGTCGACCCCGAGAACCCCTGGCGCGCGGGCAAGATCATCAACTCGCACCCGGGCGTGTCGCACAACTACCTGCGCAACCACGACTTCAACATGTGGTTCACGCTGGCCACCGAGCCCGACTCCGAGCTGGGCCTGCAGGGCACCCTCGACGTGCTCCAGGACCTGACCGGCGCCGAGTCGATCCGCCAGCTGCCCACGCTGAAGCTGTTCAAGATCCGGATGGACCTGGAGATGGAGAAGGGCACCAAGGACCTGGCGGCCATGGGTGTGGCCCAGGACCCGATGGAGCCCGACCCGATCGAGGTCACCGACATGGACCGCGCGGTGATCATCGCCCTCCAGGGCGACATGCCGGTGGTGTCCGAGCCCTACGCGCCGGCGGCGGCCGAGGTGGGCATGACCGTGCCCGAGCTGCTCGAGCACCTGGAATCGATGAAGGAGCGCAAGGCGCTGCGCCGCGTGGCGGCGATCCTGTTCCACCGCCGCGCCGGCTTCTCGGCCAACGGCATGGGCGTGTGGAACATTCCCGAGGAGCGGATCATGGAGGTCGCGCCGCTGATGGCCTCCTACCGCGGCATCTCGCACTGCTACCAGCGGCCGACCTACGAGGACTGGCCCTACTCGGTGTTCACCATGGCCCACGGGCGCTCCAAGGAGGAGTGCGACGCCATCCTGGACTCGATCGCCGGGGAGACGGGGATCGAGGACCGGCGAACGCTGTACTCATCGACCGAGTTCAAGAAGATCCGGCTCCTGTACTACACCGACGAGCACAAGCGGTGGGAAGCTGAACACGCCTCGTAGCGCCGAGCTGTACGCCCGCGCCATCGAACTGATGCCGGGCGGGGTGAACTCCCCGGTTCGCGCGCTGGGCTCCATCGGCCTCGACCCGATCTCGATCGCCTCGGGGGCGGGCGCCGAGATCATGGACGTCGACGGCAACACCTACATCGACTGGATGTGCTCCTGGGGGCCGCTGATCGCCGGTCACGCCCATCCCGCAGTGATCGAGGCGGTCACGGCCGCGGCTCGGCGGGGCACGAGCTTCGGCGCCACCACCGAGGCCGAGTTGCGCCTGGCCGAGGCGGTGGTCGACCGTGTGCCCTCCGCGGAGATGGTGCGCATGGTCAACTCGGGCACGGAGGCGTCCATGAGCACCATCCGTCTGGCCAGGGCGGCCACCGGCCGCGAGAAGCTGCTCAAGTTCGCGGGCGCCTACCACGGCCACGTGGACGGTCTGCTGGCCGAGGCCGGCTCGGGGCTGGCCACCGCGTCCCTGCCCGCCAGCCCCGGCGTGCCCGCCGCACAGGCGGCGGCGACCGTGATCGTGCCCTGGAACGACCGTGACGCGGTCGCGGCGGCCTGCGCCGAGCACCGGTTCGCCGCGATCCTGTCCGAGCCCTACCCGGCCAACATGGGCCTCGTCCTGCCCGAGGACGGGTTCCTGGCCTTCCTGCGCGAGCAGGCCGACGCCAACGGCGCCCTGCTGGTGTTCGACGAGGTCATCTCGGGCTTTCGCGTGGCGCCCGGCGGCGCGCAGGAGCGCGAGGGGGTCACCCCCGACCTGACCATCCTGGGCAAGGTCATCGGTGGCGGTGTGCCGGCCGCCGCCTACGCGGGCCGGGCCGACCTGATGGGCCAGGTGGCGCCGGCGGGCGACGTGTACCAGGCGGGCACCCTGTCGGGGAACCCGCTGGCCACCGCGGCGGGCCTGGCCACGCTGGGGCTCCTGGACGCCGGCGCCTACGAGCGCCTGGACGCCGTGGCCCGCACGCTGGCCGAGGGCCTGCGTGAGGCGGCCGCCGCGGCCGGCGTGCCCGTGCACGTCCGTCACACCACGGGCCTGCTCACCGTCTTCTTCCATGATGGCCCCGTGGGCAGCTACGCCGACGCCAAGGAATGCGACACCGAGCGCTTCGGCGCGTTCGCCCGGGCCATGCTGGACCGGGGCGTGTACCTGCCGCCTTCGCAGTTCGAGGCCTGGTTCGTGTCGCTGGCCCACTCCGACCAGCAGGTGGAGCGCACCCTGGACGCCGCCCGCGAGGCCCTGGCCGCATGAGCGCCCTGGCCGAGGTGGTGTCGGCCATGGAGCCGTGGCTGGAGCGCCACCAGGCGGCCGACCCCGGGCCCGACCGGTTCGGCGACGCGGTGGGCGATTCCGACCGACGGTTCGTGCTCGAGGCGGTCCGCGAGGGGTACCTGATGCACTACGGCGAGCCCCAGGCCTACCAGGGCATGGAGCCCGATCTGCGCCTGCTGGCCGGCGATGCGCTGTACGCCCTCGGGCTGGCCCGCCTGTCCGAGCGCGGCGACCTGGACGCCGTGGCCGAGCTGTCCGACCTGATCACGCTGACCGCGCGGGCGCACGCGGAAGGCACGCCGGAGCGGGCGGAAACGCTCTGGAATGCGACCGCGCAGGCACTCTCGCGGCAGGGTGGGGCGGGCGCGATGGCGACTTGGCGCGAACTGCCTGCCACCCCGACCTCGTGACACCCGTAGCCATGTTGACTCTATTGTTCCGTCGGCGTTGAATGGATCGGCGCACTCGCTTCATGGCCCCCTCCGACTCCCCCAAGAGCAAGAACCGCCGTAAGTCCCGGTACACGGAAGACCGCGGCATGCCCGGCGCCTTCCAGGGCGAGACGGTCACGCGGCGTGGCGCCATCACCATCGGCGGCCAGGCGGCGGGCGGCATCGCCGCGGCGGCCTTCCTCCTGCCGAGCCTGGGCTTCGCGCTCGGGCCGATGCTCGAGGACTCGACGCCGGACACCTGGCAGGACGTCGGCCCCGAGCGGGACTTCAACGACCAGTTCTACGTGCCCCGGGTCATGAACATCGTCGCCTCCATCGGCGAGGCCGGAAAGACCACCGTGTACATGCGCAAGTACAACCCCAAGCGCGACTCCCCGAGCCCCAGCGACAAGGAGAACGACAAGGCCCCGCAGCCGTACGTGGCCATCTCCACCCGCTGCGCGCATCTGGGCTGCCCGGTGCGCTACATCCAGGCCTCCCAGCGCTTCGTCTGCCCCTGTCACGGCGGCGTCTACGACTTCGAGGGCAAGGTGGCCGGCGGCCCGCCGGTGCGCCCGCTCGACCGCTTCTACACCCGTGTGCGCAAGGGCCGGGTGGAGGTGGGTGACCGCTTCTCCGTGAACTCCGAGCTGCGCCGCTTCAGCCCGCGCGACCCGTCGAACCACCTCGACGGCCTGTGGCAGTACCTGTACCCGTCACGGCCCAGCACATGAGCAAGCTCGTGCCTCCGCTGCCCAAGTTCCTGCGCCCCGCGCCCCCGCGGCCGGGCGAGAAGGAGAAGAAGAACGGCGGCAACGGCAACGGCGACGAGAACGGCAACGGCAAGCCGAGCCAGCTCGACGGGCTGAAGGACACGGGCGCCGAGGCCGGCGCGACCGTCGTCGGCTGGCTCGACGAGCGCACCGGCGTCAGCCCGCTGACGCGCACGATGCTATTCCGGAAGGTGCCCAAGGGCACCAACTGGTTCTACACGCTGGGCTCGGCCACCATGTTCGCCTTCCTCTCGCAGGCGGTCACGGGCGTGTTCCTGGCCATGTACTACGAGCCCGACACCTCGCGGGCGTACGAGTCGGCGGCGCACATCACCAACGAGGTGTTCCTCGGCGAGCTGGTGCGCGGCATGCACCGCTGGGGCGCCACGGTGATGATCATCCTGATCTTCCTGCACATGGGGCGCACGTTCGTGTTCGGCGCGTACAAGTACCCGCGCGAGCTGAACTGGGTCATCGGCGTGGTGCTGATCGCGCTGACGCTGGCCATGGGCCTGACCGGCTACCTGCTGCCGTTCGACCAGCGGTCCTTCTGGGCGACGGTCGTGGGAGTGAACATCAACGCCTCCGGCCCGATCATGGGGCCCTACCTGGCGGACTTCCTGCGCGGAGGTGCCGAGTTCGGCGCCACCACCCTGCCGCGCTTCTACGCCATGCACATGATGCTGATCCCCGGCCTGATCGGCGCGCTGATCGGCGCCCACCTGTACCTGGTGGCCAAGCTGGGAACCACCGCGCCGCCCTGGCTGAAGGTGGAGAAGAAGTCGATCTCCAGGGAAGACATCTAGATGAACGCGGCCGAGAGAGAGCAGTACCTGCGCGAGTACTCGATCCTCAAGAGCCAGGGCAAGCCGTTCTTCCCCTACGCGGTGGCCAAGGACTCGCTGATGGCAGTGATCGTGATGGCGGTCATCATCCTGATGGCCATCCTCTTCGGCGCCGAGCTGGGCCCAAAGGCGGACCCCACGACCACCACCTACTCGCCGCGGCCCGAGTGGTACTTCTTCTTCCTGTTCGAGCTGCTGCGCGTGGTCAAGCCGCCGGCGCTGGTCTTCGTGGCCACGATCGGCATCCCCACCATCTGCCTCATGCTGCTCATGCTGCTGCCGTTCTACGACCGCGGCCCGGAGCGGCATCCGCTGCGCCGGCCGGTGGCCATGGTGGCCGCCGCCGCGACCGTGGCCGCGATGGCCTACCTGACGGTCCTCGGGGCCCTTGCCGGCCCGCCCAGCGAGGTCGAGCCGGAGTTCATCGCCAGGCCCCAGCTGAAGGAGGGGGCCATGGTCACCGCCTCGTCGGGCTGCCTGGGCTGCCACAAGATCGGCGAGAACGGCAACACGCTTGGCCCGAACCTGACGCACATCGGTGACCGCCTGGGCAAGGACGCCATCGCCCGGACGCTGGTCAACCCCACGTCGCCGATGCCGTCCTACGAGACGCTGCGCACGGACAACCCGGAGCAGTTCGACCAGCTGGTCGACTTCGTGGCCTCCCTGCGCGAAGAGTCCCAGACCAAGTAGGTCTCCTTGAGCTCTGCGACCGGGACCCTGCCCGAGACGCAGGTCCAGGCCATGTTCGACCGGATCGCGCGGGTCTACGACCGGCTGAACACGGTCATGACCGCCGGGCTGGACCGGCACTGGCGCAGGCGGGCGGCCGACCTGGCCGGTGTCTCGCCGGGCGACCCGGTGCTCGACGTGGCCACGGGCACGGGCGACCTGGCCGTGGAGCTGCGCCGGCGCGTGGGCCCGGACGCGCGCGTGGTGGGGCTGGACTTTTCCGAGGGCATGCTCGAGCTGGCCCGGGTCAAGGAGCCGGGCATCGAGTTCGTGCAGGGCAGTGCGCTGGAATTGCCCTACGCGGACGCCGAGTTCGCCGCCACCACGGTGGGCTTCGGCGCCCGCAACTTCTCGGACCTGAGCCTGGGCCTCTCCGAGATGGCGCGCGTGGTGCGCCCCGGCGGCCGCGTGGTGGTGCTGGAGATCACCACGCCGCAGAAGCCCCCGCTGTCCGTGTTCTTCCGGCTCTGGTTCGACCGCGTCGTGCCCGTCCTCGGGCGCCTGGCCGGCGACTCGGAGGCCTACACCTACCTGCCCAGCTCGGTGCGGCGCTTTCCCGGCCCCGAGCCGCTGGCCGCCCACCTGGCGGCGGCCGGCCTCGTGGACGTGGGCTGGGTGCTCACGGCGGGCGGGATCATCGCGCTGCACCACGGGACCGTGCCGGCCGTGCGCAAGCAGCCGGCTCGGCCGGCTGCGCAGCGGGGATCTTCTTGAGCACCACGCCGGCCACGCTGGCGTCGGTGCTCGATGCGGGCGGCCCGGCGCTGAAGCGGGCACTGGAGCGCATCGAGAAGCGATTGGCCGACGTCGCCGCCGGGCACGGCGCGGAGCTGGCGGGGCACGCGTCGGGCACGTTGGCGGCGGGCGGCAAGCGCCTGAGGCCCGTGGTCGTGGTGCTCAGCGGCGGCGAGGGCGATGCGGTCACGTCGGCGGCCGCCGCGGTGGAGCTGCTGCACATGGCCACGCTGGTGCACGACGACGTCCTCGACGCCGCCCGGCTGCGCCGGGGCGTGCCCACCGTGTTCGCCGTCGGGGGCCGCGGGGCGGCCACCGCCACCGGTGACCTGCTGTTCTCGCGCGCGTTCGCCGAGCTGGCCTCCACCCGCAGCGCCCCGGCGGTGCAGGCGCTGTCCACCGCGTCCTCGGCCCTGGCCCGCGGGGAGCTGATGCAGCGCGCCGACGCCTGGTCGGCCACGGTCAGCGCCGACCGCTACCTGGAGCGCTGCGAGCTCAAGACGGCCAGCCTGTTCGCCGCCGCCGCGCGCCTGGGCGCCACGCTCGGCGACTCGCCCGGCGCGGCCGACGGGCTCGCGGTCTTCGGCCGCCGCATCGGGTTGGCCTTCCAGATCCTGGACGACGTGCTCGACGTGTCGGGCCCGGCGGAGCGGACCGGCAAGCACCGCGGCACCGACCTGCTGGACGGCACCGTCACCCTGCCGCTGATCATCGCCCGCGAGCGCGACCCGGACCTAGCGGACATGGACCTGGCCGCGTTCGTGACCGAGCCGGCGCAGGCCGACGCGGTCTGCGACCGGATCGCCAAGACCGGGGCGCTGGGCACCGCGCGCGAGCAGGCGCTGGGCTACGTGGCCGAGGCCAAGGCGGCCCTGGGTGAGATCGAGCTGCCGGCGGACCGCCTGCACGCGCTCGGCCTGGTGGCCGACGGCGTCGTGGCGCGGTACGCCTAGGAGGGCGGCCTAGGAGGGCGGCGAAGCCGCCCGCTCACGAGAGCCGGATGCTCGAGTGGCTCTCAGAGGCGAGGGCCGGAAGCCCTCAAGAGCTAGAAATCCTCGGGAAGGACTGCGCCGACGTCCAGGGCGGCCGCGAAGCGCTCGACCTCGTCGGCCATGTTCGCCCGCATCAGGCGGCGGTAGTCGGCGGTCAGCGCGTCGGTGCCGGCGTCCAGCTCCTCATCGAAGGCCTCGACTGCCTCCTGGGAGAACTCGCCTTCGCGGACGGTCTCGCACTCCGGGCAGCGGATGGTCACGGACCAGTTGTCGTCCGAGGCCTCGGCCCAGGTCGTGGGGTAGGCCAGGTGCGAGGCGCACTGGACGCACACGTGCAGGTCGCACGCGCGATCGACCCTGGCTTCGCTGGCCGGCGGGGCGTCGTGCTCGTCGAAGTACACCACCTCGATCGTCTTGCCGCTGGGCAGGACGACCTTCTTCACGAAATGCTCGCGGTCGCTCTGGTGGTGCTCCATGCGTGCGGTATCGGCAGCGACGGGCCGGACTTGAGGCGATCGCGCTCCGGCTGGCCGAGAGTCCTCGTAGACTGCGGCGCCCCGTGGTTCTCAGCGACCGAACCATCCGCTCGGAGATCGATTCCGGCCGCATCGTCATCGACCCGTTCGATGATTCGCTGATCCAGCCGTCCAGCGTGGACGTGCGCGTGGACAGCCGCTACCGCGTCTTCCACAACCAGCGCCACCCGTACATCGACGTGCGCAAGCCGATGGACGACCTGACGGAGCTGGTCGAGGCCGGTGGGGAGGAGCCGTTCATCCTGCATCCGGGTGAGTTCGTGCTGGGCCAGACGCTGGAGCACGTGACGCTCCCCAACGACCTGGTGGCCCGCCTGGAGGGCAAGAGCTCGCTGGGGCGCCTGGGCCTGCTGATCCACTCCACCGCGGGCTTCGTGGACAGCGGCTTCTCGGGCAACCTGACGCTGGAGCTGTCCAACGTGGCCAACCTGCCGATCACCATCTACGAGGGCATGCCGATCGGCCAGATCTCGTTCATGCGCATGGACGGTCCGGTCGACCGCCCGTACGGCTCGGAGTCCAATACGAGCAAGTACCAAGGCCAGACCGAGCCCACGGCCAGCCGCTTCTTCGAGAACTTCAAGTCCAAGGACTGATCCTCTTGCGCCCCCGGGACGAACAACACCCAGCTAGAGTTTGACTCGCGACCGGCACAACGGAAGAGCGCGAGTCGCGCCCCCGTCTTAGGAGCTGCACACCATGGGAATCGGACCCCTCGAAATCGGCATCGTCCTTCTGATCGTCCTCGTCATCTTCGGACCGAAGCGCCTTCCGGAGCTGGGCAAGTCCCTGGGCAGCGGCATGAAGTCCTTCAAGGACTCCGTCAGCGGCGACGACGACGACAAGAAGATCACCACCGGCGACACGAAGTCGGACACCACCGTGCGCGCCGAGAAGTCTGAGACCTCGGCCTAGCCGGCCGGCCGCACCCCCGGTACCGAGCGGACCCTCCCGTGGCTCGCTTCCGACCCATAGATCACGAAGAGCGCCTGGCGCTCGTCGACCACCTCGGCGAGCTGCGCACGCGCCTGATCATCTCGGTGATCGCCTTCGGCATCGCGTTCGCGTTCTGCGGCTGGCAGAACGAGCTCATCCTCGAGATCGTGAACAAGCCGCTGCCGGACAACATCAAGGAGCCGATCACCTTCGGCATCACCGAGCAGTTCACCACCACTTTCACGAATGCGGCCTACGCCGCGATACTGATCTCGCTGCCGGTGATCCTGTACCAGGTGTACTCGTTCATCCTGCCGGCGTTCAGTCCCAAGGAGCGCAGGGTCGCCCAACCGCTGCTGCTCATGGTGCCGGTGCTGTTCGTAGCCGGCGTGGTGTTCTGCTACTTCGTCGTGCTGCCGGGAGCCATCCAGTTCCTGCTGGACTTCAACTCGGATCAGTTCAACACCCAGGTCCGGGCACGGGACTACTACAGCTTCACCACGCTGACCATGCTGGCCATGGGCCTGGGCTTCCAGGTGCCGATCGCCATCCTGGCCGCGGTCAAGCTCGGTGTGACCACGCCGAAGAAGCTGCGAAAGAACCGCCGCTACGCCTACCTGGTGATCGTCATCCTGGCGGCCTTCCTCCCCACGATCGACCCGGTGACGTTGCTGCTGGAGACGATCCCGCTGATCCTCCTCTTCGAGGGCAGCATCCTGCTGTCCGCCGCGCTGATCAAGCCCGACGCGCCCAGCACCGAGCTGGCGGGCGCCGAGAGCGCTTGAGCCACTCTTAGTTACCCTGCGTCGCCCATGCTCTTCGACCTCCAGGGAAAGCGCCGCCGGATGGTGCAGGTCGTCTACCTGACCCTCGCCATCCTGATGGGCGGCGGTCTGGTGCTGTTCGGCATCGGCGGTGACGTCCAGGGCGGCATCTTCGATGCCTTCAACGGCGAGGGCGGCAACGCGAACAACGGCAACAGCATCATCGAGAAGCGCGTCGACTCGAACGAGAAGAAGCTCAAGGCCAACCCCCGCAACGAGCGGGTGCGCAAGCAGCTGGCGCGCGACTACTACCAGCTGGCCACCGCCCAGACCAACGAGAGCGGCGCCTTCAGCGACGACGGCAAGGCCAACCTCCGCAAGTCGGCCGTGAACTGGCAGGCTTACCTCGCCCTGGACCCGGAGAAGCCGGACACCTCGCTGGCCCGGCTCGCCCTACAGGTCTACGACCCCACGGCGCTGAACCGCAAGCAGCTGGCCATGGAGGCGGCGCAGCTGATCGCCCGCGAGGAGAACGATGCCCAGGCGTATCTGAACCTGGTCCAGTACGCGGCGCTGGCCGGTGACACGCGCACGGCCGACCTGGCCGGGGTGAAAGCCGTCGACCTGGCGCCGGCGGACCAGCGAAAGCAGGTGCAGGCCCAGGTCAAGCAACTCAAGAAGCCACAGAACGCGCAGGGTGCCCAAGGCGGGGCAGCCGGCGGGTCGGGCGCGACTCCCCAGCAGTAGCTTTGGGGCGTTTGCGCGGTA
>DASQLM010000164.1:0-2109 GCA_035630015.1 Thermoleophilaceae bacterium | reverse complement strand
GAAGACGAACGCGGTCGGGTCGACGGCGCGCATGGCGCGCGCCACCCGCTCGGGCGGGAGGTCGAAGCTCAGCAGCAGGGAGCGGAAGCCGGCGCGGCGCACGGCCAGCTCCAGGGCCTGCACGTGCAGCGACTCGTGGTCCAGGCGCTCGGAGGAGTCGAACAGGATCACGCCCTGCGCGCGGGAGGCGGGAGGGACGACGCGCCGGGCGGCGTAGAGCCAGCCCGTGGCCCAGCGGCAGGCCAGCTCCCACTCGGCCTCGCGCGAGTCGCGGCCCTCGGCCATCTCGATGGCGGGCAGCAGGACCTCCTCGACGGTGCGGTCCACCGAGCGCACGGCCAGGCTCTCCTCCATCACGCGGTCGGCGGACTGCTCGTCGAAATGGTCGAAGGCGTCCAGCAGGCGGCTGGGCGAGCTGGGACCCTCGCCACGCTGGCGGGCCACCTCGATCGCCGAGGAGATGTTGTGCGTCTCCAGCAGGGCGCGGCGCAGCGCCTCGAGCTCGACGAGCTCGTACTGGCGGTGGCCGCCGGAGGTGCGGCGGGGCTTGGGGTAGCCGAAGCGGCGCTCCCAGCTGCGGAGCGTGTTGGGGCTGACCCCCAGCAACTCAGCAGCAGCGTTGGTCCTGATCCCGCTCACTTGGTCTCCCTTCCCACCACGTCAGTGGGCACGGTTTGTACAGAGAACTCAGTGCACCCACTCGCCGGCGGTGTGCCTGCACAGCTTTTCGGCCGAAGCTGCGCCGGACTTGAGAGGTTTGTGACAAGTCTGCCCCACTTCCGCAAACAGTGCAGGGGTTTTTGCAGCGGATTCCGTCTATCGGCGGCCGAAACCGCTGGGCTCGACCGTGATCAGCGCCGCGCGTGGGCGGCCACAGGTCGAGATGCGGGCGGCCATCGTGCCCACGGCGCCGGCGTCGGGGCCCAGCCCGCGCACCGGCATGACCGCGGGCTCGCGCGGGCGCATGGCCGCCTGGGTGACGGTGCGCACCAGGCGCTCGTCGCCCATGGGGCTGGTCAGCAGGTCGCCCAGGGGCAGGCCCAGCACGCTCTGCTCGACGCCGAACATGGGCTCGGCCGACTCGCTCAGTGCGCTGACCGTGGCGTCCACGGTGGCGATCAGGAAGGCCGCGCCGGCGCCCGGCAGCGCCTCGCGGGCGCAGCTCAGGAGCATCCCCATCCCGCAGGCCTGACACACGCGCGCCGGCGGCAGGCCCTCGTCGTCACGGGGCGGCTCCTCGGCCGGCTCGCCACAGCGGGAGCAGAACCGGATGGCGTTCGCGCGCCCGGCCACGGACGTGAAGCTGTGATCGATCTTGATGAGAGCGGCCATGCTGGTGAGACCCCCTGCTGCACGGATGGGCGGTTTCCACCGCTGATATCACCACGGCCGGAGGCCCGCCGCCGGGTGTGGAGACGTATTGCAGTGGATTGGCGGCCAACCGAGCGCGAACGCCCGGGGCCTCCGGACCGTAGGATCGCGGCTGTGATGCGGCGAGCGCTGTCCGTGGTGTGCGCCGGCGCCGCGCTGGCGTTCGGCCCCGGCTGCGCCCGCGAGGAGGATCCGCCGCTGGCGGAAGCGTGCCGCGGCGGGCCCGCCGCGGTGCTGACGGCGCTGGAGGCGGCACCGGGCGAGGTGCGCATGGACGACACGCCGCTGTCGGAGTGCCTGGCCAACGCGGAGGACGGCGGGCAGCTGCGCGACGTCGGCACCGGCTACGTGAACGCGGCGCAGAGACTGGCCGACCGGGCCGATCGCGACCCCGACGGCCCGGCCGCCGAGCAGCTGGGCTACCTGGTCGGGGCGGTGCGGCGCGGCTCGCTGCCCGATCAGGGCCTGGCCTACGAGCTGGTGCGGCGGATCGAGACCGAGGCCCGGCGCGCCGACCGCACTTCGGCGGCCTTCCGGCGCGGCCTGCGGGCGGGAGGACGCGACGGATAGCCTCAGGGGTCGCACCGCGATCCGAAAGGAACAGATGGCCGAAGGGCAGCAGTTGTGGGGCTCGGAGACGAGCAAGGCAGTGGACAACTTCCCGGTGTCGGGCGAACGCGTCCCGATCCCCGTGGTGCGGATGCTCGGGCGCGTGAAGGCCGCCGCCGCCCGCACCAA
>DASQLM010000163.1:0-3766 GCA_035630015.1 Thermoleophilaceae bacterium | reverse complement strand
AAGAACTCGAACGAGAAGACGGGGCGGTCCAGCCGCTCCAGGATCTGGTCGATGCGCATCCGCGGAAGGGTACTTTCCCGGGCATGCCATTGGCGGCCGACATGCCTCCGCGCGAGGTGATCGCCCACTCCGAGCGGGGCCGGGCGATCGTGGCGCGCCGGATCGGGAGCGCCCGCGCGGCGCGCACGATCCTGGTCGTGGGGGCCATCCACGGCAACGAGCGGGCGGGGGTCCCGGTGCTGCGCGCGCTGCGCTCGGCCACCCCGCCGCGCGGCGTCCGGATCGTGCTGGTGGACTCGGTGAACCCCGACGGCGACGCCCGCGACTCGCGCCAGAACGCCCGCGGGGTGGACCTGAACCGCAACTGGCCGGTGGGCTGGCGCGGCGGCGGCCGCCCCTTCGACACCTACTTCCCGGGCGCCGGCCCGTTGTCGGAGCCCGAGAGCCGGGGCCTGTCCAACTACATCTCGAAGCTGCGCCCGCGGGTGACCCTCTACTACCACCAGCACATGCGGCTGGTCGATCGCTCGGGCGGCGACCCGTTCCTGACCCGCCTCTACGCCCGCGCCGGCCGCCTGCCCTGGCGTGGCATCGACCCGCTGCCGGGCACCGCCACCCGCTGGCAGAACACCACCTTCCGCGGCGACACCGCCTTCGTGGTGGAGCTGCCGGCGGGCCGTCTGTCGCGCGCGGGCGTGCGGCGCCACCGCGGCGCGGTGCTGTCGCTGGCCCGGGCGGTGGCCCCGCCCCGGGTGCGCTCCACGCCGATCCCCTACGGCGCCGGCCGGCGCGTGCAGATGCGCGCATACGCCCGCCGCCACTATGGCATCGACTCGGACCTGCTCAAGCCGAGGGTCGTCGTCGAGCACTTCACGGCCTCCAACTCGTTCCAGTCCGCCTTCCAGACCTTCGCCCGCAACCAGCGCGACGCGGAGCTCGGCGAGCTGCCCGGCGTGTGCGCCCACTACGTGATCGACCGCGACGGCAGCGTCCACCGGCTGGTGCGCGACACGCTCATGTGCCGCCATACGGTGGGGCTGAACCACGTGGCCATCGGCATCGAGCACGTGGGCACCAGCGACGGGCAGGTGCTGGGCAACCGCCGCCAGCGCAGGGCGTCGCTGCGGCTGACCCGGTGGCTCCAGGGCCGCTACGGCATCGCGACCAGGAACGTGATCGGTCACGCCGAGAGCCTGTCCAGCCCGCTGCACCGCGAGAAGGTGGCGCGGCTGCGCCGCCAGACCCACGGCGACTTCCGACGCGCGTCGATGAACCGGTACCGGGCGGCGCTGGGACGGTTGCCCGCGCCGCGCTCGCTGAGGTAGGTTCGGACCATGGGTGCTGGTCACCTGGAGCGTTTCGATGGTTCGCAGGGTCCGCGCATCGTGGGCCCCGGCGAGGGCAAGGCGGTCGACCTGGGCTCGATCGGCGCCCGAATCATGGCCTGGACCGAGGAGACGGGTGGCGGGTTCTCGCTGGTCGAGCACCCGATGCCTCCTCGGGCGCTGGCCGCCCCGGTGCACAAGCACTCGCGTGAGGACGAGTACTCCTTCGTGCTCGAAGGCCGGATGGGCGCCCTGCTGGGTGACGACGTGGTCTACGCCGAGGTTGGCGACCTGGCCTTCAAGCCGCGCGAGCAGTGGCACACGTTCTGGAACGCCGGCGACGAGCCGTGCCGGATCCTGGAGATCATCTCGCCCGGGGGCTTCGAGCATTTCTTCGATGAGCTCGGGGCCTTGATGGGCAGCGCGGAGCCCGATCCCGCCGCGCTGGGCGAGCTCGGCGTTCGTTACGGCATCGAGTTCCAGCCCGAGAGCGTGCCGCGCCTGTGCGAGGAGCACGGGCTCGTCTACCCCGAGCCGCCCGGCTAGGGCCTCAGCCCTCCTCGGGCGGCGCGATCTGCAGCCCGGCCGCCACCTGGTCGCGGCCGTCGACCTTGTAGTGCACGTCCACCGTGTCGTTGCGCCCATAGCTGCCGAACAGGGCGAAGAACATGGCCGTCCAGCGCCAGAAGCCGACGCGCTCCTTGGCCAGCTCGCGCGTGAACACCAGCTCGCGGCCCTGGACCGTGAAGTCCGTGCCCTCCTGCTGGCGGACGCCGTTCACGAACACGCGCATGGGCGGCCGCGCGCCCCTGGGCAGGGGTACCCGGTTGCCGCGGTAACCGCCGTCGTCTTCCTGCTCGGCCATGCCCGGCGTTATACCCCGAGCTCTCGCGCGAGCGCGTCGTAGGGCGACTCGCCCGGCTGCTGGTGCACCAGCGTGCGCCCCAGCCGCCCGGTGAACGCCTCCACGGAGCCGTCGCCGCGGACGTCAACGCCGGCGCGCACCCCGGGCCCCTTCAGCTCCAGCCGCGCCACCACCTGCTGGACCGGGTCGAAGCGGCGCATCAGCTTGCCGCCCACCGCCCGCGAGGGGGCCGAGGTGGCCAACTCCTCGCCGGTCCGCCGCAGGCCGGCCAGCGCCTCGTCCAGGCGCTCGTGGCGGTGCTTTCTCACCCGCGCGCCGGCGCGCACGATCAGCGTGTAGCCGCTCACGCCGCCCGGGCGCGGAAGCGCATCGTCGTGCCGCCCAGCGCGCGCTCCACGACCGGGGAGGGGGAGCCCAGCCGGCCCAGCTCCCGCTCCAGCTCGGCGGGCCGCAGCAGCCGGTGCTCGGAGCGGTCCAGCCGGTGCACCACGCGCGCGATCGCCGTGTCGGTCAGGTCGTAGCCCACGATCGTCCCGCCGGGCCGGGTGACCCGCGCGGCCTCGCCCAGCACGCGCTCCCAGGCGATGGTGTGGTGCAGCATCAGCCACGAGCAGACGGTGTCGAACGAGTCGTCGGGGAAGTCCAGCCGCGTGCCGTCGCCCACGGTCACCGTTGCCCGGTCGCGGAACGGTGCCAGGCGCCTGCGGGCCGCCGCGGCCATCTCCGGGTCGATGTCGGCCAGCGTCAGGCGGATGTGCGGGTGGCGCTCCAGCAGCGCCTGGGCCATCGCCCCGCTGCCGCCGCCGATCTCCAGCACCTCGGGGCCGAGCGAGTCGCCGTCGTCGCCCAGCACCCAGGGCAGCACCACCCGGCGCGCGAACCCGCGCCACGGGGCCGAGCGGCAGAACACGGCCTCGGCGCTGGACATGGCGCCCACGTCAGTCCGCCACGCCGCGCTCCGCGATCACCCGCTCGGGCGTCAGCCGCACCAGCAGCTCGCCCGGCACCCCGTTGCGGCGGCCGAACTCCTCGGCGCGGTCCTCGCCCATGTAGCGGGCGCCGATGCGGGTGGCCCACTCGAGCATGTCCGGCGGGTTGTCCTCGGCCGTCGCGGTGCCGCGGATGTGCACGTAGGCGAACGGCGGCTGCTCGTCGTCCACGGCCAGCGACACCCGGCCGTCGCTCAGGATGTGCTTGCCCTTCACGGTCTTCGCGCCCGTGTTGAAGACGATGTCCCACGCCGCCTGCCCCCCGCATGGGGGGTCCAGCACGAACCAGATCGGCATCACGTGCGGATGGCCGGACGGGGTCAGCACCGCCAGCTTGCCGGTGCGGGTGCCGTGGGTCAGGAACTCCCGGATCTCGCCCGTGGACATCTCGGGCACGTCAGCCGCCGATGGCGCTCATGCTGCGGGCAGGCTGACGGAAGCCCTTCTCGCCCACGTGGTGCTTGAGCTCCTTGCGCCACACCGCGTCGCGCACGATCCGCTCCAGCTCGTCGTCGGAGGCGCCGGAGCGCAGCGGCTCGCGCAGGTCGGTCTCGTGCAGCGAGAACAGGCACGTGCGCAGCTTGCCC
>DASQLM010000162.1:0-6356 GCA_035630015.1 Thermoleophilaceae bacterium | reverse complement strand
GGACTGCGGCGTGCCGTTCTGCAACAACGGCTGCCCGCTGGGCAACCTGATCCCGGACTGGAACAACCTGGTGCGCGAGGGCCGCTGGCGCGAGGCGCTGGACCAGCTGCACGCCACCAACAACTTCCCCGAGTTCACCGGCCTGGTCTGCCCCGCGCCGTGTGAGTCGGCGTGCGTCCTGGACATCGCCGACGACCCTGTGATGATCAAGCAGATCGAGTACTCGATCATCGAGCGCGGCTTCGAGGAGGGCTGGGTCGTCCCGAAGCCGCCGCCCGAGCGCACCGGACGCACGGTGGCCGTGATCGGCTCGGGCCCGTCGGGCCTGGCCGCCGCCGCGGAGCTGAACGCGGTGGGCCACCAGGTCACCGTCTACGAACGCGACGAGGGCCCCGGCGGGCTCATGCGCTTCGGCGTGCCCGACGCGAAAATGGAGAAGTGGATCATCGACCGCCGGGTCAAGGTCCTGGAGGAGGAGGGGATCGAGTTCCGCTACGGCGTCGAGGTCGGCACCGACCTGGACCCCGACGAGCTGGCCGCCGAGCACGACGCCGTCGTGGTGTGCGTGGGCTCGCGCGTCGAGCGCGAGCTGAACATCCCCGGCTCGGACCTGGACGGCGTGCACTTCGCGATGGACTACCTCTACCAGCGCAACCGCGCCGTGGCCCGGGAGGAGGGCCGCGAGGCCCCGCTGCCCGATCGCGAGATCGTGGCCGCCGGCAAGCGCGTGGTCATCATCGGCGGCGGCGACACCGGCATGGACTGCCTGTCCAGCGCCAACCGCGAGGGCGCGGAGTCCACGCTGATGCTGGACGTCTACCGGCCGCTGCCCGCCGGCGGGCGCTACGAGGAGAGCCCGTGGCCCGAGTCGCCGCGCCGGACCGCCACCACCTATGCCCTCGACGAGGGCGGCGAGCGCCGCTTCGGCACCCAGATCACCGAGATCGAGGGCGAGAACGGCCACATCGCCCGGGTCCACGGCCGGCGGGTGCAGGGCAAGTCCTCGCGCGACCTGCAGCCGGTGCCCGGCTCGGAGTTCGTCGAGGAGGCCGGCCTGTGCCTGGTGGCCATCGGCTTCACCCACCCCGAGCACGACGGCGTGATCGCCGGCCTGGGGCTGGACCTGGACGCGCGCGGCAACATCGCCGCGCCGCTGTTCGCCACGTCGCGCCAGGCCGTTTTCTCCGCCGGCGACGCCCGCATGGGCCAGTCGCTGATCGTCAGCGCGATCGCCGACGGCCGGCGCGCCGCGCGCATCGTGGACCGCCGGCTGCGCGAGCCCGCAGCCGCCGCGGCGTGACGGACGCCGGCGACCAGCCCGCAGAGGAGCCGGCGGCGCCGGAGGACACGGTCGCGGGCTACCGCGAGAAGCTGCGCCGGCGCGCCCTCGGGGTGCTGCGCGACAACCTGACCCGGGTGGAGTCCACCCCGCGGCGGCCGCTGGACCCCGGGCTGGTGCGCACCGAGGCCGACCAGGCGGTGGTGAACGTGACGGTGGCCTTCGAGACGCTGGCCGCGCTGGACCTGGTCAGCGAGGGCGACCGCGACCAGTTCTTCGAGCGGCTGCGCGAGATCACCAGCACCACCTACGCCCCGTTCGAGGGCACGCAGCTGCGCCATGTGGTCACGGCGCCGGCACATCCCGAGGCGCCCGGCCTGCACCTGCTGGCGGCCGAGCTCTACGACGACGGCGTGCTGCTGCGGTGGATCTTCGTGGCCCCGCGCGGGCGGGGGGCGGCGGCCGAGCGCGCCGGGCACCGGCCGCCCGAGTCGTTCACGCTCTGGGACGACGTAGGGACGGCGTACACGCCGCAGGGCGGTGGCTGGCTGGCCGGCGAGCACCTGCGCGGCGACACGGCCTTCGTGCCGGCGGTGCCGGCGGAGGCCAGGAAGCTGAGCGTGGGCGCCGGGCCCTTCCGCTTCGAGCTGGAACTGACCGGCGAGCGCTAGGCCGCGGGCGCCGGCGGCTGCGGAGCCGGCGGCTGCGGCTGGGCCGGAGCGGGAGCCGGCTGCGCGGGCGCGGGGGCCGGAGCGGGCGGCGTGGCCACCGGTGCGGGCGCCGGCGGCGCGGCCGGAGCAGCGGGGGCGGGAACCGGCGGCGCCGGGGGTGCGACGTCCGGAACGGCGGCGGGCACCCGCTCGGCGACGCCGTCGGGCGACTCCTCGGCCGGCAGCAGCTGCTCGGGAAGGTCCTCCTCGGGCACCTGGCCACCAAGGTCGTCCTCACCGGGCAGCTGGGTCTCCGAGGAGTCTTCCTCGCCGCCGGCCAGCTCCTCGGGCGTGAGCTGCTCCTCTGGCGGGGCCTCCTCGCCCTTGTCGGGCTGGTCCTGGCCGACCTCTTCCTCGCCCTGGCCGGCCTGCGGGATCTCGACGACCACGCCTCCGGGCAGGTGCAGGCTGGGGAAGTGCACTCCCACGGGCGGCTGGCCCGGGTGCTCCTGCTGCTCCTCGGTGGGCGGCGCGGCGTCCTCGTCGCCCTCCTCCTGGTCGTCCGGGCCGAGGTCGACGTAGACCGCGGGCAGCTCGATCGCCGGGCGCTCGCGGGCGGGAACGGACACGGGGGCCGCCTCGGCCGGAGCGGAGGGAGCGGGCGCGGGCGCCGCCACCAGGGTGGGCGCGGCGGCCACGGGGGTCCCGCCGGTCGGACCGGCCAGGTCCTGGGCCACTGCGGGGCCGCCGGCCGCCGTCGGCTCGGACGTGGCCGCCGGGGCGGAGTCGTCGTCGCCTCCGGCCGCCGCCTGGCTGGACGCGAGCTCGCCGACCCACGACGAGGCGGAGCCGCCGTCGGCCGGTGCGGAGGACGAGCCGGAGGCGCCCTGGGCGGCGTCGCCGCCGGCCCGGCGGTCGGACGCCGGCGCGGCCTGCCCGGAGGGCGCGGGCGCCTCGGTGCGATCCGTGAAGGACAGCGGCGCCAGCGGCGTCTGGTCCAGCACGCCGGCCTGCGCGGCGGCGGTGACGCCGAACACGCCGGCGGCCAGCGAGACGCCCAGCGGCGCGGGCGCGATCCGGGGGACGCGTGAGAGCTTGTCGGCCAGCGTGCGCCGGGGCGGGGCCGCCACGGGCTCGGGGTGGGGCTCGACCGGCGCCGGGCGCCGCTTCTGAGCATCGATGTAGGGCTGCAGCGCGGCCAGCGGGATGGCGTCCTCGGCCACCTCGCTGACGGTCAGCCGCCCACCGCCGACGCGGTAGCTGCGGGCCACCACGTCGAGGGCCCGCTCGAAGCGCTCCAGGGCGCCGCCGTCGCGGGTGTCGCCGGCCGACCGCGACCAGGCCGCGTCGCACAGCTCGAGCAGGAGCTCGCCCGGCAGGCCGGGGTACGTCTCACGCGCGCGGGCGAAGGCCAGAGCCCGGTGCAGCTCGGAATTGCGAAGGGGGTCGAGCGTGGTGTCCATCCGTGGAGGCGCCTCTGGTCGCGATTGACGGTGCCTGGAGAGCTTCCCCAGGGCCGGGGTGTGGCCAAACCTGGGGAGTGGACTTTTCAGCGACCGCGGCGGACGCGGATCCGCACGCCGGGCGCGTTGGCCGGCGTCAGGGCCTGGCCGGGCGGCTCGTAGCGCACCAGCTCCGCCTTCGCGGCCTGGCGCACCCGGGCGATCTCACCGCGCAGCTCCTCCTGGGCGCGCTCGGCGGCGCGCTCGAGGTTGTTCAGCCGGCGGCGCATGCGCGCCACCTCCTGCTCGAGCTCGAACACCCGCTCGACGCCGGCCAGGTTCATGCCCAGCTCGGAGGTCAGCTGCTGGATCCGGCGCAGCCGCTGGACGTCCTCGTCCGAGTACAGGCGCGTGTTCTTCGGCGACCGCTTGGGCTGGATCAGGCCGCGCGACTCGTAGATGCGCAGCGTCTGCGGGTGCATGCCCGCCAGCTCGGCGGCCACCGAGATCATGTAGACGCCGCGCTCGCGCTCGCCGGCCATCAAGCGCTCCCCTTGCCGAAGATGCCCGCGCGCGGGTCCTCGTCCATGACCGCCGCGAGCTCGTCGACGACCTCGCGCTGCTCGTCCGAGAGCGACTTGGGCACGTCGACGGTGAGCCGGTAGTGGATGTCCCCGCGGCCGCGGCCGCCCAGGCGGGGCGGCCCCTCGCCGCGCAGGCGCTGCACGGTGCCGTGCTGGGTGCCGGGCGCGACGCGAATGCGCTTCGACCCGTTCAGCGTGGGCACCTCAATGGTCGCGCCCCGGATGGCCTCGGGGATCGTGACCGGGACGTCCACCTCGAGGTTGTCGCCCTTGCGCCGGAACAGCTTGGAGTCGGCCACGCGCGTGACCACGTAGAGGTCGCCCTGCGGGCCGCCCCTGCGGCCCGCCTCCCCCTTGCCGGCCAGCCGCACGCGGCTGCCGTCGCGCACGCCCGCGGGAATGTTGACCTTGTAGCGCTTGACCTGGCGCGTGTGGCCCGCGCCGTGGCAGGTGGGGCACGGATCGGTGATCTCGGTGCCGGTGCCGCCGCACTTCTGGCACGGCTGGGAGATGGAGAACAGCCCCTGCGACTCGGCCTCGACGCCGCGGCCGTGGCAGCGGCTGCAGACCTTGGGTGTGGTGCCCGGCTTGGCCCCCGTGCCGTGACAGGTGGGACAGGGCGCGGACATGGACACGCTGACGGGGACCTGCGCGCCCTCCATGGCCTGGTCGAACGAGACGTGCACCTCGGTCTCGAGGTCGGCGCCGCGCTCGGGCCGCGACGCGGGGCCGCCGCGGCCGGGGCCGCCGCCACTGCCGAACAGGTCGGACAGGATGTCGCCGATGCCGCCGCCGAAGCCGGCGCCCGGCGCGCCGGTGCGGAACGAGCCCGGGTCGAACCCGCCGCCGAAGATGCCGCCGCCGGAGTCGAACTCCTTCTTCTTCTGGGGGTCGGACAGGATCCCGTACGCGGTCTGGATCTCCTTGAACCGCTCCTCGGCTTTCGTGTCGCCGGGGTTGTGGTCCGGGTGGTACTCACGCGCGAGCTTGCGGTAGGCCTTCTTGATCTCCTCGTCGGAGGCCTTCTTGTCGACGCCGAGCGCCTCGTATGGGTTCTTCGTGGCAGGCACGCCGGTCACCGCCTCCTACGCGGACACGACCACGCGCGCCGGACGGAGCACGGTCTCCCCGGAGCGGTAGCCCTTCTCCACCGTCTCGATCACGAAGCCCGGCTCGGTGCCCTCCTCGGGCCGCACGGTCAGCGCCTCGTGATCGGTCGGGTCGAACTTGTCGCCCCTGGGGTCGAACTGCTCGACGCCGTTGCGCGACAGGACACCCACCAGCTCGGAGTGCACGAGCTCGACGCCGCCCGCCAGGTGGCCCTCCTCGGGGTTGGCCGACGCCAGCGCCCGCTCGAGGTTGTCCAGAACCGGCAGCAGCTCCTTGACCACGCCGCTGCGGGCGCGCTCGCCGGCCGCGGCCGTGTCGCGCGTGGCCCGCTTGCGGAAGTTCTCGAAGTCGGCCTGCGTGCGCTGCGCCAGCGCGAGGTACTCCCCGCGCTGGCGCACCGCCGTCTCCAGCTCCGACTCCGGCTGCTCCTCCGGGGAGGAGGCCTCGTCGGCGCCCTCCTCGGTCTCCTCGAGCTCGGCCTCCAGCTGCTCCGGGCGGATCACGGACATCTTCGCCGTGTTCTCGCCCGGATCGGAGGACTGCCGCGCGCCCAGCTTGGACTGGTCCACGCGGCGGTCTGTCCCGAATCCGTCGTTCATCAGCGACCCTCGGAGTCGTCGACCACCTCGGCGTCGACGACCTCCTCCTCGGCCGGGGCGTCGGCGTCGCCACCGTTGGCCGAGGCGCCGTTGCCGGCGTCATCGGCCTGCTGCTGGGCGGCGGCGTTGGCGTACATGGCCTCCGACACCTTGTGGAAGGCCGTCTGCAGCGCCTCCGCCTTGGCGTTGATCTCGGCCGGGTCCTCGGACTCGAGGACGCCACGCACATCGGCGATGGCGGCCGTGATCTCCTCCTTGGAGGACGCGTCGACCGAGTCGCCCAGCTCCTCGAGCTGCTTCTCGGCCTGGTAGGCGGCGTTCTCGGCGTTGTTGCGGGCCTCCACCAGCTCACGCTGGCGGCGGTCGTCGTCGGCGTGGGTCTCGGCGTCCTTGACCATGCGCTCGACCTCGGCGTCGTCCAGGCCCGAGCCCGCCTTGATCTCGATCTTCTGCTCCTTGCCCGTGCCCATGTCCTTCGCCGTCACGTTCACGATGCCGTTGGCGTCGATGTCGAAGGCGACCTCGATCTGGGGCACGCCGCGCGGAGCGGGCGGGATCCCGGTGAGCTGGAACTTGCCCAGCGACTTGTTGTAGGTGGCCATCTCGCGCTCACCCTGCAGCACGTGCACCTCCACGCTGGTCTGCGAGTCCTCCGCGGTGGAGAACACCTCGGACTTGCGCGTGGGGATGGT
>DASQLM010000161.1:0-10486 GCA_035630015.1 Thermoleophilaceae bacterium | reverse complement strand
CGCGCGCACGGTGTCGCGGCTGGCCGAGATCTGCGGCGACCCGCTGCCGATCATGGGACCGGACCTGCGCGTCCAGGGTCCTTAGACTCGTTCGCTGTGCCGGGTCTGGTGATAGTCGGCGCCCAGTGGGGCGATGAGGGCAAGGGCAAGGTCGTGGACCTTCTGGCCGAGCAGGCCGATGCCGTGATCCGCTTCCAGGGCGGCAACAACGCGGGGCACACGATCGTCCGGGAGGGCGAGACGTTCAAGTTCCACCTGATCCCTTCGGGGATCCTGTATCCGGGCAAGCCGTGCGTGATCGGCAACGGGGTCGTGGTGGACCCGCAGGTGCTGATCGGCGAGATCGACGGCCTGCGCCGCCAGGGGATCGACCTCAGCGGCCTGCGCGTGTCGGCGAACGCGCACGTGATCATGCCCTACCACCTGCTGCTGGACCGGGCGGGCGAGGCGAGGCTGGGCAAGCGCGAGATCGGCACAACCAAGCGCGGCATCGGCCCCTGCTATGCCGACAAGGCCTCCCGCCTGGGCATCCGCGTACAGGACCTCCTCGACGAGAAGATCCTGCGCCAGAAGATCGCCGCCGCCATGGAGCCCAAGGCACCGCTGCTGCGCGACTTCATCAAGGACCCGAGCCTGGACCTGCACCAGATGACCGAGGACTACCGGGCCTTCGGCGACCGGCTGGCGCCCCACATCGCCGATACTCCACCGATCGCCTGGGACGCGCTGGACCGCGACCGGCTGGTGGTGTTCGAGGGCGCCCAGGGCACCCTGCTGGACATCGACCACGGCACCTATCCGTTCGTGACCTCCTCGAACCCGGTCGCAGGCGCCGCGTGCGTGGGCGCAGGGGTCGGTCCCAAGTCCATCGACGAGGTGTGGGGCATCTCCAAGGCCTACTGCACGCGCGTGGGGGCCGGGCCGTTCCCGTCGGAGCTGCACGACGAGATGGGCGACCGCCTGCGCGAGGCCGGCCACGAGTTCGGGACCACCACCGGCCGGGCACGCCGGTGCGGCTGGCTGGACCTGGTAGCGCTGCGCTACGCGGTGCGCGTGAACGGCCTGACCGGTCTGGTGCTGACCAAGCTCGACGTGCTGACGGGCATCGACCCGCTGCCGGTGGCCACCAGCTACTCGGGACCGGAGGGCGCCAGCTTCGAGCAGTTCCCCTACCACCAGTCCGTGCTGCACCACGTGCGCGGCGAGACGGTCGAGCTGCCGGGCTGGCACGAGGACATCACCGGCGCCCGCTCGCTGGAGGACCTGCCCGAGAACGCGCGCGCCTACGTGGCCTTCATCGAGGAGCAGCTGGGGATCCCGGTCGTGACCGTGGGCGTCGGCCCCGGCCGCGAGCAGATCATCTGGACCGAGTCGGCGTCCTCGGTCACGCGCCAGTCCGCCAGCGCCTAGGCGCCGCCGCTAGGACTTGACGACGTGGGTGCTCACGATCATGTCGTGCAGCGCCCGGTTGCTGTCGTCCCACAGCGGCCACAGGACATCGAGCAGCGGCGGGATCGAGAAGAAGAACCCGCCGACCCAGCCGAACAGGATGATCTTGACCACGAACTCGCGCAGGATGCCGTGGCCGAGGTCGAACGGCTGGCCGTTGTCGCGGATGACCCGGATGCCCACCGCCTGCTTGCCTGGCGTCTGGCCGTTGTGCGCGCCATCGCGGGCCATGAAGAAGCCGCCGTAGCCGACGTACATGACCACCGCGGCCAGTCCCAGGATGATCCCGACGATGATCCCGAGCACGTCGCTGGCGGCGGCGGCGAGCACGATCAAGAGGATCAGCACGAACAGGCCCGCGGCCAGGATCAGCCCGTCGAGCAGGGCCGCGCCGACGCGGCTCCACCAGGTGGCCAGCTCACCCTGGGGCATGGCCGCCGGCGCCGGCTGGTGCCAGCCGCCGGGGGGCACCGGGCCGCCGTACCCCTGTCCGGGCGGGGGCGGGGGCGCCTGCGGGCCGGGCGCCTGCGGGCCGGGCGCTGCCGGGCTCTGGGGGCCGGGCGGCGGGCTCTGCGGCCCTGAGGGGCTCTGGGGCCCCGCAGCGGGGCTCTGGGGGCCTGTGGCCGGGCTCTGGGGGCCGGGCGGGGGCGCCTCGGCGTTCGCCGGCGGTGCCCACAGCGGGGGCGGCGGGGGCGGCTCCTCGCGCGGCGCCTCCGGCCGGTCGCGATCCCTCTCGTCCTCGTCGTCGCCGCCGGGCCCGAAGCCCGACGACCCCGGCCCGAACGGCCCCTGGCCTCCCGTTCCTTCCATCGGCGGCACCCTACCGGGGCGCCGTGTCGGAGGCCAGTACCTCCTGCTCGCCGCGCAGCAGCAGCCGTAGGGCGAGCGCGGTGGCGGCCATCAGGGCGGCCACGGCCAGCGTGATCTGCACGCTCAGGATGCCCTCGTCCGACCAGTAGACGTCGTCCAGCTCCAGCAGCAGCGCCGACTCGTCCAGCGTCAGGCCCATGCCCGCGCCGAACGGCAGCGCCATCCAGCGCTTGACCGTGTCGTTGTGGGTCACGATGGCCGCGCCGCCGGCGCCGAAGGCCAGCACGATGCCGGGCACGAAGTGGTGGATGTGGCGGCGGCCCAGCACCACGTTCTGGAACGGGCCCACGCGTGGGCGCTCGCGCAGGAGCGTGGTGACCGTGCGCACGACGATGAACGTGCCGAAGAAGGAGACCAGCAGGTTGAGCAGCGCGTTCTCGCGGACCGACCCCTCCCGGTAGCCGACCAGGACCACCTCGGCCGTCTCGGCCGCCGCCTCCGCGGCCGCCCGGATCGGATCCTCGGTCTCGGCCGGCAGCGGGGCGCTGCCGCGACGCCACACACGCCCGTACTCGACGGCCACGACCGTGGCCGTCGCGACCAGCGCGACGACCCCCAGCGCCACGGTCACCGGGCCCGGGCGCGGCCCTCGGCGGGATCGCCTCAGCGCCACTGCTCCAGCAGGTCCTCGTCGCCGACCTCGCGCACCTGCCGCGCGGGCACGCCCATGACCACGGCCCGCGCCGGCACGTCGCGGGTGACCACCGCGCCCGCCGCAACGAAGGCCTCCTCGCCGATCTCGACCCCCGGGGTCAGCACCACGCCACCACCGACGCGGCAGGCCCGCCGCAGCGTGGCGCCGCGGATCTCGTAGTCGGGTGCGTGGCGGCCCATGGTGTCGTCGTTGGTCAGCGTCACGCCCGGCGCCACGAACACGTCGTCCTCGATCACCGAGTAGGCGGTCAGGTAACAGCCGGTCTGCACACGGACACGATCGCCCACCGTCACGTCGTTGTCCACGGCGCTGCCGCGGCCGATGACCGAGCGCTCGCCGATCACGGCCCGCTCGCGCACCTGGGACTGGTCGCCGATCACGCTTCCCGCCCCCACCGACGCGCCCGCGACGACCACCGCGCCGGCGCACACGGTCACCCCGTCTCCCAGCTCGGTGAGCTGGACGCCCTCGGCGGCCGCGGCGGTGGACTGGGGCCCGAGCGCCAGCGGCTTGCCGATGATCACGCCGTCCTGCAGCCGCACGCCGTGGCCCAGGGAGGCGCCGGCGTGGATGACCACGTTGCCGCCGATCTGGATCACGCGCGGGACCTGCACACCCTCCCCCAGCAGCAGGCCGGGGGCGCGGTCAGACGGACTGAGCACGGCGGCTCTCGTCCAGTGACTCCTGGAGCTGCTCGAGCACCTTGACCACACGCAGGCCGCTGGCCCCGTCCGAGCGCGGCGCCTGGCCGTCGCGCACACGATCGGCGAAGTGCGCACACTCGATCCGCAGCGGCTCGTCATTGGGCACGCGCGGGTTGTGGGTGTCCCCGGAGCGGGTGATGTACTCGCCGTACGAGGTGGCGCTCTGGTCGAAGCCCTTGTCGTAGATGGTCAGCTTGCGGTCCAGCTCCATGTCGTCGAACGTGGCCATCTTCTTCGACCCCACGACCGTGAACCGGCGCTCCTTGTGCGGGTCCAGCCATGACAGGTGCAGGTGGGCGGCCAGCCCCGAGGGGAAGCGCATGAAGCAGAACACCACGTCCTCCACGCCCGGGCGCATGTAGGCCTCGCCCTTGGCGCTGACCTCGTACGGCTCCTCGCCGGCGAGGCGCAGCAGCACGGACACGTCGTGGGCGCCCAGGCTCCACAGGGCGTTCTCCTCGGCGCGCAGCTTGCCGAGGTTCAGGCGGTTGCCGTAGATGTAGTGGATGTCGCCCAGCTCGCCCCCGCTGGCCAGGCTGTTCAGCATCTCGAGGCCGGGGTGGTACTCCAGGAGGTGCCCGACCATCAGGACCTTGCCGGCCTCCTCCGCGGCGGCCACGGTGCGCTCGGCGTCGGCCACGGTCTGGGCCAGCGGCTTCTCCACGAAGCAGTGCTTTCCCGCCCCCAGGATCTGCTCCGCCACGGCGGCGTGCGAGGGCACTGGCGTGGCCACGGCCACCGCGTCCAGCTCGGGGTCGGCCAGCATCTCGGCCAGGTCGGCGGTCTCGCGGGCGTCGGGAAACATCTGCGCCAGCGAGCCGCGGCGGTCGTCGTCGGCATCGCACAGCCAGGACAGCTCCACGTCCGGCAGGCGGTCGAAGTTCCGCGCCAGGTTGGGGCCCCAGTAGCCCAGCCCGACGACGCCGACCTTCACCAGCTCCTGGCTCAAAGCCGCACCACGTGTGGGGACTCGATGCCGCGCGTGACACCACGGAGGTCCACGACGGACGGTGCTCCCGCGACCACGCCCTCTATGTCCAGGCCCGGGTGCGCGGTCACGATCACCGCGCAGTCGGCGTTCTCGAGCGCCTCGTCGAGCGGCAGGTTCTCGAGCTCGAAGTCGATCAGGCCGGGCACGAAGTCGTCGTGGTAGACCAGCTCGGCGCCGCGGGCGTCGAGCTGGCGCATGATCTTCAGCGCCGGCGACTCGCGCAGGTCTCCGACCCCCTGTTTGTACGACACGCCGATGATGGCGATCCGGGAGCCCCGGACGGACTTGGAGTGGTCGTTCAGGGCCGTGGCCACCAGCTCCACGCAGAACTCGGGCATGCGCTGGTTGACCTCGCCGGCCAGCTCCACGAACTCGGTGGGCTGCCCGTACTCGCGGGCCTTCCAGGCCAGGTAGAACGGGTCGACGGGCAGGCAGTGGCCGCCCATGCCGGGGCCGGGGTCGAAGCGCATGAAGCCGTAGGGCTTGGTGGCCGCGGCGTCCACGACCTCCCACACGTCGATGCCCATGCGCTCGCACAGCATGGCCAGCTCGTTGACCAGGGCGATGTTCACGGAGCGGAAGACGTTCTCCAGCAGCTTGGACAGCTCAGCCGGCTCCGGGCCCGAGACGGGCACCACGCGGTCGCAGACCTCCGAGTACAGGGCCACCGCCCGGTCCAGGCAGGCGTCGGTCAGACCGCCGACGATCTTCGGCGTGTTGCGCATCGTGTAGTCGGTGCGGCCGGGGTCGATCCGCTCGGGCGAGAAGGCCACGTTGAAGTCGCGGCCGGCGGCCAGGCCGGACTCCTCGAGCATGGGCACGAGGCGCTCGCGCGTGGTCCCGGGGTAGGTGGTGGACTCCAGCACCACGAGCTGGCCCTCGCGCAACACGCCGGCCAGCGAGGTGCCGGCGGAGACCAGCGGGCCCAGGTCGGGCTCGCGGTTGCGGGTCAGGGGGGTGGGCACCGCGATCAGGACCGCGTCGCAGTCCGCCAGCTCGGCGTAACGGGTCCCGGCGGACAGCTTGTCGGCGATGGCGGCCAGCCGCTCGGAGGACACGTCCTCGATGTAACTCTCGCCCCTCTCCAGGGCAGCCGCTCGCCGGGGGTCGGAATCCACCCCTGCAACCGTGTGGCCCTCCTCTGCGAAGGCCAGGGCCAGCGGCAGCCCTACGTACCCGAGTCCTACGATGCCGATCTTCATGGCCCGGGAGTGTAGGCGGAGAGCACGTCCACGATCCGCGCGGCCGCGCGGCCTCCCCCGTACAGCTCGGGGCGCTCTCCCTCGGGGACCGGAGCCGCCAGCGCGGCCAGCGCCGCGTCGCGGTCCAGGCCGACCAGGGTGTTCCAGCCCGCCTCGACGGTCTCGACCCACTCCGTGGTCTCGCGCATGGTCACGCAGCGCACCCCCAGCAGGTACGCCTCCTTCTGCACGCCACCCGAATCGGTGAGCACCGCGGTGGCGTCCATGGCCAGCCGCATGAAGTCGAGGTAGCCCAGGGGCGGCAGCAGCCGGACGTCCGGGGCGGCGTCCAGGCGTGCGCGCAGGCCGAACTCCTCCAGCCTGGCGCCGGTGCGTGGGTGCAGCGGCAGCACACACGTGCCGGGGACGGCCTCGAGCAGGGCCACCAGCCGCTCCAGGCGCTCGGGATCGTCCACGTTTCCCGCCCGGTGGGCGGTGGCCAGCACGTACGCCCCGGGCTCCAGGCCGTGCTCCTCGATCGCCCGTGAGCGCTCACGGGCGATCGGCTCGAACGACAGCGAGACATCGGCCATCACGTCGCCGACCAGGTGGCGCTTGCCGGGCGCGTGCTCACGCTCGAGGTTGTCCATCGCCGTCTGGGTCGAGCACAGCAGCAGGTCGCTGGCGTGGTCGCACAGGACCCGGTTGAGCTCCTCGGGCATCGCGCGGTCGAAGGAGCGCATGCCCGCCTCGACGTGGGCGATGGGCACGTGCGCCTGGGCCGCCGCCAGCGCCGCCGCCAGGGTCGAGTTGGTGTCTCCGTAGACCATCAGCAGGTCGGGCTGCTCCTCGGCGATCACCCCCTCGAGCAACCCCAGGATGCGGGCGGTCTGGGCGGTGTTGGAGCCGCCGCCGGCACCCAGCTGGCGGTCGGGTGCGGGCACCCCGAGCTCGTCGAAGAACACGCGCGACAGGTCGTCGTCGTAGTGCTGGCCGGTGTGCACGAGCACCTCCTCGTGGACCTCGCGCAGCAGTCGCGAGACGGCGGCGGCCTTGACGAACTGCGGCCGGTTTCCGATGACGGTCAAGATACGCATATGGGATCGGTCAGGAAGCTATTGGGCGGGGCCGTCGGCGTGCTCTCCCACGCGGCGTGGTGGCTGCGCTACCAGGTGGACGGCACGTCCCGCGAGGACCCGGCCGACCCGTCGCCTTCCGAACGCGACTAGGCCGCCAGCAGCTCATCGACGTGGGCGCTGAAGGCGGCCGCCGCCTTACGCGTGACCTCGCCCACCTGCTCGAACTGGCGGTCCTCGATGGCTGACACCGGGTGCACCTCCCGGGCCGTGGAGGCCACGAACGCCTCGCGCACCTCCAGCAGCTGCTCGGCGGTGATCACGCGTTCCTCGACGTCCAGCAGCCGCATCAGGTGCGCGCGGGTGATCGACGCCAGGATGTGCTCGGTCAGCGGCGTGGTGCACAGCGTGCCGTCGGCGTCGACCCAGAACAGCGAGGCGGTGGGCAGCTCCAGGACGCGCCCGTGCGGCGTGACCAGCACGGCGTCGTCGAAGCCACGCTCGCGCGCGAGGCGGCTGCACAGCATGTTGGCGGCGTACGACAGCGACTTCACGCCGTCCAGCACCCGGGTCGGCGCGTAGGTCACGGTGGCCAGCCGCAGCCGCTCGGGTAGCTGGGGCAGCGGCTCGGTCATCAGCAGCCGGCGGCCGCCGCGGGTCAGGATCAGGCGAAGCGCGCCGTCGAAGGGCTCGTCGCCCGCGCGCCGCTCCAGCAACTCCGCGGTCTCCCGGGTCAACACGTCGCGGGGCACCGGGCCGTCCAGGCGCAGGTTGGCCGCCGAGCGCTCGATGCGGTCCAGGTGCTCGTCCAGCAGGAAGGCGGTGCCCCGGTAGACGCGGATCACCTCGAAGGCCCCGTCGCCACGGATGAAGCCCTGGTCGGTCACGGGCAGCACCGTCTCCAGCACTGGCGCGACCGTGCCGTCCAGCATGGCCAGCTCGTCGCTCATGGACCCTTCTTATCAGCGCGGTGGCGCGGCTGCGCCCGCCATGTCCACCAGCGTGTCCACCAGCACCTCGACCGGGGTGTCCGGGTGCTCGAGCCACCAGTCGGCCAGGGACTCGCCGGCCCCGGTCAGCGCGTGCGCGTACGCATCGACCCGGCTCGGGTCGCCACCCTCCTCCAGCAGCACCTCCGACAGCAGCGCGTGGATGGCGGAGCGCATGCCGGCCACCTGCCCGCCGACCTCCTCCCGCTGGCCGACCATCTCCTCGCGCAGCACGCGCCAGCCGTCGTGGTTCTCGCCGACGAAGCCGAAGAAGGCCCCCGCCCCGGCGGCCAGCCGCTCCGGCAGCGTCCCGCCGGGCACGTCCGCCGCGAGCATCCGGTTCAGCAGGTCGCGGCCGGCGCGCGACAGGTAGGCCAGGTAGATGCCCTGCTTGGAGCCGAAGTAGTTGTAGAGCATCGGCTTCGAGATCCCGGCCTCCGCCGCGATCGCGTCCATTGATGCCGCGTGGAAGCCGACGTCCGAGAACACCCGCTCGGCGGCGTCGAGCATCAGTGGCTCCCGCTCGGCACGGGGAACGCGCTTGCGCGTGGCCCTTGTCACACACGGACACCTTACCGGACCGTAACGTTACTCACGAGTAAGAACCCGTCCCTGAGGAGAGACGATGCGCAACCGACTTCCCATCCGCATGCTGCTGACAGTGGGCTCCCTGTACGCCGCCATCGCAATCGGCGCGGTGGCCGCCCAGGCCGCTCCGCAGCGCCACGTGAACTGGACCAGGACCGCCAGCCCCGGCATCATCGAAGGCCAGCCGGCGGCCGACCAGGTCCTGCTCCAGGGCAACCGCCGCCACACCTGCCAGAGCCTGCACGTGACCTTCGACGCCGGCGGCCAGGCCCAGTCCGCCTCGCTGCTGCTGCGCCGCCAGGGCCGCCGCGACGTCCGCGTGGAAACGCAGACCGATACCCGCGGCACGCTGGACGCGGCGCTGCGCCCGGGACGCACGTGGCAGCTGGCCGCCTCGACCCCCTCGGTGAGCATCGAGGTGCAGGCGAAGGGCTGGGCTTCGTGCCGGAACGGCAAGGGGCTGCGCTGACGCAGCCTCGTTATCCTTCCGCGCCCGGGCCGTTAGCTCAGCTGGTAGAGCAGGAGACTCTTAATCTCAAGGTCGTAGGTTCGATCCCTACACGGCCCATCAGTCACGTAGGATCGGCTCATGGGGTACGCGGGGGGACAGGCGTGAGCTACGCGCCGGAGCGCTACTGGACTGATCTGCATCGCGAGCAGCGCGAGAAGCTGTCGGCGGTCGGATGGCCGGCGCTCGGCGAAGGCTTCAATCGCGAGACCTACAAGCTCCGGCTGGACGCCGCCCGGGACGTGCTGTCCTCCGCGCGCCCCGGGTCGCTGCTCGAAGCGGCCGTCGGGGTGGGCGCCTACGCCCCCCTGTGGGCCGACCTGGGGGTCGGCCGCTGGACGGGGCTCGACATCTCCCCCGAGGCCGTCGCCGACCTGGAGCGCCGCTTCCCGCAGAGCACCTTCTTGACCGCCGATCTGGCCGATGCCGGCTTCGCATCCAAGCTGGAGGAGGGCGGGTTCGACCTCGTGACCGCGATCGACGTCCTGTTCCACCTCACCGACGACGCGCAGTTCGCGGCTGCGCTCCGGAACCTGGCCGGCCAGGTCCGGGCCGGAGGCCTGCTCGTGGTGACCGGGGTCTTCCTCGGGTCGGCGAACCAGACCGCCGGGCATGTCCGCCATCGCCCGCTGGCCGCCCACGGCGAGGCGATCGGGCCCGCGTTCGAGCTGGTGACCAGGCGGCCGGTGTTCGCGATCCTCGACGAGGCCGTGCCCGTCACCGCGAAGGGGCGCGCGCTGAACGTCGCCTGGAAGCTGCTGTCCGGCATCCTCCGAGTGGCCCCCGCGTCGGTGCGGGACAGGCTCGGCGCCCTGATGGTCCGCGCGCTGCGCCCGCTGGACGCAGCGCTTCGCCCGCTGGCCGCCGGGGCGAACCTCGAGCTGGCGGTCTACCGCCGCCGGCCCGAGTAGCCGTCCGCGGCCGCCGCCTACTCGGCGTTCTGCGTCTTGACCGCGCCGAGTGCCTCTTCGCGCGACCCGTGGATCGGGAAGACGCGGTCGAGGCCGGTGATCTCGAAGATCTTGGTGATGTTCTGGTCGGTGCAGACCAGCGCCAGCCCGCCGCCGGACGGGCGCAGGCGCTTCACGCCGCCGACCAGCACGCCCAGCGTGGTGGAGTCGATGAAGGTGGCCTCGGAAAGGTCCACGACGATGTGGTTCTTGCCGCCCTCGATGAGCTCGACCATGCGCTCCTTGAACTCGGGCGCCGTGTAGAGGTCGATCTCGCCGCCGAGCTGGATGACGTGCGTCTGCGCGTCGATCTCCTCATCCTGGATGTGGAAGTTCACTTCTCTCCTCTTCTCGGTCTTCCCCTGGGCACCGGTCCCGGGACCTTACCGCGCAAACGCCCCAAAGCTACTGCTGGGGAGTCGCGCCCGACCCGCCGGCTGCCCCGCCTTGGGCACCCTGCGCGTTCTGTGGCTTCTTGAGTTGCTTGACCTGGGCCTGCACCTGCTTTCGCTGGTCCGCCGGCGC
>DASQLM010000160.1:0-4515 GCA_035630015.1 Thermoleophilaceae bacterium | reverse complement strand
CTTCGATGGCGGTGGGCGGGTCGCCGGGCTCGAACCGCCCGATCTCGTCGCCGTGGATCCAGCGCTTGCGGTAGGCCACCCGAACGCCATCGGCGTCGACGGCCAGCGTCGCGATATAGCGGCCCGCCACGGGGGCGCCGGCCAGTGCCACGGTCCCGGCCTCGGCGCAGGCGCGCACCAGCGGCTCCAGGCCGGGCGAGCCGGGGTCCACGGACGGGGCGTCGAGCTCGTAGCCGGTCAGCGACATCTCGGGGAACACCACCAGCCGTGCGCCCGCGGCCCGGACCGCCTCGGCGTGGGCCCGGGCGTTGGCGGGCACGTCGAGCGCCGCACAGGGAGGCTGGGCCACGGCGACGGTGAACACGCGCCGATCGTACGGGGATAAGCTCCGCGCGATGATGCGCGACGGCCCCATCCCCCTTTTCGCCCACGGGATGATCGAGTACGTGGGCGGCGCGCTGTTCATCGCCTTCCCGTTCCTGCTGGCCTACGACAGCGGCGCCGCCGTGGGGCTCTCGATCCTGATCGGCGTGGTGATGATCGCCATCGCGGCCAGCACCGACGGCCCGACCAGCCTGATCAACCAGATCCCGCGGCCGGCGCACGTGGCGCTGGACTACGTTCTGGCCGTCCTGCTGATCGCCATGCCGTTCCTGGCCGGGTTCTCCGGCGAGACCGCCCCCACCGTGGTGTTCATCGCGGTGGGCGTGCTCCACCTGCTGATCACGATCGGGACCAGGTTCCGGTCGGGCGCCGAGCACGGCTCGAAGCCGATGCGCAAGGCGCCCTAGCCGTCTGTACTAGAGGGGTCAAGTTCGGGATCGCCCTGCCGATTGGCGTTCCATGCGTGCAAACAGATTGGTATCCGCGAGCCTGGCAGGGGCATCGCTTCTCTTCATCGCGGCGGCTCCGGCGATCGGCAAGGACTCCAGGGATTCCGAGGACGCGCCGCGGGTGACCACCCAGTCGCCCGCCGCCCTGACCACGACTGGGGCCCAGCTGCGCGCCCAGGTCAAGACCGGCGAGGACGACGCCCGCTACCGGTTCCAGTGGGGCACCACGACCGCCTACGGGACCAGCACACCCTGGAGAGAGCTCGAGGAGTCGTCCGGGTCCTACCTCGTGGGCCGGTCGATCTCCGGCCTCAGCCCGGGCACCACCTACCACTACCGCGTGGTGGCCTCGGACGATGACGGCGACAATGTCGTGTTCGGCGCGGACCGCGCGTTCACCACCGCGTCCCCGCCTGCCCTCGGAGCCCCCGCGCCCGCGCCGTTCCCCACTCCGGCCCCGCCGATCTCCGATCCCAACCCCGACCTGGGGCGCAGCGTGGGCCTGGCCCCGCGCGACGGCCGCGTGGTGGTCAAGCGCCCGGGTAAGAAGCGTTACGCCGCCCTCGAGCAGGGTTCCATCGTGCCCGTGGGCAGCGTCGTCGACGCCAGCCGCGGCTCCCTAGCCCTGACCTCCGCACTCCCGTCCGGCAAGACCCAGACCGGCCAGTTCGGCGGCGGCAAGTTCACGGTCCGCCAGGGTCGCGGCGGCTACGTGGACCTCTACCTGCGCGGCAGCGTGTGCCCGCGCGCCCGCAAGGGCGTGGCCTCGGCCTCGCGCAAGCGCCGCAAGGGCCGGCGGCTGTTCGGCCGCGACCGCGGCGGTCGCTTCCGCACCCACGGCCGCAACAGCCACGCCACCGTGCGCGGCACGCGCTGGATGGTGCAGGACAGCTGCGCCGGGACCCTGACGAAGGTGACCGAGGGCGCCGTCCTGGTCACCGACCGGATCAAGAAGAAGCGCGTGCTGGTCAAGGCGGGCGGGCGCTACCTGGCCCGCTCCCGGCGGTAGCGCCGCGGCCATGAGGCGCGCTCCGGTGACCGCCGGTCCCGCGGCCGCCCTGGCCCTGATCGTGGCGCTGGCGTTCGCCGTCGGCGTGGCCGCCCAGGTGACGGGCGCGCTCGGCGGCCTGGAGCGGGCGACGGTGGAGGCCCGGTTCGGGATCCGCGGCGCGGAGAAGCCCCGCGACGTGGCCGTGGTGGCCATCGACGACAAGACCTTCGGCGACCTGCGCCAGCAGTGGCCGTTCCCCCGTTCCCTGCACGGCCGGGTGGTGCGCCGCCTGCACGCCGCGGGCGCGCGCGAGATCGTCTACGACGTCCAGTTCACCGAACCCAGCGAGCCGCGCGAGGACGAGGCGCTGTACCGGGCCATCGACGACGTGGGCGGCGCCGTGCTGGCCACGAGCGAGAGCGACGGCCGCGGCAACACCCAGGTGCTGGGCGGCGACGAGAACCTCCGCGCGGCGGGCTCGGAGGCCGCCGCGTCCGACCTGAGCAACGACAAGGGCTCGGTCAACCGCTTCCGTCACGACGTGGCGGGCCTGGACACGCTGGCCACCGCCGCCGCCCGCCGCGTCGGCGGCCCACGCGTGGCGCCAGAGCTGTTCGCCGGCGGCGGCGCGTGGATCGACTACCGCGGGCCCGCCGGCACCGTGCCCAGCGTGTCCTTCTCCGACGTGCTGCGCGGTCAATTTCCCGCCGAAGCCGTGCGCGGGCGCGTGGTCGTGGTCGGCGCCGCGGCTCCCACGCTCCGTGACGTGCACCCCACCCCCGCCGGCGACGAGCTCATGGCCGGCGCCGAGGTCCAGGCCAACGCCATCTGGACCGCGCTCCACGGCGCGCCGCTGCGCAGCGCACCGGGCTGGCTCTCCCTGGTGCTGATCGCGCTGCTGGCCCTGGTGGCCCCCGTCGCCGGCTGGCGGCTGCCGGGTCTGGGCGCCCTGGCCGTGGTGGTAGGCGCCGGGCTGGCGTTCCTGGTGGGCGCGCAGATGGCGTTCCACGCCGGCGTGATGGTGCCGGTCGTGGCCCCGCTGCTGGCGCTGCTGGCCGGGTCCGTGGCGTTCATCGCCTGGAGCCGCCTGTCCGAGCGCCGTGCCCGGCTGGATGCCCTGCGCGACAAGGAGATCCTGGAGGCGCGCGTGCGCGAGCGCACCGACGAGCTGTGGCAGACCCAGCTGGAGGTGGTGCGCCGCCTGGGACGGGCGGTGGACTGGCGCGACGGGGACACCGGCGAGCACGTGGACCGGATCGGCCGCTTCTGCGAGCAGCTGGGCCTGGCCGCCGGCATGGGCGAGGCCGAGGCCGAGCTGCTGCGCCACGCCAGCCTGCTGCACGACGTGGGCAAGGTGGGCATCCCCGACCGGATCCTGAACAAGCCGGGCCCCCTGGACGACGAGGAGTGGGAGGTCATGAAGACCCACACCACCATCGGCGCCAGCATCCTGGAGGGGGCGGAGTCCGAGCTGATGGAGCTGGCGCGCAGCGTGGCGCTGACCCACCACGAGTCCTGGGACGGCGCGGGCTATCCCGCCGGCCTACGCGGGGCGGAGATCCCCCTCGCCGGGCGCATCTGCGCCGTCTGCGACGTGTTCGACGCCCTGCTCTCGCCCCGGCCGTACAAGGACCCGTGGCCGCTCGACGAGGTCCTGGCCGAGCTGCAGCGCCTGCGCGGCATCAAGTTCGACCCGCTGTTGCTGGACGCCTTCCTGGCGCTGGCCCCGGAGCTGTACGAGAAGAACTTCGCCCCCACCGCAGGTGTGAACGTCGTCTCCGGTGACCGCGGCGGGATACCCGCCTAGTCGTCGCTGTCGCCCGCGGCGACCAGGATGCCGCCGACCACGATCAGCGCCACTGCGGCGCCGGCGCCCAGCTTGCCCTTGTTCTGCGTGGCCTTGCGCTTGGCCAGTCGGGATCCGATCTGCCAGACGATCCAGCCCAGCACGGTGTAGCTGCTCTTGGTGCCCATTACGCGTTCCTTCCCGGCGACTCAGCCGTGTAACTCGGAGATGGCCTTGCGGCCCTTCTTGCAGGAGTTCTTGGTGAGTCTGGCGGATTCGCTCTGCACGCAGCGGTATCCCCGGAAGATCACGCGGCGGAAGTTGCAGTCGCGTGACTCGCCGCAGTCGCGGTTCAGGAACGCCACCACGAACCTGCGAGCGTCGGCGCAGCGCACGTTCCTGGCGCGCACGATCGCCTTGCCCACGGTGAGCTTCACGTTGCCGCAGGCGCGGGCCGTGGTGGCCTGCGGCTTCTCTGCGGAGGCGGTAGCGGGCACCAGCAACAGCGCCGCCAGGACGGCGGCGAGGCACATCGGTCGTAAGAGGGTCATGGCTGTCCGGTTTCCCGGTTGCGCACGGCGTAAGCCATCCGCGACTGCAGGCTCCACAACTCGATGAAGCCGGGGCTGGCCTCCTGGCTGAACAGGCCGCCGGACTCGCCGAAGCCGGCCAGCTCCTGGTCGTACAGCGCGTGCGGTGAGCTGCGCGCCACGACCGAGGCCTTGCCCTTGTACAGGCGCACGGTGATATGGCCGCTGACCTGGGCGTTCACCGACTCCATGTAGGCGTCCAGGTCCGAGCGCAGCGGCTCGTGCCACAGGCCGGCGTAGGCCAGGTAGGCCCACTTGCGGTCGAGCATGAACTTGAACTCGTTCTGGTGGATCGTGCACACCAGCTTCTCCAGC
>DASQLM010000159.1:0-3607 GCA_035630015.1 Thermoleophilaceae bacterium | reverse complement strand
ATCTGCCAGCAGGCCGCCGTGCAGGGGGGCGTAGGGGACGATCGACAGCCCGAAGCGTACGCATGCGGCGCTGAGCTCCGCCTCGGCGCTGCGGTCCAGCAGGCTATACATCACCTGGGCGCAGACGGGTGCGGAGGCCAGGCGGCGGTCGTCGGCGATCCACAGCGCCTCGGTGAGCTGCCAGGCCGGGTGGTTGGACAGGGCGACGTAGCGGAGCTTCCCCTGCCGGATCAGGTCGTCGTAGACCGCGAGGGTCTGCTCCAGCGGGGTCTCGGGGTCGGGGAAGTGCGCGTAGTAGAGGTCGAGGTGATCGGTGCGCAGCCGGCGCAGGCTCTGCTCGACCTGCTGAATGATGTAGCGGCGCGACAGTCCCGCGGCGGGGTCGAAGCGGCGCTCCCCGGACTTGGTCGCGAGCACCACATCGTCGCGACGTCCGACGAGAGCGCGGCCGAGGATCTCCTCGGCGGACTCGCGCTCCGAAGCCGGCGGCACACCGGGCCTGTCGAAGGTCGGGGTCGAGCCGTACACGTTGGCCGTGTCGAAGAAGTTGATGCCGGAATCCAGCGCCGCACCCACGACCCCATCTGCGTCGTGCGCGCTCGGCGCCACTCCGAAGGTGGCCGTGCCCACACACACGCAAGACACGCGGACACCGGTCGGACCGAGGACGGAGTACTTCATCTGAGGCTTCCTTCCGCAGGCTTCGTCATCCAATGCTGAACGCTAACCGATCGGTTATAGTTCGTCAACGGACATGAGAAGGTGGTGGGCATGCCAGGCACGCAGACCGGAGGGCGGGGCCCGTACCGCACGGGGGTCCGTCGACGCGAGCAGCTCATCGCCGTCGCCATCGACGTCTTCGGCGAGCACGGCTTCGCCGGCGGCTCCATCCGCGCGATCGCCGACAAGGCAGGGGTCTCCCACGCCACGCTGATCCAACGCTTCGGCAGCAAGGAAGGGCTGCTCACCGCGGTGCTCGAGGAGTGGGACCGGCGCACCGTCGAGAACGGCCTCGCCGACGTGAGCGGCCTGGACTACTTCCGGCGGCTACCCGAGGTCATGGCCGCCCACCAGGACAACCGGGGCCTGCTCGAACTGTTCACCACCATCGCGGCCGAAGCCTCCAGCCCGGCCCACCCCGCGCACGCCTTCATCGCGCAGCGCTACACGACCAACCTCACCACCCTCGCCGGACACCTGCGCGAAGCGATCGAGTTCGGCGACGTCGAACCCCTCACACCAGCCCAGATCCAGATCGAAGTCCGCCTGGTCACCGCAACACTGGACGGCATCGGGCTGCAATGGCTCCTCGACCCCTCCACCGACGTCGTCGCCAGCGTCACGACCTACATCGAACGCGCCATCGCCGCGTGGCGCGGCCAGCGGTAACTTCCCCGATCCGTCACCCCGAGCGGGCGAACAAGCGGCTGAACCCCTGTCCCGACAACACAAGGCTTTGCGCTGGGCGAGCAGCTCTGCCTCGTACGCTGTCAGCGCGTCCGGGACTCCGCTGCCGTAGGCGTCGTGGACGCTGCGGGCGAGCGCTGCGGCGGCGTCGAGGTGAGGTCCCGAAGCCGCGGCCGGTCATCGAGGTCGCGCATGCGCGGCATCGCCAACGAAGACCATCCGCACGTTCACGAGCGGCGGATCGTAGCGAGTGAGTGGTAATGCTCCGGACGGCTCCGAGCCCACGGAAAAGCGCGTTGCGGGTGCCGTCGTACCACGCCCATCCCGGACCTCTCAGGCGTCCCGACGGTTCGCCACCCACAGCGCCGCCATCAGCAACGCGGCCGCGATACCAGCGAAGTAGACGAGCGCACCCCAGGGCCCGAACGGCATCCCCGCGTCGAAGATCGAGCCCGGCTCGGGCAGGCCCGCGTACAGGAAGTGGTCGGCGTTCGCGAACGGCAGCCACCGGCCGGTGTCGTCACCGACCCGCGGCAGCGACGCGACCACGGGCTCGATCACCAGCACCCAGCCGAGCAGCAGCGACAACGATCCCGCGGTGCTGCGCAAGAGGATCGCCACGGCGACCGCGAGTACCGCGGAGAGCGCGAACACCGCCGCGGACCCGGCCACCGCCCGCCACGGCCCGGAGCCCAGCTCGGCGAGTCCGGTGTCCGGCTGCATCAGCCAGGCCGTGCCGCGGCCGGCCAACCCGGCGATCAGCCCGACGACGCCACTGGCCAGGGCCACCACCACGGTCTTGGCCAGCAGCGCGGTCGTGCGGTTCGGGACGGCCAGGAAGGTGACCCGGATGGTCCCGTGCCGGTATTCGCCGGTGACGGTGAGCGCCGCCAGCGCCAGCACCACCAACTGCCCCAGGGTCAGGAACTCGGTCCCGTCCGGCTGCCACCCGCTCTCCGGGACGGCGGCGATCAGGCCGACCGGCCCCGCGACGAGCAGCACGCTCAGCCCGGCGCACCACCAGATCGATCGGGAGGAGAGCAGCTTGCTGCGCTCGGCGGCGATCGCGTTCATGCCGCCTCCCCGGACACGTACTCTCCGGACACGTACTCGACGGACTGGCCGGTGAGCCGCAGGTACGTCTCCTCCAAGGAGGCGCCCTGCGGGCCGGCGAGTTCGGTGAGCGAGCCCTGCGCCACCAGCCGGCCGCGGCCGATCACGACCAGCTCGGTGGCGGTCAGCGCCATCTCCGCGAGCAGGTGGCTGGAGACCAGCACGGTTCGGCCCTCGGCCGCCATGCTCTGAACCAGAGTGCGGAACCAGCGCACGCCCTCGGGGTCGAGCCCGTTGACCGGCTCGTCGAACAGCAGCACCGCCGGGTCACCGAGCAACGCCGCCGCAATACCGAGTCGTTGGCGCATGCCGAGGGAGAACGTCCTGGCCGGCTGGTCCGCCACGGCGGTGAGCCCCACCGTGCCGAGCACGTCGGCCACCCGGCCTGCCGGCAGCCCGCCGGCCCGGGCCAGCCAGCGCAGATGAGCTCGGGCCGACTGCCTCGGGTGCACCCAGCCGACGTCGAGCAGCGCGCCGACCGCGCGCAGCGGGTGCTCGAGCTGAGCGTAGCGGCGGCCCGCGATGAGCGCTTCGCCGGCGCACGGACGGTCCAGCCCGAGGATCATCCGCATGGTGGTGGACTTCCCGGCGCCGTTCGGCCCGAGGAACCCGGTCACCGCGCCGGGGCGGACGGTGAACGTCAGATCGTCGACAGCCAACGTCGACCGGTACCGCTTGCGCAGAGCCCTTACTTCGATCATTCGGCGCGTCCTCCTCGGACGAGTTCGGTGGGCGATCAGGGACGGGCGAGGGCGCAGCTGGCCCCTTCGGCCGGCAGCGTCAGGTGCACGAGGTAGTCGGCCACCACGTCGTCGACGCAGGAGTAGCCCGCCGCAGCGGCCGTGTGCTGGGCGCCCTCGACGGTCAGCACGCGGGCGTGCAGCGCCTCAGCCAGCCGGACCCCGGCCTGGTACGGCGTGGCCGGGTCGCCGGTGGTCGAGATGACGAGGGTCGGCGGCAGGCCCGGCGCGTTGGGCAGGTGGGCGACGCTGGTCGGGGTCACCGGCAGGAACCCGCAGGTGTCGAGCGCGGCGGAGGCCCCCCGTCCGGCGTCGGCGAACGGCGCGGCCGCGGCCGCGCGCCGGGA
>DASQLM010000158.1:0-9560 GCA_035630015.1 Thermoleophilaceae bacterium | reverse complement strand
CACGCCGACCGCCGGCCGGATCAGCTTCGACGGCCAGGACATCACGGTCGCCGGCCGCAAGGCGCTGCAGCCGCTGCGGCGGGACATGCAGATGGTCTTCCAGGACCCGTTCGCCTCGCTGAACCCGCGCAAGACCGTCCGGCAGCTCGTGTCCGCGCCGCTGCGCCTGCACGGCACCCCGCGCGAGGAGGCCGAGGGCAGGGTCGACCAGCTGCTCGAGCGCGTCGGCCTGGCGCCCGAGCACGCGCGCCGGTTCCCACACGAGTTCTCCGGCGGCCAGCGCCAGCGGATCGGCATCGCCCGCGCGCTGGCGCTCCAGCCCCGGATGATCGTGCTGGACGAGCCGGTGTCGGCGCTTGACGTCTCGGTCCAGGCCCAGATCGTGAACCTCCTGGACGACCTCCAGGACGAGTTCGGGCTGTCCTACCTGTTCGTGGCCCACGACCTGAGCGTGGTGCGCCACGTATCCGACCGGATCGCGGTGATGTACCTGGGCAAGCTGATGGAGGTGTCGCCGTCCGAGGCGCTGTACTCCAAGCCGATCCACCCCTACACCCAGGCGCTCCTGAGCGCGATCCCGATCCCCGACCCGCGTGAGAACCGCGCCCGCAAGCGGGCGCTGGTCACAGGCGAGCCGCCCAACCCGATCGACCCGCCCTCGGGCTGCGTCTTCCATCCCCGCTGCCCGCGCGCGACCGACGTCTGCAAGACGGTCGAGCCGCCGCTGACCCGCTACGCAGGTGGCCATCTGGCCGCCTGCCACCACCCGCTGAACGTGACGGAGGCCGAGATCGCCTCCGCCGAGCGCTCGGAATCCAGCCCGCAGAGTGCGGGCGACGAGCTCCCGACCGCGGCCTAGAGCCTTTCTCGCCGCCCCTCGCCGTCTGCGCCCATAGCGGGTCGCCTACCTCTGCACAAGTTCTTGCAGAAAGGTGGCGCAAAGCCGTCGCCTGTGGCACACTCCCCTGAACTGCACAGGTTTGCCCCACTTTCCTGTGCACCCTGAGTGAGGTTTAGAGACCGGTACCCAGCTTCGAAAGGAGCCGTAAATGCCGAGGCGCCACTAGTCGTTACATGCGCCGTGGGGTCGCGCTCAACTGGAGCGCGACCCCACGGACGCTCTTTTTCCTCCGCTTCTTCCTCCAGCGGCACGCGAGCGTAGGGTTCCGATCCATGCGTGAGACGCTCCAGCTGCTGCGGCACGAGCGCCGAGCGCGCATCATGCTCGCCGCGGTGGCCCAGTCCGCCCTCGGTACGGGCGCCGGCTACGTCGCGCTTCTCCTGGTCGCCTACGACCGCTGGCGATCGCCCTGGGCAATCAGCCTGATCCTGCTGGCCGAGTTCCTGCCCACGATGGTGCTGGGTCCCGTGGCCGGGGCCGCCGCCGACCGCTGGTCGCGCCGCAGGTGCGTGGTGATCGCCGACCTGGTCAGGGCCGTGGCCTTCGCCGCGGTGATCCTGGTCGGCAGCTTCGAGATCACGCTGGTCGCCGCCCTGGTAGCAGGCGGGGGCACCGCGTTGTTCAGGCCGGCCATGCTGTCCGCCATCCCGGACCTGGTCTCCGGCGAGCGGGCGCCGGCCGCCACGTCCGCCTACGGGGCCGTGACCGACGTGGGCTACACGCTTGGCCCGGCGCTGGCGGCAGGCGTGCTCATCTTCGCCAGCCCGGAGGGGCTGCTGGTGGCCAACGGCGCCACGTTCGTGATCTCCGCCCTGGTGCTGGGGCGGCTGGACTTCGGCGGGAAGCGCCGGGAGGACGAGGGCGCCGAGCGCGAGTCCCTGCTGGGCGAGACCAGAGCCGGGCTCCAGGCCGTGCTGGGCATGCGCGCGGTCGCCATCCTGGTCGGGCTCATGGGGGGAGCGATGCTCTCGGGCGGCATCTTCAACGTGGTGGAGCTGCCTTTCGCCGAGGACACCATCGACGCGGGCGACTCGGGGTACTCCGCGCTGGTCGCGGCCCTGGGCCTGGGCTTCCTGGCCGGGTCGCTGGCGGGCGCGTCCGGGGGCGCGGCACCGCTGCTCAAGCGGCGCTTCGTTCAAGGCGTGCTGCTCACCGGCATCTCGGGCCTGCTGATCGCGGCCTCACCCGGTCTGGCCACCGCGCTGATCGCGTTCGGGCTCGGCGGCTTCGGCAACGGCTTGTTCGTGACCTACCAGCGCCTGCTGATCCAGTCCCAGGTGCCGGAGCGCTTCCGCGGGCGCACCTTCGCCCTGACGGACACGCTGGTCTCGTGGGCCATGGTCATCGCCCTGCTGGCCGGCGGTGCGCTCATGACCGTGGCCAGCCCACGGCAGCTGCTGGTGGCCACGGGGGTCTGGGAGATCCTGCTGGCGCTGGTGGCCGTGACGCTGCTCCGCGGCCACTGGAACGAGCGGGCGGCCCGCCCGCTCACGGTGGCGCCGGGGTCAGGAGGCGCTGGCGCTGGCGCTGCCGACGGTGTCGCCCATCCGTACCTCGGACAGCAACATCCGCATGTCGTCGGCGGCACGGCGCTCTGGCTCGGCATCCTCGATGACCTCGATCAGGGCCGCGACGATCGTGGGGTCGAACTGCGTCCCCGCGTTGGCCTTTAGCTCCTCGATCGCGGCTGCGGTGCTCATGGCCTGGCGGTAGGGCCGGTCCGTGGTCATCGCGTTGTAGGCGTCGCAGACGAACACGATCCTGGCCGCCAGCGGAATCTTCTCGCCGGCCAGGCCGTCGGGGTAGCCCTGCCCGTCCCAGCGCTCGTGACAGGAGCGCACGACCTCGCCGATCCGGCCCAGCAGGCCGCCGACGCGGTCCAGCAGGAACTGGCCCTCGACCGTGTGGGTCTTCATCAGCTCGAACTCCTCGGCGGTGAGCTTGGCCGGCTTGTTCAGGATGTCCTTGGGGATCGAGATCTTGCCCACGTCGTGCAGCAGCGCGGCGAACTCCATCTCCTGGCGGGTCCCCGGGTCCACGTGCAGGTGGTCGGTCACGGCCTGGACCAGCTCGACGACCGAGCGGGAGTGCTCGCCGGTGTAGCCGTCGTCCGACTCGACCACGTCGGCCAGCAGCATCACGGTGCCGCGGTAGGCCCGGTTCAGCTCGAGGGTGGTCGAGTAGCGCTCCTGACGGTCCTTGGAGAACACGCGCAGCAGCCACACCAGCGGCCCGATGGCCAGCAGCACCAGCGGGTCGACGTAAGCCTCGAGGGCCAGGACGAAGGCGATCGGGGCCAGGATCGCGTCGACCTGAACGGTTCCGAGCGAGGACCGCAGGAACTCCACCAGCGGCGGCCGCGTCTGCAGGCTGTCCCGGATCAGGCCGGCGCCGAGATCGAACAGCACCTGTGCGGCGAAGGCGGCCAGGTAGACGCCCCAGTCATCCAGGGAGGCAGTGCCGGGCGCCAGGGCCAGGACCACGAGCACGGGCCCGATGGCGAACCAGGAGTCAGAGAACGCGTACAGGACGCGCTGGCGGTGCCAGGTGCCCGACATGACCTCGGGGAGCACGGACAGCAGCCCGGCCGCGGCCACGAGCAGCGGCACATACTCGACGGGCACCAGGACCAGCATCGGGATGAAGACCAGCTGCTCGGCGGAGACGTACACGTCCGAGAACTCGAACCGCACCCGCGACACCGCCACGTACCCCACCACGAGGCAGGCCATCAGGACGGGATCGGCCTCGCGCGTGGAGGGGAACAACAGCGCCAGGCCGACCGCGACGGCCACGTACAGCAGGGCGGACGTGCCCTCGACTAGCCGCTCGCGATGGTCCAGGCGCTGCTGTCGCCGCGCACGCGCTTCTCCGACCAGTTGCTCGGCGAGCAGCATTACCAGTTCATGTTCGGCTTCTTACACACCCGGCATTCGATCCCAGAGCAAAGTGCGCAGCTTCGGGGGGGCAAGGCTGCAGTCCGGGCACACCTTTGGGGGGTATGACCCAGGAAATGCAGGCAATTTTCTTGCAGATAGTGCCGCAGACCGGTAACGGGTGCCGACTCTTAGACTGCGGTCGGTGCAGTCGGCAGAGATACGAGAGCGGTACCTGGGCTTCTTCGAGGAGCGCGGTCACAGGCGGATGCCCTCCGCGTCGCTGGTACCCGCGAGCTTCGACCCGACCGTCCTGCTGACCACCGCGGGGATGCAGCCCTTCAAGCCCTATTTCCGGGGCGAGGAGAAGCCGCCGTCGCCGCGCCTGACCTCCTGCCAGAAGGTCTTCCGGACCACGGACATCGAGAACGTGGGCCTGACCGCCCGGCATCTGACGTTCTTCGAGATGCTGGGCAACTTCTCGGTCGGCGACTACTTCAAGCAGGGGGCCGCCGAGTTCGCGTGGGAGCTGTCCACCCAGGGCTTCGGCTTCGATCCGGAGCAGATCTGGATCACGGTGTTCGGCGGCGACGAGGAGCTGGGCGTCGGGCCCGACGACGAGGCGATCGAGGTCTGGCGCGCCATCGGCATCCCGGACGAGCGGATCGTGCGCCTGGGCATGGAGGACAACTTCTGGCAGTCGGGGCCGACCGGCCCGTGCGGACCGTGCTCGGAGCTGTACCTGGACCGGGGGCTGGACTTCGGTTCGGCCGACGACCTGCCCGGCGACGACACGGAGCGGTTCCTGGAGTACTGGAACCTCGTGTTCATGCAGTTCGAGCTGCACGGTGACGGCTCGCTCACCGACCTGCCGCAGCAGAACATCGACACCGGGCTCGGGCTGGACCGGATGGCGGCGATCCTGCAGGACGTCCCGTCGGTGTTCGAGACCGACCTGTTCGCGCCCATGATCGAGTTCGGCGAGCAGCGGTCGGGCCGCCGCTCGGGCCAGGACTTCACCACCACGCGGGCGCTGCGGATCCTGGCCGACCACGGGCGCGGCGCCACCTTCCTGATGGCCGACGGGGTGGTGCCCTCGAACGAGGACCGCGGCTACATCCTGCGCCGGATCCTGCGGCGCGCCATCCAGCAGGGCAGGCGGCTGGGCATCGCCGACGGCTTCCTGCCGGACCTGTGCCAGGTGGTCATCGACAAGATGGGGGAGCCCTACCCGCAGCTGCACGAGGAGCGCGACACGATCATGCGCTGGGCGGCCGCGGAGGAGGAGGGCTTCGGCCGCACCCTGGCCCAGGGCGAGCGCCTGCTGGCCGACCTGATCGAGAAGGCGCGCGGCGACGGCGCGCAGGCCATCCCGGCCGAGGAGGCCTTCCGGCTGCACGACACCTTCGGCTTCCCGTTCGAGCTGACCACGGAGCTTCTGGCCGAGCAGGGGCTCGGGGTGGACCAGGAGGGCTTCGCCGGGCTGATGGAGCAGGCCCGCGTGGTCGCGCGCGGCGAGGGCCGGGGCGGCACGGGGGAGAGCGTCCGCGAGCGCGCCGCCGGCTTCGCCAAGGGCACCGGCTTCACCACCAACTTCGTGGGCTACGAGTCCACCGAGGCCGAGACCGTGCTGCGCGCCCTGCAGCGCGACAACCCTCCACAAGGGAGGACAGGCGGCAGCATCCTGGCCAAGCTCGAGGACAGCCCGTTCTACGCCGAGGGCGGCGGCCAGGTCTCCGACGGGGGTCTGGTGGAGACGCCCAGCGGGCGCGCCCGGGTGGCCGATGTGGTGCGCCTGGGCAGCGACCAGGCGCTGGCCCTTGAGCCGCTGGAGGGCGACCTGGTGGAGGGCGAGCGCGTGCACGCCGTGGTGGAGCGCGACGCGCGCCTGGCGACGATGCGCAACCACACGGCCACCCACCTGCTGCACGCGGCGCTGCGCGAGCGCCTGGGCACCCACGTGCGCCAGGCCGGCTCCTACGTCGGGCCCGACAAGCTGCGCTTCGACTTCACCCACGGCGAGCGCATGTCCTCGGAGGACCTGCACGCCGTCGAGGAGCGGGTGAACGGCTGGATCGCGGCCAGCCGGCCCGTGCGGGCGATCGAGACCAGCCTGGACGAGGCCAAGCGCCTGGGCGCCATGGCCCTGTTCGGCGAGAAGTACGGCGACTGGGTGCGCATGGTCGAGGTGGCGGACGTCTCGCGCGAGCTGTGCGGTGGCACGCACGTGGCCGCCACCGCCGAGGTCGGCCTGTTCCACATCACCAACGAGACCTCCAGCGCCTCCAACGTGCGCCGCATCGAGGCCGTGACAGGCCCCGAGGCCACGCGTCTGTTCGAGGAGCGCACGGCGCTCCTGCGCGACCTGTCGTCCACGCTGAAGGTCTCCGAGGGCGAGCTGGCCGGCGCCGTGGAGCGCCTGGGCGCGCGCGTGAAGGAGCTGCAGAAGAAGCCCGCCGGTCAGGACGGCGCCGCCGCGACCGAGGAGCTGGTGGGCGCCGCCGCGGACGTCGCCGGCGTCCCGGTGGTCACCGCCCGCTCCGACGTGGGCGACGCCAAGGAGCTGCTGGCGCTGTCCGACCGCGTCCGCCAGAAGCTCGGCGACGCCGTCGTGGTGCTGGGTACCGCCGCCGACGGCCGCGTGCACCTGGTGGCGCAGGTGGCGCCGGCACTGACCGAGCGGGGTCTGAAGGCGGGCCAGATCATCAAGGTCGCGGCCGAGGTGGCCGGCGGCGGCGGGGGCGGCCGCGACACCATGGCCCAGGCCGGGGGCCGGGACCCGGACAAGCTCGACGACGCGCTCGACGCGGCGCGCACCGCGATCCAGACCGCGCTTTCGTAGGGTCTGTGCGAGTGCTCGCGCTCGACCATGGGGAGGCCCGGTGTGGCTGTGCGGTTTCCGACCCCTCGGGGACCCTGGCGACCCCGCTCGCGGTGGTCGAACGGCCCGACACGCGCAAGGGCCTGGCCCGGCTGGGCGCGCTGGCCGAAGAGCTCGACGCCGAGCTCGTGGTGGTCGGCCTGCCGCTGACGCTGGCCGGTGAGCGCGGCCACCAGGCGCAGGCGGCCGAGCGGTTCGCCGACCAGCTCGCGCGCAGGGTGCGGGTGCCGGTCGAGCTGTACGACGAGCGCCTGACCACACGCATGGCCTCGGAGACCGGAGGCAGCGCGCAGGAGGATTCGCGCGCGGCCGCCCACCTGCTCGAGAGCTGGCTGGCGGCCAGGGGTGGGGGACCGGATGCCTGACCGCTCTCCCGAGGAGCGCGAGCGCGCCCGGTACGAGCGCGAGGTCAAGCGCGCGCGCAAGGAGGGCCGGGAGCCCCCGCCCGAGCCGCCGCCGCTGGAGGTGCCGCCGCCCGAGTTCGCGCCCCAGGCGCAGCAGCCCGCGCCCCCACCGCCGGCGCCGTTGCCCGAACCGGAGCCGGAGCCGCCGGCGCCCGAGCCCGAACCGGAGCCCGAGCCCGAGCCCGAGCCGGTGCCCGAACCCGAACCTGAGCCGGAACCCGAACCCGAGCCCGAGTCCGAACCGGTGGGGCAGCCGGAGCCGGAGCCCGAGCCCGAGCCCGTGACCACGTCGCGGCCGCTCCCGCCGCCGCCCTTCCCGGGGCGTGCGCCGCGGCTGGAGGGGGAGAGCCAGGAGGAGCGCCGCCGCGCCACGGCCACCGCGCTGCTGGAGCGCCGCCGGGAGGCGGGGGCAGACGCGGGCGAGCCGCCCCGGCGCCGCCGCGGCCCCCTCCGGATCGTGGCGCTGGCCGTGCTCGTGCTGATCCTGGGCAGCGTGGCCTGGTTCACCCTGTCGCTGTTCCAGCCGTTCAAGGGCGACGGGGACGGCGAGGTGGCCGTGCGTATCCCCACGGGCGCGAGCGTGGGCCAGATCGCGGACCTGCTGGCCGCCCGCGGCGTGATCTCCAATGCCTTCTTCTTCCAGGCCCGGGCCACGGTCTCGGGCCGCCGCGACGACTTCAAGGCCGGCCGCTTCACCCTGGCCCGGGACATGAGCCACGGGGCGGCGATGGACGTGATCTCGAAGGGCCCGCCGGCCGACGTGGTCCGGGTGGCCATACCGGAGGGCCGGTCCCGCCGCGAGGTCAGCCGCATCGTGGGCAACCGCCTCCGGGGCGACTACATCACCGCCACGCGCCGGTCGCCCCAGCTGGACCCGCGCCGCTACGGCGCTCCGCGCACCGCCACGCTGGAGGGATTCCTGTGGCCCTCCACATACGAGTTCAAGAAGGGCAGCCGCACCAACCGGCTGGTGTCGGAGCAGCTGGCCCAGTTCAAGCGCAACTTCTCGGGTGTGGACATGACGTTCGCGAAGCGCCGCAAGCTGACCGCCTACGACGTGCTGACCATCGCCTCCATGATCGACCGTGAGGCCTCGGTGGCCCGCGAGCGGCCCATCATCGCCTCGGTCATCTACAACCGGCTGCGCGAGGGCATCCCACTGGGCATCGACGCGACGATCCGCTACGCGACGAACAACTGGTCCCGGCCGCTGACGCAGTCCCAGCTGGCCGTCAACTCGCCCTACAACACCCGCACGCGAAGGGGACTGCCGCCTGGCCCGATCGGCAGTCCCGGGCTGTCGGCCATCCGGGCGGCAGCACGCCCCGCGCGCACGCAGTACCTGTTCTACGTGGTCAAGCCCGGTACGTGCGGCGAGCACGCGTTCGCCAGGACCGACGCCGAGTTCCAGCGCGACGTCGAGCGCTACAACCGCGAGCGCGCTCGCCGCGGGGGCAAGTCGCCCACGCGCTGCTGATGGACCGCCCGCTGCTCGGGGTGGCCGGGTTCCCGGTGGCCCACAGCCGCTCCCCGGCCATGCAGGCGGCGGGGCTGGCCGAGCTCGGGCTGGACTGGGAGTACGTCAGGGTGCCCGTGCCGCCCGAGCTGTTCGCCGAAACCGTGCGGGCGCTGCCGGGCTCGGGCTTCCGGGGCCTGAACGTGACGGTGCCCCACAAGGAGGCGGCGCTTGCCGTGGCCGACATCCGCTCGGCCACCGCCGAGGCCGTGGGTGCCGTGAACACGCTCAGCTTCGGTCCCGATGGCCAGATCGCCGCCGAGAACACCGACGCGCCCGGGTTCCTGGCCGCACTGGGGCAGGACGTGCGGGGTCTGCGGGCCACGGTCCTGGGCGCCGGCGGTTCCGCGCGCGCGGTGGCCTGGGCGCTGGCGGACGCGGGCGCGGCGCGGGTGGGCGTGGTCAACCGCACGTCCGCGCGCGCCCGCGAGCTGGCAGACGACCTGGACGTGGAGGTGGACGCCGCCGTCGGCGCCACCGACCTGGTGGTGAATTGCACCAGCGTCGGACTCGAACCCGTCGGCGACGCCGATGCGCTGGGCTTCCTGGGCCTGGCGGGCGTGGCCCCGCCGCCGCTGGTGGTGGACCTGGTGTACGCCGCGGAGCCCACCCCGGTTGCCAGATGGGCGACGGACGCGGCCGACACGCGGTTCGTGGATGGACTGGACGTGCTGCTGCACCAGGGAGCGCTCAGCCTGGAGCTCTGGACCGGGCAAGCGGCGCCGATCGAGGCCATGCGCGCCGCTCTGCGCTGAAAGCGAGCTTTCAACACACTCAACCATTCGTCCGTGCTGCCGATACAGCACGCATGGCAGTGTCCCGGCCGTTCCTACTCGTGATTCTCGGAGCCGTGCTCGTCGTGGGCACCTTCACGTCCATGCGCTCGGCCGCCGAGCGCGCCCAGGCCGACGACACGGCGGCCGCGCCCACCGTGGTCAAGACCGCCCCTGAATCCTCCGCGGCGCAGAAGACCTCGCCCGCC
>DASQLM010000157.1:0-22791 GCA_035630015.1 Thermoleophilaceae bacterium | reverse complement strand
GGACTGGAACCCGCTGCTGCCGGGCCTGCCGCAGACCTACCAGCCGTCCAAGGACGCGGACTGCGTGGACGGCGACCCGGCCTGCATCGAGCGGACGTTGACCGAGATGTACCAGCGCTTCGACCGCAGGTACGCCACGTGCGAGCACAACAGCGCGTTCGGCATCACGTACATCCGCGTGACCGAGGCCATCCGCAAGGCGATCCTGGATGGCGTGTACGAGGAGCCGCGCTTCCTGGCCCACGAGGACCGGGTGTTCGCGCGCATGTACTTCGAGTCCTTCGACGCCTGGCAGGCCGGCAAGCGCAACCAGGTGCCGGCGGCGTGGCGCGAGGCGCTGGACGCCGGCCGCGACAAGTCGGTGAACGGGCTGGGCAACCTGCTGCTGTCGATGAACGGCCACATCAACCGCGACATGCCCTACCTGATGGAGGCGCTCGGGCTGAACAAGCCCGACGGCTCGACGCGCAAGATCGACCACGACCGGGGCAACAAGGTGCTGAACACGCTCTACGACGACGTGCTCAAGGAGCTCTCGGCCAGGTACGACCCCACCATCGACGACGTGGACGTGCCGGGATTCCTGGGCGACGACGCCGCGCTGTTCCAGATGCTCCAGGGCTGGCGCGAGGGCGTCTGGCGCAACGCCGAGATGCTGAACAACGCCGAGAACGCGGGCCAGCGCAAAGTGGTCTCCGACTACATCGAGCAGTACGCGCTCCAGCAGGCGCTGCGGATCAAGCAGTTCACCACCATCTCCGATCCGCGCGGCCGCGACGCGCACTGCGCCGCCTACCGGCGCACGCACCGTGAGGTTGGCGGGATCGCGCGCGCCGACCGGCCCAAGCGCGGCAACAAGGTCACCGCCAAGCGGCGCGTGCGGGTGCGCGTGCGCTGCCCCGAGATCATCCGCGACTGCCGCGGCCGGCTGGCGCTGATGCGCGGTCGGCGTGTGCTGGCCCGCACGACGCTGCCCGACATCGCCGTGAACGGCTCGAAGGTGGTCACGCTGACGCTCAGCCGCAGGGACTACCGGACGGTCAAGCGCCGCAAGCGGCTAACGGTCGCGGCGGTGACGGGCTCACCGTCCCCGTGGGGCACCACCCGCACGGCCATGCGCTCGATCCGCCTGAAGCGCTAACCGGCCTTGACCAGGTCGCGGCCGGGGTCGATGCCCCACCGCTCGGCCACGCCCGCCAACTCGTCCGACAGCGCCCAGCGGTCGGGCTTCTCCTCGCCCTCGTGGTCCGGGGCCGCGCCCTTGAGCACCATCGAGCCGCGGTTGTCACCCACCTCGCGGAGGGCGCCGGCCTCGGCATCGGACAGGGCCACCGTGGCCGGGGTGGCGGCCAGCTCGGCGCGCTTGTCCTCCACCGGCCGGGCGTGGTCGCCGGACTCCTGGATCAGGGTGGGCGCGCAGCAGGCCACGGCGGGGTGGGCCAGGTTCCACTGGCAGGCCAGCTGGAGCAGGGTCAGCCCGTGGCGCTCGGCCACGGGGCGCATCTGCTCGATCCGCTCAAGCCCCCGCTCCACCCAGCCCTCGGGCCGGAAGCCGCGGTGGTCGCCGCGCGGGAACTCGAAGCCGGCCTCCAGGTCGCCCCAGAACAGCCCGCCGTAGTCCACCACGCGGGTGATCACCCGCACGCCGGCGCGATCGGCGGCGGGCAGCACGTACTCGCCCGGCCACGGCTCCAGCGGGTTCAGGATGACCATGGCCCAGTCGATCCGGTCGCCGAAACGCTCCAGGCAGTCGATCAGGTCCAGGGTGAAGCCGTTGGCCGGGCCCGGTGCCACCCCGATGGCGCCGGCCAGCCCGTCCGCGCGCAGCGCGGCCATGCCGTCCCACACCTCCTCGGACGTGTATCCGGTGCGGTCCGGGTTGTGCAGCAGCAGCAGGTCGAACGCGTCGGCGCCGCAGCGCTCCAGCGACGCCTCGGTGGCCATGCGCAGGTAGCCGGCGTAGCCGTCGGACCCGCGCAGGCGCGCGTCGGTGAAGCGGGGGAACCCGCGCGGGCCGTCGCGCTCGCCCTCGTAGAAGTCGTGGCCGACGGCGCCCACCAGGCAGTAGTCCTCGCGAGCGACGCCGGCCAGGGCCGAGCCCAGCAGCCGGTCGGCGTCGCCGGCGCCGTAGGTGTCGGCGGTCAGCACCGTGTCGATGCCGTCGCCGGGGGCGAGCAGCTTCGCCAGCCGCTCATCGTCCAGCTCCTGGCCGAAGTGCATGAAGCGCCCTCCGCTCCAGGTGCCCACCGCGACGTGGCCCGGGTCGCGCATCAGAGGTCCTCCCGGGCTGCCTTCAGCCGGTCCGCCAGCCGCGGCCACACCGGCCGCACCTCGCGCTCGGCCTGGCGCAGGTACTCCGTGACCGTCTCGTTGCTCGAGGCCCCTGGCGAGGTGGCCGGCACCTTGGTGTCGGGCCCCACGTCGTCGCCGCCGGCGACCTTGACGATGTCGTCGACCTCGCTCTTCGCGGCGGGATACAGGGCGGCCGGCGCGTCGGTGGTGGCCTTGGCCAGGAACGCGCGCAGGGCCGGCTGGTCCAGGGCCACCACCGCGTTGCCCTTCTCCAGCACCAGGCTGGGCACCAGCTCGCGCAGCTCGCCGAGGGCGGCCAGGCCGAACTCGTCTGGCTTGCCGCCGTTCTCGAACGCCCCTCTGGCCACGATCCGCTGCACCTTGGTACGCAGTCTGGCCGCCTCGTCCAGGGAGGTGCGCAGCGTCTCCTCGGTGTCCAGCGCGTCGTCCAGGTCCGAGCGCGAGGCGTTCAGCGTGGTGGCGTCCTCCTTGGACAGCTCCTCGGCGTCGCCGCAGGCGGTCAACGCGAGGGCGAGCGCCGCCAGCGCCATCAGCAGGGCGCTACGCACCGGATCCGCGCGCCAGCTCGATCAGGGTGCGCACGCCGAAGCCCGAGGCGCCGTTGCCCACGTAGGGGCGGCCCAGCTCCCAGGCCGTGCCGGCGATGTCCATGTGCACCCATGGCGTCTCGCCGACGAACTCCTTCAGGAACTCGGCCGCGGTGATCGATCCGGCCTTGCGCCCGCCGGGGGCGTTGTCCAGGTCGGCGAACTTGCCCTTGACCATCTTGGCCGTCTCGCGGTGCAGCGGCAGCCGCCAGCCCAGCTCGCCGGTGGTGGTGCAGGCCGCGTCGACCTGGGCGAACCAGTCGTCGTCGTTGGAGAACAGGCCGCAGTGGGTGGAGCCCAGCGCGACCAGGATCGCCCCGGTCAGCGTGGCCAGGTTCACCACCCGCTCGGCACCCTGCTCGATCGTGTAGTGCAGGATGTCGGCCAGCACCAGCCGGCCCTCGGCGTCGGTGTTGTTGATCTCGATGGTCTTGCCGCTCATGGCGGTCACGATGTCGCCGGGCTTGACCGAGTGGCCGCCGGGCATGTTCTCGGTGGCGCCCAGCACGGCGGTCAGCGTGATCGGCAGGCCCAGCTCGGCGATGGCGCCCACGGCCTCCAGCACCGCGGCGCCGCCGGACATGTCGAACTTCATCTCGCTCATCTTCGCCCCGGGCTTCAGCGAGATGCCGCCGGTGTCGAAGGTCACGGCCTTGCCCACGAAGCCCAGGTGCGGGCCGTTGGTGCCGCCGGTGTAGCGCAGCACGATCATCTGCGGCTCGACGTAGGTTCCCTGGGCGACGCAGGTGAACGCGCCCATGCCCATCTCGGCGATCGCGGCACGGCCGAAGACCTCGACCTCCAGGTCGGCGAACTGATCGCCGATCTCGCGCGCGCGGCCGGCCAGGTACTCGGGCGTGGCCACGTTGCCGGGCAGGTTCTGCAGGTCGCGGGCGCGGTTGACCGCGCGGCCGGCGACCGCGGAGGCCTCCACGACCGCCTCGTCCACGTCCGTCCCGGCGATCTCCAGCGACTGCAGCCCGTCGTCGCCGCCGTTCTCGTCGTCGTCATCGTCCTTCGTGGTCTTGAACTGGTCGAACTCGTAGAGCTTGATCAGCGTGCCCTCGACCACGGCGCCGGCCACCTCGGCCGGGGCGGCCCAGGACAGGGCCGTGGCGGACAGGTCCTTGGCGCGGCCGGCCACGCCGGCGGCGGCCACGCGGGCCTTCTCGGCGTCCAGCTCGTCGCGCTTGCCCAGGCCGACCACGATCAGGCGGCCGCCGCCGTCCTCGTGGGTCACCGCCAGCTTGCCCAGCGCGGGCTTGGCCTCGCCGGCGTCCACCAGCGACCGGACCGCCGCGTCGGCGGCGTCCTCGCCCTCGAACAGGCCCACCACGCGGGTGTCGGCGTCGGTCTCGGCTGGGTCGCCCGCGCGGGCGGTCACGTTGATATTCGGCATGGCCGGGCAGTCTAGAAGCCGCCTTGCCAGGGGTTAGGCTGCCCCCGGATGGAGTGGCCTCTCTTCGAGAACGTGCCCGAGCGCCACGTGCGCGACGTGCTGGACATCGCGCGGCGGCGCAACTTCGGCTCGGGCGAGGTCGTGTTCCACCAGGGCGATCCCGCCGACACGCTGCACCTGATCCGCAGCGGCCGCGTAGCGGTGCGCCTGGACGCCGGCCGCGGCGAGTCGGTGATCGCCGCCGTGCTGGGACCGGGGGAGATGTTCGGCGAGCTGGCGCTGCTGGACGAGGACGCCACCCGCAGCGCAACCATCTCCGCGCTGGAGCCGCTGGAGACCCTGTCGGTGCACCAACTGGACTTCTCGCGCCTGCGCGAGAAGTCGCCCGAGGCGGCCGACGTGCTGATCGCGGTGCTGGCCGCGCAGGTGCGCCGGCTCTCGCAGCAGCTGGGCGAGGCGCTCTACGTGGCCGCCGACCGGCGGGTGCTGCGGCGGCTGGTGGACATGGCCAACGTCTACGCCGACGCCGACGGGGGGGACGGGTCGATCTCGATCCCGTTGACCCAGGAGCACTTCGCCGACCTGGCCGGCACCTCGCGGATCACGGTGAACCGCACGCTGCGCGCCGAGCAGGAGAAGGGCACGCTGGACCTGGCGCGCGGCCGCACCATCGTCGTGGACCTGGACGCCATCAAGGCCCGGGCGTACGGCCGTCCGCCCGTGAGCTGAGGCCGAACGTCTCGACCGCGCCGGCGCGCCCGCGCACGCTGGCCGTGCCCGCCGAGGGCAGGTCCTCGCCCGCCAGCGCGTGGGTGGCCGCCGAGATCAGGACGTTGTACTCGGAGTCCTTGGTGGCCGCCTCCAGCCGGGCGGCCAGGTTGGTGGTGTCGCCCACGGCGGCGTACTCCAGCCGCCGGTCCGAGCCCACGCTGCCGGACATGACCGGCCCGCTGGCCAGGCCGATGCCCATGCGCACGCCCTCGTCGGCGATGCCCTCGGCCGCCAGCCAGGCGTTGAACGCCGCCAGCCGCGGACCGATCATCTCCCGCGCGGCCGCCACCGCCTTGGCGGCGTGGCCCTGGTCGGCGATCGGGGCGCCGAAGACGGCCATGATGCCGTCGCCCATGTAGGAGACCACGGTGCCGTCGTTGTCCAGGATCGCGTCGCTCATCTCGGTCAGGTAGCGGTCCAGAACCTCGATCACGCGCTCCGCGTCCAGTGCCTCGGCCAGGCCGGTGAAGCCGCGCAGGTCGCAGAACAGGACGGTGGCCTCCAGCCGGTCGCCGGCCAGCCGGTAGTCCTCGCCGGTGCGCTCGATCACGTCGTCCACGATCTGGGCCGGCACGAAGCGGGCGAAGGCTCCCCGCATGCGCTCGCGCGCGCGAGCGCCTGTGGCCAGGTCCACGGCCAGCGTGGCCAGCGTGCCCACCACGAGCGCGGCCAGCGGCGCGGCCACGGGCACGATCAGCCCGGCCAGGAAGGCCAGATAGGCGATGGCGGCCAGCAGCACGGCGGCCGCGGGGGCCAGCCAGGGCCAGCGCCGCACCCGCAACGCCGCGACCGGCATCGCCAGCCCGAACAGGGCCGCGAACAGCGCCGCCGCGCCGCCGGGCAGCTCACGCAGCGGGAAGTCGCGCCGGATGGTGTCCAGCGCGTGCGCCTGCAGCTCGGCGCCGGCCATGACCTCGGCGCCCGAGCCGGGAGTGGCGTACACGTCCTTCGCGTTGGGGTCGGTCACGCCGACGACCGCCACCTTCCCGCGCAGGCGCGAGGCCGGCACGCGGCCGGCCAGCAGGTCCGAGAAGCGCACCGTGTCGATCGTGCCCGGCGGGCCGGGGTAGTCGATCCACGCGCCGTCGGGGCGGAACGGGCCGTCGGGCACCGGGCGCCGGTCCAGCGCCCGGGCGGCCACCACCGCGAGGCTGTCCAGGCCGTCCGTCGAGCGCGGGTAGCGCCGGATCACCCGGTCGGGGTCGGCCTTCGAGAGCGCCGCGTTGCCCACCCGAGCGCGCGCCTCGCGCTGGTTGGCCGGCCCGCCCAGCACGTCGGTGCCGCCGCGCAAGCGCACCTCCGCCGTGGCCAGCACCACGTTCCCGGCCCGCTGCACGGCGTCGAACAGGGCATTGTCGTCCGCCGGGTCCGTGGGCTCGGTGAACTGCACGTCGTAGACCACCTGCCGCGCGCCCGCGCGACGCAACCGGTCGATGGCGCGCGCGTGCAGGCGTCGCGGCAGGGGCAGCAGGCGGCCCAGCTCCTGCAGGCTCTGGAAGTCGATGGCCACCAGCACGATGCCCTTGGGCCGGGTCTGGTCGCCGCGCAGCTTGAAGCGCAGGTCCACGGTGTCCAGCTCGGCCGACTCCAGCGCCGAGCGCGCCTGCAGCACCGCTCCGAACGCGGCGCACAGCAGGCCGGCCACCACCATCAGCCACAGCCGCGAGCGGCGGCGTTGCCAGGACACCACCGCAGCCTAACTCTGTAAACGGGGTTACACAGGTGCGCCGGGATGGCGCGTAGGTTGTCTGCACCATGCTCCGCCGGACCACACTCGCCACCGTTGCCGTCGCGCTGGGCGCCGCCGGCGTGGCCCTGGCCGCTCCCGCCGAGATCAGCACGGTGGCCGGCACCGGCACGGCGGGCTTCACCGGCGACGGCGGGCCGGCCACCCTGGCCCAGCTCAGCCAGCCGCGCGACCTGGCCCGCCTCCCCGACGGCGACGTGCTGGTGGCCGACACCGCCAACAACCGCATCCGCCGGATCGACCAGAACGGCACCATCACCACGTTCGCGGGCACCAGCGACGGGGTCATCACGCCCACCTGCGGCCTGGCCCGCACCAGCATGAGGCTGAACGCGCCGGAGGGCGTGACCGTGACCCAGAACGGCACCGTCGTCGTCGCCAACACCGGCGGCTCGAACCTGCTGGTCTTCAACGCGGCGGGCCAGATCGCCGGCTTCCTGAGCGGGACCTTCGTGGGCACGCCGTCGGACGTCAGCGCGCTGTCGGACACGACATACCTGGTCGCCGACCGCGCCGGGCGCCGCGTGCTCCGGGCGGTCAGCCCGAACTGCGGCGGCAGCGGCTCGACGACCACGGTGGCGGGCAACGGCGCCGCCGGCGCGACCGGCGACGGCGGGCCGGCGACCTCGGCGGCGATCGGCGTTCCCGAGAGCGTCTCCCCGGTGAACAGCACCCAGTTCCTGGTCGCGGACTCCCAGAACGGGCGTGTGCGCCGCGTGATCGGCTCGACCATCTCCACCGCCGTCGCGGGTCTGAACACCCCCACCGGGGTGACCGCGCTGAACGACGGCAACTTCCTGGTCGCCGAGGAGGGCGGCAACCGCGTACGCCGCGTATCGCCCGCGGGAGTGCCGACCGTGGTGGCGGGCAACGGCGTGGCCGGCACGCTCTCGGGCCCGGCCGACACGCTGGCCTCCCCGGGAGGGTTCCTGGTTGCCGAGCGCACCGGCAACCAGGTGCGCAAGGTGCTGAACGCGACACCCGATCCCGTGACCCCCGAGCGCCGGCTGCCGGTCCTGGCACCGGAGCTGCGCCGCACCGCGGTGCTCGAGCGCGTGCGCGGCCGCGTCGCGGTCCGCCCGCGCGGGAAGAAGAAGTTCGTGCGCCTGACCGACCCGGCGCTGATCCGTGTGGGGTCGGAGATCGACGTCGAGCGCGGCGTGGCCCGCCTGACCGTGGCCTCCGACTCCAAGGGCACGCTGGCACCGGCCACCGTGCGCGGCGGCCGGTTCGTGATCGCCCAGGGCAAGGGATCGAGGCCGATCAGCCAGCTCGCGCTGTCGCGCAAGCTCACCTGCCCGAGCGCCAAGAAGTCGAAGAAGAAGCCGGCGCGCCGCAGCGCCGCGACGGCCGCCGCGAAGAAGCGCCGCAAGGGCCGCCGCGGCAGGCGGCTGTGGGTGAACACGCGCGCCAAGCGCTACCGCACGAAGGGCCGCTATGCCACGGGCACCGTGCGCGGCACGCGCTGGCTGACCACCGACGGCTGCCGCTCAACCCGGATCTCGGTCAGCCGCGGCGTGGTCACGGTGCGCGACCTGGTGCGCAAGCGCAACCGCGCGGTCAAGCGCGGCCGCAGCTACACCGCCCGGCGCTGATTCGTAGCGCCGGTTACACAGTGGGCGTATAACGGAGCAACGACGCGCCGGCCCGTGGGGGCGAAGCTGGTCGAAAGCCATGAAGGAGACACGATGACTCGCCTCGCCACCCATCTGAAGTCAGTCGCAGCGATCGCCGCACTGGCGACCGTGCTGCCGGCAGCCGCCTCCGCGGCGCCCACGCTGGACGGCACGTTCCCGGCGGACGCGAATCAGATCGCGACCGGGCCCGATGGTGCGGCCTGGTTCACCGGCGGGAGCAAGGAGTTCGGCCGGATCGCGGCCAACGGGGCGGTGACCGAGTTCGTTACGCCCGGGAACAAGGTGCCCACGGCCATCACGTCCGGCCCCGACACGACCGGCGGTCCCGCCAACCGGATCTGGCTGGCCTACAACGGCGGCGTGATCAAGGTCAACCCGGCTGCTCCGAACGCGGGCACCGACTTCCCCAGCGCCAAGGTGGGCAACGGCGTCCGGGACATGGCGGCGGACCGGAACGGCAACCTCTGGGTGATCGACCTCGACGGCGTGACCAGGGTCACGACCGCGGCCGCCCCGACATTTGACGAGTTCGGCGCCGGCAACAGCGGTCGCGAGATCGCGCTGGGCGGCGACGGGCGCATGTGGTGGGGCGACTCGAACGCCTTCAAGATCCTGGCCACCACCACGGCCGGCGTGACCACAACGCAGACTCCCCTGACCAGCACCTACCAGGGCATCGCGGCCGGCCCGAACAACCAGATCGTGTTCGGCCAGCCCAGCAACCTCTTGGGCCGGATCGACCCCGGCAAGAGCTTGAAGCTGACCACCGACACGGGCGGCGACGCCGGCTTCGGGATCGTGTTCGGCACCGATGGCGCGTACTGGGCGCCGCGCTTCCCCAAGGACAGCATCGGCCGCCTGACGCCCGCAGGCGGCTACACCACCCCGATCAAGCTGCCCGCGGGCTCGGGCCCCAGGCGGATCGCGGTGGGCGCCAGCAACACGCTGTGGGTGACCCTGGAGACCAGCAAGCGCATCGCCCGCATCAGCGGCGTGACCCCGCCGCCGGCCGGGAACGGTGGCGGCACCGGCGGCACCGGGCGCGACCTGGTCAAGCCCAGGCTGGCCCGGCTGAAGATCAACGTGGCCAAGCGCCGGCTGGCGGTCCGCCTGAGCGAGGCCGCCTCGCTGCGGCTGACCATCGAGCGCCGCACCTTCGGCAAGCGCAAGGGCAAGAAGTGCCGCGCCGCCAAGAAGGGCCGCACGGGCAAGCGCTGCGTGCGCTACGTGAAGGTGCGCTCGCTGCGCAAGGCGGGCAAGGCGGGCAACAACACCATGAGCATGGGCAAGAAGCTCAAGCCCGCCCGCTACCGGGTGTCGCTGGTGGCCGTGGACAAGGCCGGCAACCGCTCGGCCACCGCGCGCAAGGGCTTCACGGTGAAGAAGCCCAAGCGGCGCGTCCGTCGGTAACGTCTGCGGCCAGCCACGACCCCTTCGAAGGAGCCGCAAGCCCCCATGCCCAAGACCGTGATCCTCGGCACCGCCCGCACCCCCTTCGGGAAGATGGGCGGGGCACTGGCCTCGCAGGACGCCACCGACCTGGGCGGCCACGTCATCGAGCACGCCCTCGAGCGGTCCGAGGTCAAGCCGGACGAGGTCCAGCACGTCGTCTTCGGTCAGGTCCTGCAGGCCGGCCAGGGCCAGGTGCCCTCGCGCCAGGCCCAGATCAAGGGCGGCATCCCCAAGGAGGTCTCGTCGGAGACCGTGAACAAGGTCTGCGCCTCGGGCATCCGCGCGGCGGGCATGGTGGACCAGGCCGTCCGCGCCGGTGACCTGGACGTGGCCGTTGCCGGCGGCATGGAGTCCATGTCCAAGGCCCCGTACATGCTGCCCAAGGCCCGCTTCGGCTACCGCATGGGCGACGCCAAGATGCTGGACGCCATGGTCCACGACGGGCTGACCAACCCCTTCACCGGCAAGCAGATGTTCGTGGAGGCGACCGAGGTCGGCGACGAGCTGGAGATCACCCGCGCGGACATGGACAAGTTCGCGCTCCAGAGCCACGACCGCGCCATCGCCGCCACCGACGACGGCAGGCTGGCCGAGGAGATCGCGCCGGTGACCATCAGCTCGAAGAAGGGCGACACCGTGGTCGAGGTCGACGAGCCGCCCCGCCGCGGATCCTCGCTGGAGTCGCTGGCCAAGCTGCCGGGCCTGACCGGCAAGGACGGCTCGCACACGGCCGGCAACGCCCCGGGCGTGAACGACGGCGCCGGCGCGCTGGTGCTTTCCAGCGACGAGTGGGCCAAGGCCAACGGCAAGACCCCGCTGGCCACGATCATCGGCCAGGCCGCGGTGGCCGACGACTTCCCGTACCTGGCCCGCACCCCGGCCAACGCCACCAAGAAGGCGCTGGAGCAGGCGGGCCTGTCGGTCGAAGACATCGACCTGTTCGAGATCAACGAGGCGTTCGCGTCGGTGGCCATCAACTCGCTGCGCATGCTCGACGTGGACGAGGACAAGGTGAACGTGAACGGCGGCGCCATCGCGATGGGCCACCCGATCGGCGCCTCCGGCGCGCGCATCCTGGGCGCCCTGGTGCACGAGCTGCGCCGCCGTGGCGGCGGCCTGGGCGTGGCCGCCATCTGCTCGGGCGGCGGCCAGGGCGACGCGGTGATCCTGGAGGTCGCGGGCGGCTGATGCGCCGAGCGCTGGCACTCGCCGTGACGGCGATGGCGGTGGCCGCCTCGGCGGCCTCCGCCCAGGCGCCCGACTACACGATCCGGGCCAAGGGCAGCAAGACCGGCCTGGGCAAGGTCAGCGCCATCGGCCCGTTCAAGCTGGCCGGCGACCCGAACCTCGCGGCCGCGACCGCCGCCCTCGGCGCGCCCTCCAGCCTCAAGAAGACGGACACGTTGTGCCGGGCCGGCTGGCGCGCCATCGGCCTGCGGATCAGCTTCGTGAACCTGGGCGGCGGCGACTCGTGCCAGTTCGGCAGCGTCCAGACCGCGTCCGCGTTCGGCAAGGTCTGGCGGACCACGCGCGGCCTGAGGATCGGCTCGTCGGTCAGGACGCTGCGCAAGCTCTACCGGGGCGCGCCGCGCAAGGGCCGCACCTACCGGCTGGTCGGGGCCAAGAGCATCTTCACCGACGGCAGCCGCTACTCGGTGCTGGCGGCTCGCACCAACGGCAAGAAGGTCGGGTCCTTCCGGCTGTTCGTCGGCGCCGCCGGCGAATGAGCCTCGACGAGACCTCCCGCGCCGCCGCCTTCTTCGATCTGGACAAGACGCTGATCGAGGGCTCGTCGGCGGTGCACTTCGCCCGCGCCGCCTACAACGCGGGCATGCGCTCGCGGCGTGAGATCGCGGGCGACCTGTACGCCAACCTGAAGTTCCGCTTCCGCGGGTCGACCGACGAGGAGACCGACGCGCTGCGCGACGCCGTGCTGCAGGCGCTGGCGGGCCAGCGCGAGCTGGACCTGATGCGCCTGGGCCCGACCGTGCTGGCGGGCATCCTGCCGCTGATCTACACCGAGGTGCTGGAGGAGGCGTGGAGCCACATCGACGCCGGCCGGCCCGCGTACATCGTGACCGCCGCCAGCCACGAGCTGGCCGAGACGCTGGCCTCCGTCCTGGCACTGACCGGCGGCATCGGCGTGAAGTCCGAGGTGCGCGACGGCGTCTACACGGGCGAGCCCGATGGCCCGTTCACCTACCGCGAGGGCAAGGTCACCGCGATCAAGGACCTGGCCGACGAGGCGGGCTTCGACCTGGCCCGGTGCTACGCCTACTCCGACAGCGAGTCCGACCTGCCGATGCTGCGCGCCGTCGGCCACCCCGTGGCGGTGAACCCCGACACCGAGCTGGAGCGGATCGCCCGCGCCGAGGGCTGGCGCGTGATGCGCTTCGACAAGCTGGCGCGCCGCATCAAGCTGGCCGCGGTGCTGGCCTCGCTGGCGGCGGCCGGCGGCGGGGGCGGCTATCTGGTCGGGCGCCTGCGCGACCGCCAAGGCCGCGCCCGGCGGGCGCTGCGGGCGGCCTGGCGCCGCTGATCACCGGCCTCAGGGGGTCCCCCTGAACTTATGGGCGGGCGGTTGCCCGACGGGTTGAGCGCACCTACGTTGGCCCGGTATGGACGGGGGATCGCGCAAGCTTTTTGCCATCGCTTCGGCAGCGGTATGCATGGTGGTCGTGTCGGGATGTCGCGGCTGCGATCAGAGCCTCCTCGGCATCGAGGGCGGGACGACGGTGACGGGCCCTGACCGGGTGAAGCCTGGCGCGTCCACGACGTACGAGGTGGCCGGCAGCATCGGCCCGCTTGGCAAGCGGTGCCCCAGCAAGGTCGCCGTGTACTACGAGGAGCTCAGGGGAACCGCCGGCGACGACCCGCTCCAGACCAAGACGGCCTCCAAGGGCAAGTCCGCGGAGATCACCAACGTCGAGGTCGAGCGGGACGAGAAGACCAAGAGGTGCATGCTGGTCAAGCCGGCCAAGGTCCCGGTCAGCATCTCGCCCGGGCGCCAGGACCTGCATCGGGTGCGCTTGACCGCCACCATCTACCCCCCTGCGCCGCCCACGCCCCTTCCCTCGTCCGCCTCGGGCATGGAGGGCCTCGCCGAGATCTTCAATCTGTTGGCCCAGGGGGAGGCCGAGAAGATCGTGACCGTCGACGGAAAGGCCCTGACGGGCGGCCCGGCCCCCAACAGGAACCCCGTGCCCGCGTTCGTCCCCGCGCAGGAGCCGGCCATCCCGGGCCAGCCGCTGCCTCTCGACGCGCGCCTGTCGGCCGATCCTGACGGCAAGATCGTCCGCTACGACTGGGACATGACCAGCAACGGCTCGTTCGAGAAGACGAGCGCCAGCCCCACCGCCCACCGGGTGGACAGCATGGCCACGCCTGGCCAGTCGATCACGCTGCGCGTGACCGACGACCGCGGCGGGCAGGGCCTGATCAAGGTCCCCGTCCGGTCGTCCTCCAACGCCTTCACCGGGGGGGCGCCCACGGTCACACCCGCCGTGGTGGCGCCGAACAGATCGGTCGCCGTGGGGGTGAAGACCACCTCACCGTCGGCGGCCGGCAAGGCGGAGCTGTTCTGCGCCGACAAGCTGACGGGAACCGCGCTGACCAACCCCGTCACGGGCCAGAAGTTCGCCTCGAGCTGCTTCGGACCGATTCCGGTCGGGTTCAAGAAGGTGGGCGTGCGCTACACCGACTCCCCGGGCTCGAGCTTCCCCCTCGAGGCGACCACCTTCTACACCGCCTTCGAGGTCCGGCAGGGGGCCCGCGCGACCGCCGGGGCGGCGGTGGCCCGCGCGGCCGCCACGGCGCCTCCGCTCGCAGCGCAGCTGAAGCTGAACGGAGCCACGGTCCGGCGGCTGGGCAAGCTCAAGCTGAAGTCGACCAGCGGAACCGTCAAGGGCCTGATCGCGACGGGTAGCGGGAACGGCAGCCTGCCCAAGGGCACGCCCAGGCGCTACCGCTCGGCTCTGCGGACGCTGGCCTCCGGCCGGTTCGCGCTCAAGTTCACCGGCGCCGCCAGGCTCGAGTCCACCACGATCAACCTCAGGGGCTCCGCGACGATGCTGGTGCGCAGCCGACGCAGCCGCAGGACCCAGATGTGTCTCAGCGTCAGGGCCGGCCGCGCTGGGGGCGCCTCCCGGTTCACCGTGCGGAGCGCCACGGGCAAGGCCCGCGGCTTCTTCGCCAAGGGCACCGGGCCGGCCTTCTCCTTCGACGGGGACTCCGGGCGCACCGCTGCGATCTCGCTGAAGCCCCGCAAGGGCAAGGCGCGAAGGCTGAGCAAGTCCTGCCGGTCGCTCTCCCGCGTTCTGGACGGCAAGCTGCCGAAGGCCAAGAAGCAGAAGTCCAAGAAGCGCAAGCGCTAGGCGCTTACCGATAACCGGTTTCGGGCCCTCGTGACAGAGGGTACGAGCCCAGCGTGTCCAAGCTCGGCGTCGTTCTCTACGTCCTGTCCGCCCTGATCGTGCCCGCGGCCGCCCAGGCCGCCCAGCCGCCGCCCGGCGCCGACATCTCGCCGAACCTGGACTACGTCGAGCGCGTGCCGTCCTCGGACATGATCGTGGAGGGCAAGCTGGACCGGGTGAAGGGCGGCAAGGTGCTGCTGACCACCGGCCGCTACGGGTTCCGCAGCTACGACATCTCGGATCCCGCCCACCCGCGGGCGCTGGACACCTTCCAGCCCGAGGGGATCCTGGGCAAGAACGGCTACTGGCAGGACGAGGACATGGTCATCGACAAGCGCCGCAAGCTCATCATCGGCGCGCTCGACCCGCGCCACGACGACGTGGACCAGACCAGCTGCCCGGGCATCGGCACCTCCGGGACCAAGAACCGCCTGCCGGGCTGTCGCAGCGGCTTCTTCATGATCTCGTACGCCAACCCGCGCAAGCTGCGCCAGGTGGGCCCGTTCGTGGACCTGCCCTCGGGCCACACCGCCAGCTGCATCGAGGACTGCCGCTACATCTGGACCGGCGGCCCGGCGCGGCGCAACGACCTGCCGGCGCGCTTCCCGGGCGTGTTCACCGCCTTCACCGAGGGCGGGCGCGGTGACGGCCGGCCGGTCTGGGTCACCGACGTACGCGACCCGGAGAACCCGCGCACGTTTGCCAAGCCGATCGACCTGTGGCGCAACGACGGCGCCACCGACTACTCGCACGACGTGAACGTGGACGAGCGGGGCATCGCGTGGGTCAGCGGCCGCGGCGGCATCCGCGGCTACGCCACCGACGGCAACCACCTGGACCCCTACACGAACCGCTGGCGGCGGGCAAAGCCGTGGGACCCGGTCCTGGTGGCGGGCGGAGGCGTCGCGGGCGTGAACCAGCCCCAGACCATCTTCATGCACAACTCGCTGCGGCCGGTTGACGGCTCAACGCGTGCGCGTGGGGTCAAGAAGGGCAACGTGCTGATCGGCACCGAGGAGGACTTCACGACCCCGTGCGACAAGAGCGGGCGGGTGGTCTTCTCCGACCTGACCGACTCGAAGGGCGGCAAGCCGGCCGCCGGCTCGACGCCGGCGAAGCCCTACCGCATGAAGGCGCTGGACACCTTCCACCCGGCCCAGGACGGGGGTGAGGCCATCAACCCCGACCTGGACTGCTCGGCGCACTACTTCGAGCTCCAGGACTCCACGCTGGGCGTGGCCTGGTACGGCCAGGGCCTGCGGCTGCTGGACGTGTCGAACGCGCGCGACGTGCGCCAGATCGGCTACTACCGCGTGACCGGCACGGACCCGGAGACCAACCCGTCCTCGCTGTCCTGGGACCTGGCCTACAACGGCCGCTACGTCTACCTGTTCGACATGGACCGGGGCATCGAGGTGCTGAGGCTCAAGAAGGGCACCAAGGCCCGGGCCGCGGCGTCCACCCGCAGCGTGCGGGCGCCCGCGCAGAAGCGCGACCGCCTGGCCTCGGTGCCGGTGGGCAGCTCGGCCAACGGCGCGCTGGTGTGCCCGGTGTTCCGGAAGGCGGCCGCCGGGTAGGCAGCGCCCATGATCGACGACGAGTCCTCAGACGAGGGCACCAAGGACACCGACGACGAGGCCGAGGCCGCCGAGCACGACGCCGGCCAGGACCAGGAGCCCAAGCAGGCCGGGGAGACGGACAGCATCTTCGACACCGAGCAGCACTCGGATGCCCCGGGCCCGTTCGGCACCGGCCAGCCCTGGGACGCCGAGGACAAGAAGGACGAGGACGCCGAGGAGTAGGCCTTCCGGGCCCAGGGCCCGTACTCCGTGCATGTCCCGAGACAAGCGAAGTCACGACGACCGCACTCCCGAGGAGAAGGCCGCACACGCCGGCGACGGGCAGGACCAGGAGCCCAAGCAGTCCCGCAGGGACTCCTCCAGTCTGTGGGACACCGACGAGCACTCGGACGCCCCCGGCCCGTTCGGCACCGGCGGGGGCTGATCGCTACCCGGCCGGCGCCCGGCCGTCGTCGGCCAGCCGGCGCAGTGCTCCCGTGGCTCCGCCCGGCACCGCCACGGGCGCACCCACCGCCGCCGGCGGACTGACCTGCACCCGGCCGCCGGGCGCGTGCCAGCGGGCGCGGTAGCGCCCCGGGCCCTGGTCGGCCACCACTCGCCGGTACAGGCCCTGGCCGTCGGTGGCGAAGGTCCCGCACGACGAGCGCGCATCGCCGTCGACCGGCCGCGAGGGCACCGTCGCCCAGCTGCCGTCGGGGCCCTGGCGCTGGATCTCCACCGTCTGCGTGCCCCGCCGCGGGCGCACCTGGCCGAACACGGCCACGCCCCCCGCGCCGCGCTCGTCGCGCGTGGCCAGCGCCTGGAAGGGCAGCCGGAAGCCGCGCACGACCGGCGTCTTGGGCCGGCCGTCGTAGGTGTACAGGCCGGTCTGGTAGCCGCCCCAGCGCGCCGCGGAGCCGGCGGGCTTGCTGCGGTCGGGGCCGATGTCGTAGAGCAGGAACTGGGGGAACATGCGCGTGCGCGCGGCGCGCCAGCCCAGCCACAGCGCCTCGCCCTGGTAGCGCCCCGCCAGTCGCTGAGAGATCTTGCCCGGGTCGGGCGGGTCGGTCTGGTAGCCGTACTCGGTCAGGTACAGCGGCAGCGGCCGGGCCACGCGACCGCGCCGCTCCAGCCCGGCCAGCAGCGAGGTCAGCTTGGCCAGCTCGCCGATCTGGACCCGGTCCGCGGCCGGGTCCAGCGCGTCCGGCGGCGTGTCCAGCGAGTACGGGTGCAGCGCGAAGCCGTCGGCCCGCAGCGCCCGGAAGCCGCGGCACTCGGGCCGGCGCAGCGGACGCAGGCTCGAGTCCACGCACGCCAGCTCGCGCGTGAAGCGCAGCGGCGCCAGGCCGCGCGCCGGGCCGCGGCCCGGATCGCCGAAGGACGACAGGCCGCCGATGAGCACGCGGTTGCGCCCGGACACCGCCTTGACCTGGTCGTAGGCGGCGTTGTGCAGCCGCCGGTACAGGTGCGGGGTCACCGGCCGCCAGCGGTCGCCGGAGCGCACCCATTGGGGGCGCAGGAACACGCGGTGGTTGGGCTCGTTCCACGTGGTCCACAGCCGCACCTTGCCGCGGTAGCGCCGGGCCATCGCACGCGAGTAGAGCCGGTACTCGCGTACCGACGGCCGCCAGACGTTGCGCCCATTCTCCCCGCCACGCGTGACCGCCCAGCGGGGGGCGAAGAAGCCCAGGTCGATCATCACCTTCATGCCCTCCGCGCGGGCGCCGTTCACCGCCCGGTCCAGCCGACCCAGCGTTGCCCGGTCGTACGCGTTCGGGTCGGCGGCGTCGAACGAGGGCCGCCGGCGCTGGTCGCGGGCGGGGGCCAGCTGGTACCAGCTGGCGGTGATCCGCACGCGGTCGACGCCCAGCGCCGCCATCCGCCGCAGCGAGCGCCGCACCTGGGCCGGGGACCGGTACAGCAGCGCCGCGTCGTCCTGGAGCACCGTCTCCACGCGCTCGGTGGCGGCCGGAGGACCGGTGAAGGCGATGCCGGCGGACAGCGCCAGAGAGCAGGCGAAGGCGTTCATCAGCCCGTAGACTGCCTGACGCCCATGGCCGCCGACACCGACACCGACACGACCACCGAGGCACGCCCCGCCGATCGCAAGATCCGCGTGGTCGTCGCCAAGCCCGGCCTGGACGGCCACGACCGGGGCGCGAAGATCATCGCGCGCGCTCTACGGGACGCCGGGATGGAGGTCATCTACACAGGCCTGCACCAGACGCCGGAGCAGATCGTGGAGACCGTGCTGCAGGAGGACGCGCACGCCGTCGGACTGTCGATCCTCTCGGGCGCCCACATGACGCTGGTGCCCAAGATCTCCAAGCTGCTGGCCGAGCAGGGCGCCGAGGACGTGGTCCTGGTCGTGGGCGGCACGATCCCCGCCGACGACATCCCGGAGCTCAAGGAGCTCGGCGTGGCCGAGATCTTCACGCCCGGCAGCTCGGTCCAGGAGATCGTCGACTACATCCAGAAGTCGGTCGGCTGACGGCGCCGCCCCCTGCGGGCGGCGCCTGGCTGATCAGCCGGTCTGTGACGTGGTGCGGATCGCGATCGCGCGGGCGTACTGGATCACGTAGACCTTCGACCCGCGCTTGCGCAGCACCCTCGACTCTGCGCGGTAGAACGCTACGCCGCGCAGCTGGGTGGAGGAGAACGTGACCGTGTAGTTGCCGTTTTCGTCGGGCTTCGCCGTGCCGACGGTGCGGTAGCGCCCGCACACGAGGCGGCGGATCTTGACCCGGTTGCGCTTGCCCAGCACCGAGTTCTTCACTCGGCCCTTCACGGTGATCGTGCCCTTGGCCGACTTCACCGACCGCGAGGTCAGCGACTGCGGCAGCTTCAGCTTCGGTGACCGCGCGGATCCCGACACGGCCCGGTAGCGCACCGACACGAAGTCCGAGCGCTTGGGCCGCTTCACGAAGGCCGTGAAGTTGCCCGTCCGGGAGGCCCGCACGGTGGTCGTGCGGGTGAAGCGGCTGGATCGCGCGCCCTTCGGATCGGTCTGGATGGTCACCCGCTTGCCGTACAGCGCGGCGCCCACGAGGCCGGTCAGCTTGATCCGCCGGCCCCTGACGTCGGCCCGCACCAGGCTGATGGCGCGTCGGCCGCAGATGGTGGGCGTTGCACTGGGCCGCAGCGGCGGGTTGCTCTCGGCAGCGCCGATTCCGGACACGCCCGCCGGGGGGCCCAGCCGCGTGACGCCCACCTGGAGGTCGTCGCTGGGGGGTGAGGCGATCCGGTCACGGGCCGCGCGGTCCCGGATGTTGCTGTCCGTCACGTGCGGGATCAGCACCTTGCCGTCCGACTGGAGGGTCGGCTCCCCGATCCGCACGAACGAGCTGTCGCCCGCGCTGAACGAGAACGGCTTGAAACCGTTGGTGGCGAAGCCCGTGTCGGTCTTCCCGCCGGCCGTGAGGCCGGCGATGATGCCGTTCCACGGGTCGTCGGCCGAGCGGTTCTGGGTCTGCGGCTCGTACCCGCCGGTGGCCAGCACCCGGTCGTCCGGGCGCACGACGAGGAAGTTCTGCTTGAAGCCTCGCCTGTAGCCGGTGGCCGTCTCGAGGCGCGGATCGCTGACCACGGCCTGGCCGCCGGTGCCCCAGCCCGTGTCCAGCGCCGTCAGGCCCGGCTGCAGGCGGAAGATGCGCCAGTCGTTCTCGTTTAGGCGCGGGGGGACGGGGGGCTCCGTCCACACCAGCGGGCGCGAGTGGTTGTCGACCGCCAGGTCCACGGGGAGCCCGTCCACGTCCACGCTGCCTCCGGTCGCGGGCTGTAGCGCCAGCGTGCCCTGCTGGAGATGGAACACGTTGGAGTACTGGTTCGACGCGCGGCTGCCGTTGCTCTCGGACAACGTGCCCACGAGCGCGTAGGGGTCGCCGGTGGGGCCCAGCTCCAGGTCCTCGCCGAACTGGCCCTTGGGCAGCAGCTGGGCCGCGTTCTGGGTCGTGCCGGTGGTCCGGACCACGTAGACGTCGTTGCCGCCGTCGGCGATCAGGCGACCGCCGGCCCGGAGATCCGTCTCGGGGTCGGGGTTCTCCTCCTCCGGGGCCCGGCAGTCCCACAGCGAGGTCACGGCGCCGCCGGACTCCACGCGGGCGGCGTCGAGGTCGTTGAAGGCGTATTCCGGCGCCGCGACACGGCCGGCCGGCTCCTGGGGACCGAGACCGCAGGCGGTGAAGTGGGTCGTGGTCTGCTGCACCCCGGCCGCGTTGAAGGTCACGGCCACCAGATCCTCGTTGCCGGCGCCCGGATGTTGCTGGCGCGCCAAGACGACGATGTTGCCGCTCGACAGGACGCGGATGTCCAGCAGTTCCTCGTAGTACTCCTCGGTGTTGTCCGGGAGGCGGTACAGCGTGGTGCCGAACCCGGTCGGCTTGCCGTCGATCCCCAGGCGCGAGAGGTGGATGGCGTAGTGGTCGGGGCCCTCCTCGTTGAGGAACACCAGCACCGCCGTCACGCTGGACCCGTCCGGTGCCTGGTCGGTCACGGGCCTGGCGGAGTCCGCGGGGAAGACCCCGAACGCCTCTCCGGTCGCCATGATCTCGGTGTAGCGCGTCCCGAAGCCACTGCCGGCGTTGTAGGTGGGATCGTCGTCGCCGTCCGGACTGGCCAGGGCCGTCGCGGCCACGGTCAGCGCGCCAACGAGGATGAGCAGGAGCGTGAGGGTGCGGGCGCGTGAGGTCACCCGGCGACGCTACGCCCGAATCAGGGACGTCGCCTCCCCCTTGAAGGGGGATAGGGGGAGGGGAGCGGCGGGCGTAGCTACCTTCCGTCCCATGACCGCGCGCATGCCGATCGCCCTGACCGCCGCCCTTTCCGCCGCCGCCCTCGTGGCCTGTGGCAGCGAGTCCTCCGAGGACTCCGCGGCGGCGCCGCCCGCCACGGACACCCGCGCGGACGACGGCGCGCAGGCCGATGGCGCCGGCACGCAGACTGCCCAGTCGGGCCGGCCCCGCACCATCGCCACCGGATTGGCCGTGCCATGGGGCATCGACTTCGAGCCCGGCCGCAACGGCGACGCGCTCGTCGCCGAGCGCACCACCGGCCGGATCATCCGCATCGCCCGGCCGGGCGGGAAGAAGTCGGTGGCGCACCGCATCCGTGGCGTGGCCACGGGCAGCAGCGAGGGCGGCCTGCTGGGCCTGGCCGTCTCGCCCACCTACGCCAGGGACAAGCTGGTCTACGCCTACTACACGGCCAGCGGCGAGAGCCAGAACCGGATCGTGCGCTTCAAGCTCGGCGGCCGCCCGCGGACGGTGCTGTCGGGCCTGCAGGCCGCGGGAATCCACAACGGCGGCCGGATCGACTTCGGCCCCGACGGCAAGCTGTACGCCACGGTGGGCGACGCGGGGGACACCTCCAACGCCCAGAACCGCAGCTCCCAGAACGGCAAGATCCTGCGCATGAACCCCGACGGCTCGCCGCCGGCGGACAACCCGTTCCGCGGCTCGCGCGTCTGGTCGCTGGGCCACCGCAACCCGCAGGGCCTGGCCTGGGACTCCAAGAAGCGCCTGTGGGCATCGGAGTTCGGCCAGAACACCTTCGACGAGGTCAACCTGATCCAGAAGGGCAAGAACTACGGCTGGCCCGACGTGGAGGGGCGCGGCGACACCCAGGGCGGCAAGTTCGTGAACCCGAAGATCACCTGGCGCACCTCCGACGCCTCGCCCAGCGGCGACGCCATCTCCAAGGGCCGCCTGTTCGTGGCCGCCCTGGGCGGCGAGGGGCTGTTCCGCTCGCGGCTGAACGGCACCGATGCCGGCAGGCCGGTGAAGCTCTACTCCGGGCGCTACGGCCGCATCCGCACCGTGGTCAAGGCCCCCGACGGCTCGGTCTGGTTCAGCACCTCGAACCGCGACGGCCGCGGCGATCCCAAGCGCGGCGACGACAGGATCCTGCGGATCCGCTGATGTCGCGCCACGAAATCGGCGTCGTGCCGATTTCGTGAACGGCCGCGCGCCCTGCTCCGTACCTAGGGCGACTGACTCGTCAGTCAACGAAGGGTTACAATGCCCGACCGGCGGCCGGCAGGGCCGCCAACCGGGCCGTGCCCCCCGGTCGGCCCATTAGTAGAGACCTAAGGAGACCCCTTGAAGATCTGCGTCCTCGTGAAAGAGGTACCTGACGCGGCCGTCGAGAAGCGCATCGATCCCTCGAGCAAGCGCATCGACCGCAGCGGCGAGAAGAACCTGAACCCGTTCGACACCCACGCCATCGAGGCCGCCATGCAGGTCAAGGAGGGCGGCAGCGTCGACGTCGAGGAGGTCGTGGCGGTCACGATGGGGCCCGAGAGCGCCTTCCGTGCCCTGCACAAGGCCGTCTCCCTGGGCGCCGACCGCTCGGTCCACCTGACCGACGACGCCCTGGCCGGCTCGGACGTGAACGCCACCGGCTACGCGCTGAGCAAGGTGCTGGAGTCGGAGTCGCCGGACCTGGTCCTGCTGGGCCAGCAGAGCGACGACGGCGAGTGCTACACGATCGGCGCCGTGGTGGCCGACCACCTGAAGATGCCCTCGCTGACCCAGGTCATCAAGATGGACGTGGCCGAGGGCAAGCTCACGTGTGAGCGTCAGGCCGAGTACGGCTACGACACCGTCGAGATCTCGCTCCCGGCGGTCATCTCCGTCGGCGACGCCATCAACGAGCCGCGCTACCCGTCGCTGAAGGCGATCATGGGCGCGAAGAAGAAGCAGCTCGACACGAAGGCGATCGGCGACGTCGGCATCGAGTCCGACAAGGTCGGCGCCGACGGCTCGCGCACCTCCGTGCTGGCGATCAACCCCCCGGAGGAGAAGGCCGCGGGCGAGATCATCGAGGACGAGGACACCGACGAGACGGTCGAGAAGATCGTCAACTGGCTGGACGAAAGGAAGCTGCTGGCATGAGCGGGATCCTGACCTACGCGCTCC
>DASQLM010000156.1:0-41756 GCA_035630015.1 Thermoleophilaceae bacterium | reverse complement strand
CCCGAGCGGGAGGTGTACGCCGGCCGGGCGAAGGAGCTGCTGGCGCCCTACGGGGACGAGGCGGTGCGCCGGCGCGTGGCCGAGGAGCTGTTGCCGCGGCTGCTCAGCAGGTCCTCGTAGATCTCGGTCCAGCGACCGCTGACGGCCGCATAGGACCAGCGCTCCCGCGCGCGGCCGGCCATGGCGGTGGGGTCGAAGTCGCGCCCGGCGGCGGCGCGGATGCCCGCGGCCAGCGCGCCGGCGTCACCCGGCTCGACCAGCTCGCCGTCCTCGGGGCCCAGCATCTCGGGCACCCCGCCCACGCTCGTGGCCACCGCCGGCAGGCCGCTGGCCATGGCCTCGATCAGCACCACCGGCAGGTTCTCGGCCAGGCTGGGCAGCACGAACAGGTCGGCCTCGCGCATCAGCCGGGCCACCTCCTCCTTGGGCTGCTCGCCCAGGAACGTGACCCGGTCCTGCAGTCCCAGCTCGCGCACCCGTCCCGCCAGCTCGGCGCGCAGCTCGCCGTCGCCCCCGATTCGCAGCGTGGCCTCGGGAAGCTCGGTCAGCGCCTCCAGCAGGAAGCGGTGGCCCTTCTTCTCGGCCAGAGCGGCCACGTTGAGCAGCCGCATGCCCCGCTCGCGCGCGGGCGGGGGCTCGAACGCGTCGGTGTCCACCGTGTTCGGCACCACCACGAAGCGCGCCTTGGGCGCCACCTCGCGCAGCTGGCGGGCCAGGTCCTGGCTGACCGGCGCCACCACGTCGGCCCGCTGGAACGCCTGCCGGGCCAGCACCAGCTCGGTGCCCGTGATCAGGCCGCGCCCGAAGGCGGTGAAGTGCTCGGTCACGGCCACCGCGGCCCCGGCCAGCCGGCCGATGGCCAGCGCCGGCAGCGCGGCCGAGTACACGTGCGCGTGCACCACGTCGGGCCGCCAGCCCTCCCGGCGCAGCCGCCGAACGGCGGCCACCATGCCCACCAGCTGGCACACCAGGGCCAGAGGGCGCAGCCGCGGCCGCCGGTAGCGCACGCGGATCACGCGCAGGCCGTCCTCGATCTCGTCGGTCAGCCGGAACACGCGGAAGTCGGGCGAGGGCGTGAACAGCGTGGCCAGCACCACCACGTCGTGCCGGGTGGCCAGCGCGGCGGCGTGCTCGCGGCAGAACAGCCCGAACACCGGCAGTTCGGGCCACGGGTACCACTTGGGCACCACCAGCACGCGCATCAGCGGCCACCCAGCCCGCGGATCGTGGCCAGCGTGCGCTGCGCCTGCTCGGAGCGCACGTAGGGCCGGTCGGCCAGGAAGCGCGCCGCCTCGTCGATGGCCTCTGCGTGGGTGTAGCCCGCCGCCACCGGCTGCCACTCGTGCCGCACGGGTAGCGCGTCGATCACGCCGAGGCCCCAGCCGCGGCCGGCCGCCACCGCCGACCAGTGGTTGTCCAGCCCCCAGCCCCAGCGCAGCTCGGGGAACGGCAGCAGCGCCTCGGCGGCGCGGCGGGAGAACGCGGTCACGGGCCCGATCTCCACGAACGCCGTCCGCCGGGCCAGCGCCGGACGCCGCCGGGTCACGCGCCAGGCGGCGTGACTGCGCCAGGTCTGCGCGGGCTGGGCCAGGTCCAGCCCCAGCCGTTCGACCAGCGCCAGGAAGCGGTCGGTGAACCGTGGCGGCAGCGCCACGTCGTCGTCCACGGCCAGGGTCCAGTCGGCCGGCGGTCCGTCCAGCAGCAGGTTCAGGTTCTGGAACTTGCCCGCGCCCGCCATCCCCATGGCCGCCGTCTGGGTGGACAGCGCCGCGTCGGCCCTGTCCGCGGTGGCGCCCAGGGCGAAGCGCACGTCGTGGCGCTCGGAGGCCAGGTGCTCGAGCGCCGCGGGCAGGCGCGAGTCGGGCCGGTACACCGACACCACCCGCACCGACCGGCGCGGGGTGGCGCGGGCCAGGCGGTCCAGGCGCGGGCCGGTCAGCGTCAGCGCCGCCGCGGCGCTCAGGGCGGCGTCGGCCAGCGGGCGGGTCAGGCCCAGCCGGGTTCCCGTGACCGTGCCGGACTCGCCGGAGAGGAACGTGTCCGGATCGGCGCTCACCGCGACAGCCCCTGGCGCAGGCGCCCGGCCGAGTGGGCGGCCATCACGAAGCCCTGTGGCGTCACGTTGCGGGCCGCGTGCCACAGCGAGCCGGCGATGTCGCGCAGCTCCCGCGCGGCCGGGGGTGCCACGCCACGCCGCTCGTCGGTGCGCCGCGCGCCGCGGCCGCGATGGTAGGCCGCGCGCATCAGCCCGCGCAGCCGCGAGTCGTCGCCGGCGCGCCGGTGGTCCAGGCCGGCGCCGGCCAGGTAGACGATCCGCCCGCCGCCGCGCCGGAGCCCCAGCAGCCACTCCTCCTCGTCGCCGTGGCCGCCGATGGCCTCGTCGAACCCGCCCAGGCGCTCGACCGCCGACCGGCGCACCGCGAAGTTCGCGCCCCAGACCATGTCCGCCTCGCGGTCGGCGTCGCCGAGGTCGAGCGCCGTGATCGGCGGAGCCTGGCGCCACCCCGCCGGGGCCGGGCCCTCCAGGCGCACGTTGATCGGGCCGCCGAACGCTTCGGCCTCGGGGTGCGCCTCGGCGCCGGCGGCCAACGCGGCCAGCCAGTCGGGCGGCACCCACACGTCGTCGTCCACGAAGGCGACGAGCGCGCCGGTGGTGGTGGCCACGCCGGTGTTGCGGGCGGCGTTCAGGCCGGAGCCGCGGACGGGCTCGACCCGCGCTCCGTGCGCGGCCGCCACGGCGCGGGTGTCGTCGGTGGAGCCGTCGTCGACCACCACGAGCTCGTACTCGGGGGCGGCCCGCTGAGCCCGGAGCGAGGCCAGCGCCACCTCGAGATACCGGGCGCGGTTCCGGGTGGGGACCACGACGGACACGAGCACGGCGCTAGGTTGGCAGCTTCGGTGACCGACGCCCAGCATCCCCGGGTCCTGCTCGTGCACAACCGCTACCGCACGGTCGGCGGTGAGGAGCGTTCCGTGGCGCTGCAGGCCGCGGCGTTCGAGCACGCGGGCGTCCCGCACGCGCTGCTGGAGCGGCGGTCGGGCGACGTCGGCAGGGCGCACGCCGCCGCGGCGCTGCTGCGCGGGGGCGAGGGCGGCGATCGTGTGGCCGGCGCGGCCCGGGACCTGGGCGCCGACGTGGTGCACGTGCACAACATGCTGCCCCTGATCGGCCCGAGGGGCCTGCGCGCCGCGCGCGGCTCCGGCGCCAAGGTGGTGCTGCACCTGCACAACGTGCGGCTGTTCTGCGCCACCGGCTTCGGCGAGCGCGACGGCGGCCCGTGCATGCGCTGCCGCGGCCGCGACACGCTCCCGGGGCTGCGGCTGAACTGCCGCCGCTCGGTGCCCGAGGCGGCCGTCTACGCCGCCGCGCTGTCGGGGCACCAGCCCGCGGTGCTGCGGGCGGTGGACCGGTTCGTGACCCCCAGCGCCGCCGCGGCCGCCCAGGTCGTCGAGCGCGGCCTGCCGGCCGATCGCGTCGAGGCGCTGGGCCACTACCTGCCGGCCGAGGCGTTCGCCCCCGGCTCCCGCGCCGACCGGGGCGAGTACGTGCTGGTGGCCTCGCGGTTGTCGCAGGAGAAGGGCATCGGCGACGCCATCGCGGCCGCCGACGCGGCGGGCGCGCCGCTGCGGATCGTGGGCGACGGTCCCGACGCCGGCCGCCTGCGCGAACAGGCCGCCGCCGCGCGGGTGCCCGTCGAGCTGCTGGGCCGCGTGGAACCGGCGCGGGTGCGCGAGCTGCTGGCTGGTGCCGCGGCCGTGCTGATGCCATCGCGGTACCACGAGTTCTCGCCCTACTCGGCACTGGAGGCCATGGCCCAGGGCGTGCCGGTGGTGGCCACCGCCATGGGAGGCCTGCCCGACCTGCTGGGCCCGGGCCGGTGCGTGCCGATGGGCGACATGAGCGCGTTCGCCGCCCGCGTGGCCGCCCTCTGGGCCGACCCCCGCAGCCGCCAGGTGGAGGGCACAGAGCTGCTGGAGCGGGCGAGGGCGCGCCACTCCGAGGGCCCGTACATGGACGCGCTGCTGGACCTGTACGCGCGCCTCTAGGCGCGCGCCACGGCTATCAGCGTGCCGCCCCGGCCCCGGGCGGCGGCGCCGGCCTCGGCCAGCACGGCCGGCGCCAGCAGCGGCAGGCCGGCCAGCGTCAGGGCCAGGTCGCGGCCGCCACGCGGCGCGTTGCCCTTCAGCGCGTGGAAGGCGTACGCGGGGCTGACCCCGGCGCGCGAGAGCAGTGCCATCCACATGGCCGCCGGGTTGTGCTCCCACACCATCTGCTCGGTGTGCACCGGCTCCAGGCCGGCGCGGTGAAGCAGCGCGGTGACGCCCGCCGGGGTCAGGTGCACGCGGTGGCGCGGCGCGTCCCAGTGCATCCACGAGGGTCCGGCGATCCGCGCCTGCAGCGAGGCGGCGTTGGGCACGCCGAGCAGCACCAGCCCGCGAGGCATCAGCCAGCCGCGTACCCGGTCCAGCGCGGCCAGCGGGTTGTCCAGGTGCTCGGCCACGTGCCAGAGGACCACGGCGTCGAGGCCCGAGTCGTGGTGGTCGTCGATCGACCGCCGCGCGACGTCGAGGCCGGCTTCCGCGGCCTGGGCAACGCTGCGCTCGGAGACGTCGATGCCCGACGCGGCGTAGCCACGCCGGCGCAGCTCGGCCACCAGCCGGCCGCGGCCGGCGCCCACGTCCAGCACCCGCGCGCCGGGGCGCAGCCCGGCACGGGCGAGCGCGCGCGCGGGCTGGCCCACGGTCAGGCGCTGCAGCAGGCGGGCCGCCGCTGGGCGGGCCGAGCCGGGTGAGTAGATGCCCTGCTCGTAGGCCTCGGGGCCCGGCGGGGGGCCGGCGGTCACCGCCGTACCGCAGGCGGGGCAGCGCCAGAGCTCGAAGCTGCGGTGGTCGGAGGGCTCGCCCGCGGGGACGGTGATCCACGGCGACGGTTCGCCGCCGCAGGCGGGGCAGGGTGCCACGCCGCCGGAGTCTAGGACGAGGCCGCGCGCTCTTTTAGGTACTGGCGCCCGACGCCGTACATGAAGCGCGGGTTGGTGTAGAGGTAGCGCGGCAGCAGCCGGCGGGGTTCCTGGGCGATCCGGTAGGTCCACTCCAGGCCGCGCTCCTGCATCCAGCGCGGGGCCTGCGACACGCGGCCGGCGTTGAAGTCGAACGCGGCGCCCACGGCGCACATCACGGGCGCGTCGAGCTTGTCGCGCATGCGCACCATCCACTTCTCCTGCTTGGGCACGCCGATGCCCACCCAGATCACGTCGGGCTGGTCGCGGTTGATCTGCTCCGCGATGTTGTCGTCCTCCTCCTCGGTGAGGCTGCGGAAGGGGGGTGAGTAGCCGCCGACGATCTTGATGCCGGGGTGGTTGTGGCGGAGCGTCAGGGCCAGCTGCACCAGCGCGCCCTGGTCGCGGCCGCCATACAGCCAGACGCGCAGCCCGCGGTCGGCGCTGCGGGCGCAGTAGCGCTGCATCAGCTCGGGGCCGTAGACGCGGTTGGGCAGGTTCTCGCCCATCAGGTTGGCGGCCCACACCACCGGCATGCCGTCCGGCACCGTGATCACGGAGTCGGTCAGGGCGGTGCGCATGCCCGGGTCGTCCTGGGCCACCATCACCGAGTGCACCGCGGCCGCGCAGACCCAGCCGCGCTCGCGCCGGTCGACCATCGCGTCCATGACGTCCATGGCCCCGTCGTAGTCCGTCATGGCCATCGGAATGCCCAGGATCTCGCGCGTCCGGATGCCCGCGGCGGCGGACGCCACGTGCTGGGCGGAGGAGGAGATGTGTGTGGGAACGGGTTCCATTGGGAGGCCGGCGCGGTTCGGTGAAGCCCTCCCTGGTTGCCCCCGCAGCCTTCTCAAGGGTACCCACCAGGCGCGGTCCTAACCGCTGCGGGAGGTAGAACCCACGCGGTGGCCAAAGGTTCCGACATCCCGCCGGGCAGCCAGGCCCGGCGCGTGGCCGCGGGGGCGCTGACCCAGCAGGTCGCGCAGATTACCGGCCTGGTCGTGCTCCTGGCCGTGGTCACGGTGCTGGCGCGGAGGCTGTCGCTGCCCGAGCTGGGCACCTACGGGCTGACGGCCACGCTGGCCGTCTACCTGCTGATCCTGAAGAACAGCATCGGCGGCGCGGCCCAGCGGGCGATGGTGGCCGCCACCGGCGACGACGACCGCGCCGGCGCGTTCTCGACGGCGGCCGTGCTCTACGCCGTGACCGGCCTGGCCACCGGTGTGCTGATCGCCGGGGTGGGCGCCGGCCTGGCCGCGGCCATCCTGGACGGCGACCTGCGCGAGCAGGCCCAGCTGGGCGTGCTGGGCCTGGGCGCCGTCAGCGCCGTCGGCCTGGCCACCACCGTCAACCTGGACGCGCTGCGGGCGGCGCTGCTGCTGACCCGGTCGGCGGCCAACGAGATCGCCGCGCTGCTGGTGTTCGCCGCGCTGATGCTGACGCTGGCGCTGTCGGACGCGCCGCTGTGGGCGCTGATCGCGGCCAGCGGCTCGATCCCGGTGCTGTCGGGCACCATCAACCTGGTCGCCCGCCGGCGGCTGGGGCTGGCCTACCGCTGGCGCCGGGGCGGCTTCGACCGCCGCCGCGCCCGGGAGCTGGCGCCCACCGCGGGCTGGCTGCTGGTCATCGAGGTCTCCACGCTGGTCATCTACGGGCTGGACCGGGTCGTGCTGGGCCTGTTCGGCACCCCGGCCACGATCGGGCTGTACGAGGGCCCGGTGCGGGCGCACAACGTGATCTACGCGCTTAACCAGGCGGTCGGCGTGGCCACCCTCCCCGTGGGGGCGACGCTGACGGCGGAGCACGACAGCCGGCGGCTGCGCGAGCTGGTGCTGCGCGGCTCGCGCTACACGCTGGCGCTGTTCGTGCCGCTGACCGTGACGGCCATGGCCATGGCCGCCCCCGCGCTGGAGGTGTGGCTGGGCGCGCGCTTCCGCGAGGCGGCGCCGGCGCTGACCATCCTGGTCTCCTACTGGCTGCTGTGGGGGATGCTGGCCGTGACGCCCAACTTCCTGGTCGGTGCCGGCCGCGCCCGCCAGGCCGGCACCGTGGTGGCGGGCATCGCGGCGCTGAACCTGGCGCTGACGCTTGCGCTCACGCCGTCGCTGGGCCTGGAGGGGCCGGCGCTGGGCACCGCCGTGGCCTACGTGGCGGGGTTCCCGCTGATGCTGCGCATCGGGCTGGACGTGGGCGGGCTGTCGCTGGGCGAGCTGGCGCGGGCCGCGTGGGCGCCCGCGTACGCGCTGGGCGTGGTGCTGGCGGCCGCGCTGGTGGGCCTGCGGCTGGCACTCGACCCGCACTCGCTGGCGCCGGTGGCGGCACTGGTGGTGGCCGGGCCGCTGGCCTACTGGGCCGCCTACTACGGGTTGGTCATGGACGCCGGCGAGCGGATGCTGGTGCGCTCGCTGCTGCTCAGACGCTGAACGGCAGGACGTCCTCGATCTCCGACAGCCGCGGTGCCGTGGCGTCGCGCTCGGAGTAGACCAGCTCGACGTCCGGCCACTCGATGCCCACCTCGGGGTCGTTGAAGGCGAAGCCGCGCTCGACCTCCGGGTCGTAGTAGCTGGACAGCTTGTAGGTCACGTCGGCGATCTCGCTGGTCACGCAGAAGCCGTGGGCAAACCCGACCGGCGCGTACAGCATCCGCAGGGACGAGTCGTCCAGCTCGTAGGCCTCCCACTGCCCGTAGGCCGGCGAGCCGCGGCGGATGTCCACCAGCACGTCGACGATCGAGCCGCGGGCGCATCGCACCAGCTTGGCCTGACCGTCGCCGATGGCGAAGTGCATCCCCCGCACCACCCCGCGGGAGGAGCGCGAGTGGTTGTCCTGCACGAAGTCGTCGCCGATGCCCAGGCCGGCCAGCGCGTTCGCGCGGTAGGTCTCGGCGAAGAAGCCGCGCTGGTCTCCGTGCACGGTCGGCTCGATCAGCAGCGGGCCGTCCAGGGTGGTGGGGATCGATTGCATGGCCGCGGCAGGTTACGCGCCCAGCGCCGTGCGGGCCCGGTCGGCGATCAGGTCGGCGATGGCCAGCGACGACGTGGCGGCCGGTGACGGCGCGTTGCGCACGTGCAGCGCCCGGGGCGTCTCGTGGATCAGGAAGTCGTCGACCAGCGCGCCGTCGCGGCCCAGCGCCTGCGCCCGCCGGCCGGCGAACCAGGGCTCGAAGTCCGCAGGCGCCAGCGCCGGCACGTACCGGGCCGCCTCGCGTGCGAAGCCGTCCCTGTCCACGCCGTGCCGCAGCTCGGACACCCCCGTGCGCCACCAGCGCCGGGCCATCCGCCAGGTGCCCGGCCACGACAGCGAGCCGGCCCGGGGGACCAGCAGCGCCGTGGGCCCCAGCGACACCTGGCCGCCCATGTGGCGGGTCAGGTGCACGCCCAGGAACGGCAGCGCGGGGTCGGGGACCGGGTAGATCAGGCCGCGCACCATGTCCGCCTTCTCATCCGCCAGCCGCAGGTAGGCGCCGCGGAAGGGCACGATCCGCGGGTCGGGGGCGCCGCCCGCCATCACCGCCATCCGGTCGGACTCGAGCCCCGCGCAGAACACGGCCAGCCGCGCCCGGGCCTGGCCGCTCCGGTGACGCACGGCGATCCCGTCCGCGGTGGTCCAGACGGCCTCCACCCCCGCCCCGGTGGCCACCGTGCCGCCGGCGTCCCGAACCTCGCCCGCCATCGCCTCGGCCACGGCCGGGAATTGCACGATGCCGGTGTGCGGCGAGTGCAGCGCGGCCACGCCCACGCAGTGCGGCTCGACTTCGGCGATCTGCTCGGCCGCCAGCCGGCGCATGCCGGGCACGCCGTTGATGCCGGCGCGCCGCTCCAGCTCGTCCAGGGCGGGCAGCTCGGACGCGTCCTTGGCCACGATCAGCTTCCCGCAGCGCTGGTAGGGGATCGCGTGGTGGTCGCAGTACGCGTACAGCCGCCGCGCGCCCTCCACGCACAGGCGCGCCTTGAGCGAACCCGGCGCGTAGTACACGCCGGCGTGCACCACGCCGCTGTTGCCGCGCGTCTGCCCGCGCCCGACGCCGTCCTCGCGCTCCAGCACGCGCACGCTCAGCGGGCGTGCGCCGGTGGCCAGGGCGCGCGCCACCGCCAGGCCCACGATCCCGCCCCCCACCACCAGGACGTCCGACTCGTCCCGGCTCACTCCGCGCGCAGGTCGTGCAGGTCGGCCTCGACCATCGCGCCGATCATGTCCTCGAAGCTGGTGCGCGCGGTCCAGCCCAGCTGCTCGCGGGCCTTGGCCGGGTCGCCCACCAGCGGCACCGGGTCGGGCGGGCGCACGAACTCGGGGTCCACGACCACGCGGCCGTCCACGTCCACGCCCGCGGCCGCGAAGGCGGTCTCCACCAGGTCGCGCACGGTCCGGCTGACGCCGCTGCACACCACGTAGTCGTCGGCCTCGGCCTGCTGGAGCATCAGCCACATGGCCTCGGCCACGTCGCCGGCGAAGCTCCAGTCGCGCGTGGCGTCCAGGTTGCCCAGGCGCAGCTCGTCCTGCAGCCCCAGGCTGATGGCCGCGGCGCCGCGGGTGATCTTGCGCGTCACGAACTCGGGCCGGCGGCGGGGCGACTCGTGGTTGTAGAGGATCCCCGAGCTGGCGTGCAGCCCGTAGCGCTCGCGGTAGGCGGCCACCATCAGGTGCCCGTACAGCTTGGCCACGGCGTAGGGGTTGTGGGCGAAGAAGGGCGTGCCCTCGGTCTGGGGCGACTCCGTGGTGGCGCCGAAGATCTCGGACGTCGACGCCTGGTAGACGCGCAGGCCGGGCTTGGTGATGCGCACCGCCTCCAGCATGGAGGTCACGCCGACCGCCGTGAACTGCGCGGTCATGACCGGCTGACGCCAGGAGACCGGCACGAACGACGTGGCCGCGAGGTTGTACAGCTCGTCCGGGTCGGAGGTGGTGATGGCGTCCAGGAGCGTCATCTGGTCCAGCAGGTCGCCCTGCAGCAGCTTGACCCGGTCCCGCACGTGCTCCAGGTTCGGGTACCAGCCCTCCGGCGACCCACGCACGATCCCGAACACCTCGTAGTCCTTGTCCAGCAGCAGCTCGGCGAGGTAGGAGCCGTCCTGTCCGGCGATGCCGGTGATCAGCGCCCGCCGGGCCACGTCAGCCGTTCTGCTCGCGGAACGAGGCGATGGTGCGGTCCAGGCCCTCCTCGAGCGGCACGGTGGCCTCGAAGCCGAACCACTCGCGCGCCCGGGTGGTGTCCAGGAAGCGCTTGGGCTGGCCGTCGGGGCGCGAGGTGTCCCACACGGTCTCCCCGTCGAAGCCCACCAGGCGCTCGATCGTCTCGGCCAGGTCGCGGATCCGGGTCTCGACGCCAACGCCCACGTTCACCGGGTCCGAGCGTTCCAGCCGCTCGGCCGCCAGCAGCAGCGCCCGGGCGGCGTCGTCCACGTACAGGAACTCGCGCGACGGCTCGCCGGTGCCCCACAGGGTCACGGTGTCGTCGCCGCCGTCCTTCGCCTCCACGTACTTGCGGATCATGGCCGCGATCACGTGCGAGTCCTCGAGGTCGAAGTTGTCGCCGGGCCCGTAGAGGTTGGCCACGATCGGCGCGCACGAGTCGAAGTCGTACTGGCGCCGGTAGGCGTCGGAGAGCACCAGCATCATCTTCTTGGCCAGCCCGTAGGGGGCGTTGGACTCCTCGGGGTAGCCGTCCCACAGGTCGTCCTCGTTGAACGGCGCGTCCACGAACTTGGGGTAGGCGCACACCGTGCAGGCCGACACCAGCTTGCTCACCCCGGCCAGCCTGGACTGCTCGAAGACGTTGCTGGTCATGGCCATGTTGTCGTGCACCAGCGGGCCCGGGTTGCGGCGGTTGAAGCCGATGCCGCCCACGTTCGCGGCCAGGTGGACGACCACCTCGGCGCCGTCCACGGCGGCGCGCGCCTCGTCGGGCAGGCGCAGGTCGTGGTCGGCCGATCGCACCACGCTCACGTCGGCGCCCAGTCCCTGCAGGTCGCGCACGACCGCGCGGCCCAGGAAGCCCGCGCCGCCCGTCACGGCGACGGCCTTGCCGGACCAGAAGCCGGGGTCCGGCTCAGCCACGGTCGCCCGTGCGCACTCCGCGGCCGGCCAGCTGGTCTTCGAGGCGCTTGAGGTCGGCGTCGCACATGATCTGCACCAGCTCGGCGAACTTGACCTGTGGTTCCCAGCCCAGCACGCGCTTGGCCTTGGAGGCGTCGCCCTCCAGCGCGTCGACCTCCGAGGGGCGGTAGTACTTGGGGTCGATCTCGACGTGGGACTCCCAGTCGAGGTCGAGGTGGCGGCCGGCCTCGTTGAGGAAGTCGCGGACGGAGTGCATCTCGCCGGTGGCGATCACGTAGTCGTCGGGCTGCTCCTGCTGGAGCATGCGCCACATGGCGTCGGTGAAGTCGGGGGCGTAGCCCCAGTCGCGCTTGGCGTCGAGGTTGCCCAGGAACAGCTTGTCCTGCAGGCCGAGCTTGATCGCGGCCAGGGCGCGGGTGATCTTGCGGGTGACGAACGTCTCGCCGCGGCGCTCGGACTCGTGGTTGAACAGGATCCCGTTGGAGGCGTGCATGCCGTAGGCCTCGCGGTAGTTCACCGTGATCCAGTAGGCCGCCACCTTCGCGACGGCGTACGGGGAGCGGGGGTGGAAGGGGGTGTCCTCGCCCTGCGGGGGCGGGGTGGCGCCGAACATCTCGCTGGAGGAGGCCTGGTAGAAGCGCGCCGGCACCTGCGCGTCGCGGATGGCCTCAAGGAGCCTGACCGTGCCCATGCCGGTGATGTCCGTCGTGTACTCCGGCACGTCGAAGGACACCCGCACGTGCGACTGGGCGCCGAGGTGGTAGATCTCGTCGGGCTGGATCTCGTAGACCAGCCGCACCAGCCGCGAGGACTCCGACAGGTCCGCGTGGTGCAGGAACAGCTCCACCTGCTCCTCGTGCGGATCGCGGTAGAGGTGGTCGATCCGCTCCGTGTTGAAGGAGGAGGAGCGCCGGGTCAGCCCGTGCACCTCGTAGCCCTTCGCGAGCAGTTGCTCGGCCAGGAACGAGCCGTCCTGGCCGGTGATGCCTGTGATCAGCGCCTTGGGCACGCGGGTGATCGTAGCCTCAGGAACCGGGCAGCCGGCTCAAGGGGGGACGGTCCGCGTCCTCGGGCTCCTGCTCGCGCTCCTCGTGCTGCTGCTCCTGGTGGCGCAGGCGCTCCTCCATGACCGCCAGCCGCTGGGCCAGCACCTTGGACTGGTCCGCCAGCCGCGAGACCGCCAGCGAGAAGTGCAGCAGCAGCACCAGCACGAAGCCGAACGCGATCACGAACAGCGCATTCGAGGGCGTGGCGATGCCGACGGTGGTCGAGATCCAGCGCAGCAGCCCGCTCCAGCTGGCCAGCCCCAGCAGGACCAGGGCGCTGGCCAGCCACAGCAGCGCATAGCGCTCGAGGAAGCGGCGCTGGCGCACCAGCTCCAGCACGAACAGCAGCAGCGCCGCGCTGGAGACGATCGCCAGGACCTGGAGCTTGGCCTCCATCAGATCGAGTGGCCCGCGGTCACGGGCGCCTCCTGGCCGGGCACGGGCACCGGGCGGCGCCGGGCCAGGCCGACGAAGATCGCCAGCAGCACCTTGATCATGTAGTAGAGCGACTTGCCCGAGTTGATCGAGGAGACGCCGCCGGTGCGGTTGAGCATCTGCACCGGCACCTCGCGCATGCGCAGCCGGTGGTGGTGGACCATCAGGACCGCCTCGACCTCGGGGTAGTCGTGCGGGTAGTCGTTGGCGAACAGCCTGATCGCGCGGCGGTTGTAGAGCCGGAAGCCCGACGTGGGGTCGGTCACCCGCTGGCCCACGATCCGCGACAGCAGGAAGGCGAACAGGTGGATGCCCGTGCGGCGGCTGATCGGCGCCAGGTACTCGAACTCCTTGGAGATGAAGCGCGAGCCGCACACCATGTCCGGCTCAGCGCCGTCGCGCATGGCCGCCATCAGGCGCGGGATCTCCCCGCCAAGGTGCTGGCCGTCGCCGTCCACCTGGACCAGGTAGTCGTAGCCGTTCTCGAGCGCGTACACGAAGCCCGCCTGCACGGCGCCGCCGATACCCAGGTTGAAGGGCAGCCGCAGCACGCGGGCGCCGGCCGACTCGGCCAGGTCGGCGGTGGAGTCCGTGGAGCCGTCGTCCACCACGAGCACGTCGAAGTCGGGCGCCGAGGCGTGCAGGTCCATGACCACGTCGGCCACGTTGGCCGACTCGTTGTAGGCCGGTACGACCGCCAGCGCTGTTTCGTAGGTCTTCATCATCGGTTCAAGGGTTCAAAACGTCCCGGGAGGGCCCGAGTTGCGACGCCGTATTGTGCCGCCCGATGCCGCTGCCCTCCATCTCGATCGTGACCGCTGCCTTCGACGCGGCCGATGTGATCGAGGGCGCGATCGACAGCGTTCGCTCCCAAGGGTATCCGCGGATCGAGCATGTGATCGTGGATGGGGGTTCGACCGACGGGACCCAGGACCTCGTGCGCAGGGCGGGCCTCCCGTTCGTATCCGAGCCCGACGAGGGCCGTGCCGACGCCGTGAACAAGGGGATCGCGATGACCACGGGCGACGTGGTGGGCTTCCTGAACGCCGACGACCGCTACCTGCCGGGCGCCCTGCAGGCGGTCGGCGAGGCGTTCGCCGATCCCGGCGCGGCGTGGGTGACGGGCTACTGCCGGATCGTGGACGGCCAGGGCGCCGAGATCCGCAAGCCGGTGACCGCGTACAAGAACTGGCTGCTGCGCCACTGGTCGTTCGACCTGTACGTGACCCAGAACTTCGTCTCGGACCCGGCCACGTTCGTGCGCCGGCCGGTGCTCGAGGCCGCCGGGCCGCTGGAGCCGGCGTACGCCATCTCCCACGACTACGACCTGTGGATCCGGATCGCGCGCGAGCACGACCCCGTGGTGCTCGAGCGGATGCTGTCGGAGTTCCGCATGGTGGAGGGCACGCTGTCGATGGGCGGGTTCGACCAGCAGTTCCGCGAACACGCCGAGGTGGCGCGCCGCCAGGCCGGCGACCGGCGCGCGGCCGTGGCCGCCAACGCGGTGATGAGCGCCCTCATCGTGGCCGCCTACCGCGGCATGCGGTGGGCGCGGCAGCGGCGCGGCTAGCCCAGCCGCCCCAGCGCGCGCTGCTGGGCCGCGGCCTGGCGTAGCGAGCCCACGCGGGAGGCGGCCACGCGGCGCTCGGCGGCCGAGCGCGTGGGCCGCTGGGCGCGCATCAGGCGTAGGCCGTCGCGCCAGCCGCGGGCGGTGGCCAGGGCGCCCTCGGCGGTGCGCACCTGCGCCAGCGTCACCAGGTCGAAGGCGGCCGAGGCCGCCAGGGTGCGGGCCAGCGCCAGCGGCGGGAGGTGGCGCGCCGCGTTGACCAGGCGGTTGCGCGAGTGCCAGTACAGCCGCAGCGCCGAGCGCATCGGGCCGGCCGCGTGGCCGGTCTCGTGGCGCAGCGCGCTGGCCGGGTCCAGCACGATCCGGCCGGGCACGCGAAGCGCGAAGTCGGTCTCCTCGCCGTACATCCAGATGGGCTCGTAGAAGCCGCCCAGCGCCAGGAAGTCCTCGCGCCGCACCATCATCAGGCCCCCGGAGGCGGCCGGCACGGTGATGGGCGCGGCCGGCGCGTCGGCGCGCGGGCGACCCTCCATGAGCGCGTACGCGGCCAGCGTGGGCGCCATGGCCAGGCCCGCCGACTCCAGGTCGCCGCCGTCGGGCCTGAGCACCAGCCCGGTGGCCGCCGACACGCCCGGGTCGGCCAGCTGCGCGGCCAGCGGCCGGTCCCAGCCCGGCTCCACCTCGCCGTCGAAGTTCACGAACGCCACCAGCCGCCCGGCGGCGGCCTCGGCGCCGCGGTTGCACCCCGCGCAGAAGCCCAGGTTCTCCTCGAAGCGCAGCACGCGCACGCGGTCCCAGCCGTCCTCGAGGCCCTGCCAGCTGCCGTCGCCGGAGCCGGAGTCCACGACCACCACCTCCAGCTCGGGCTCGCCGGTGTTGGCTCGCAGCGCGGCCAGCGCCGCGGGCAGGCAGTCGGCCCCGTTGTGGTTGACCAGCACCACCGACAGCTCGGCTGCGCCGGTCACGGGCGCACGGCCGTCGCGTGCAGCAGGTCGCCGCTGCCGGCCATGCGGTCGTGCACGCTGCCCACCGGCGCCTGGGCCAGCAGCTTGGCGGTCTGCGCCAGCCCCGACGGGGCGGTGGCCGAGCCGTTGCGGCGGTAGCGCAGGCTCATGGGCAGGCCGTCCGCGCTCGAGGAGGTGGTCACGGAGCGGACCTGGAAGCCGGACCGCTCCAGCAGCACCGACAGGCCCTCGGGCGTCAGGTGGCTGCGGTGGCGGGGCAGGTCCAGGTGGAACCAGTCGGTGCCAAAGCGATGCGCCTGTGCCGACCCGAAGTTGGGCAGCGAGATGGCCACCAGGGCGCCCGGGCGCAGCAGCCCGTGCGCCTGCCCCAGCGCGGCCGAGGGCTCGGGCACGTGTTCCAGCGAGTGCAGGAAGGCGGCGGCGTCGTAGCCGCCCTCCAGTTCCCCGGCCGCGGTGTCCAGGGTGCCCTCCACGCACGTGACGCCCCTTTCGGCGGCGGCGCGGCACGCGTCCGCCGAGGGCTCCAGGCCCGTCACGCGCCAGCCGCGCTCGCCCATGACCACGCCCAGGTCGCCGCGGCCGCTGCCCACGTCAAGCAGCCGTCCGGGCGGGGCGGCGGCCAGCGCGCCCAGCGGGTCACGGCGCAGACCGCGCCACATGCGCCACCGGAACAGGGCCGTGGCGCCCGCCCGCGCGACGCCGCCGGGGGGCAGGCCGTGGGCGTTGTAGGAGGTGGGGTAGAGCGCGCCAAGGTCCGGACCCGCCACCCAGGGGGTCGTGCGGCCCGAGCCGCACGCCGGGCAGACCCGGACGCCGAAGTCGCCCGGCAGGCCGTGCAGGCGGTCGGACCCGCGCAGGGCGGGCTCGTCGGGCAGGGGGCCGTCGCAGGCGGGGCAGCGATCCGTCACGGGCCGGACATTGTGCGGGACCGTAGGCTCCTGCGCGTGCCGCCCTCGCGCTCGATCCTGATCGTGGCCCAGCACGCGCCGCCCAGCCCGCTGGTCGGGGCGCGCCGCCCCGCCGCGCTGGCCAAGTACCTGACGCGCCTCGGCCACCGCGTGACCGTCCTGACCTCGCTGGCCTCGGGCGCGGGCCCGGTCCCCGAGGCGCGCACGGTGCGCTCGCGCGACCTGCTGACCACCCCCCTGAACTGGCGCCGCCAGAGCCTCCAGGTCCAGCAGGGTGCCGCGCAGGGCACCTACGCCCAGGCCAGCGCGCTGGAGTCGCTGGTGCCGCCCGACCTGTCGCTGATCAGCTGGACGCCGTTCGCGGTGGCGCGGGCGCTGCGGGAGTCGCCCGCCTGCGTGATCACCACGGGGCCGCCCCAGTCCGCGCACCTTGTGGGAGCCGCCTTGCGCGCACGTGGCGCCGCCTGGGTCGCGGACCTGCGCGACGGCTGGACGTTCGACCCGCCGCACGCGCCGTGGGCATCGCCGGTGCTGGAGTCGGTCGACTCGTGGCTCGAGCGCTCGCTGCTGGGGCGGGCCGACCGGGTGGTGGCGGTCACCGAGCCGATCGCGGCCGACCTGCGCGGGCGCCTGGACGTGCCGGTCGACGTGATCACCAACGGCTTCGACCCCGAGGACCGGGTGGGTAGCGCCGACGGCATCCTCGATCCCGGCCGCTTCTCGCTGGTGCACACCGGACGGCTGCTGGCGGTGGGGGACGCGCCGCGGGTGCTGCTCGAGGCGGCGCTGGATGCCGGCGCCGGCGAAGCGGCGGACCGGCCGCTGGAGGTGGTGTTCGCGGGGCCGCTGTCCGGCGCTGAGACCGACCTGGTGGCCGACCCGCGCTACGCCGGTGTGGCCCGCGCCGTGGGCAACCTCGAGCGCGCCGACGCGCTGGCGCTGCAGCGCGAGGCCGACGCCCTGGTGGTCATGGCCACCGGCACCGCCACCCGGCCGTCGCGCTCGATCGCCACCGGCAAGCTGTTCGAGTACCTGGCGGCGCAGCGGCCGATCCTGGTGATGGGCGACGACTCGGCGGCCGCGGGGATCGTGGCGGCGGCGGGGGCCGGCCTGGTGGCCCCCGCCGACGACCCGGCTGGGGTGGCGGCGGTGCTGGGCGAGTTGACCGCCGGCGGACCGGACGCGTCCGCCGCGGCGGCGCAGGGCTACGGCTGGCCGGCGCTGGCGGAGGACTACGAGGCGGCGATCGAGGCGGCGGTCAGCGCCCGCCGCGGCGGCTGACCTGCTCGCGGGCCCAGCGCGCCCGGTAACGCAGGCCGTGCCGTAGCCACTGCGCCTGCGTGCGCGCCGCGCGCACCCGTAGGCCGCGGGCCAGCTCGCGGCGCACGCCGTCCGCGTCCCGCAGCGGCTCGACGCCGGCGGCCCGGAGCGTGTCGTCCACGCCGCCAACGAACCGCTCGTAGCTGTAGTCGCCGGAGGCGATCAGGTCCTGATAGGCGTTCTCGGTCAGCTCGCGGCGCACCTCCGGGTCGCGGGCGCGCTCGATCACCTCGTCGATGTTGGAGAAGTCCTTGCGCAGCGGGATGTAGTGGCGGCCGGCCTCCAGCACGCCCACGTACTCGCCCTCGAACAGGATCTGGCACACGCGGAACGCGGCGGCCTCGAAGTGCCGGGGGCTGACGGTGCGCACGGGGATCGCCTCATCCAGGCCATCCAGCGTGGTCAGGTCGTCCACGCTCACGCGCCCCTGCTCGGCGCTCAGGCGCTCGTACTCGGCCATCACCTCACCGTCGAGGTCGAAGGCCGACGCGCCCGACTCGACTCCCAGCATGCAGCGGCAGTTGGCCACGAACCGGTGCCAGTCGGCGCCGTAGATGCGGTCCTGCTCGCCCAGCTCGATGTCCAGCGCCAGCCCCGAGTCCGCCGCGCGCTCGGCGAACCCGGCGCCGATCTCGGTCTTCTCCTGCGCGCCGCGGCCCAGGTACGCGGGCAGCGGCCGGCCCCGGTAGCCCACGTCGACGGTGCGGTCGGCGTCCGGCACGCCGTAGCGCTCGGCGGCCGCCACCAGGTCCGGGCCCACGTACCCGGTCAGGTTGGTGCGCAGCGTGTGGACCGGGGTGCGCGAGCCGTAGACGGTCTCGTAGTACTGCTCGGCCAGGCAGGTGTAGACGCAGTCCACGTCCAGCCGCCGGATCAGGTCGAGCCGGCGGGGCACACCGCAGTACTCGTCCTGGAAGAAGGCGACGGTGTACGCGCCGGAGCGCTCCAGGTAGGCCATGAACGAGTCGTCGAGCCGGTACTCGGTCAGCCCGAACAGCGAGTAGTGCAGGATCACCGCGTCGAACTCCAGCCCCTTCAGCGCGGCCGGAAACCCCAGGTCGGTATTTACCGACACCACGCCGAGGCCGGAGTGGCGCTCGAACGCGGACGCGTGCTCGAGCACGGTGTCGGCGTCGCTGTGGAACAGCGCCTGCGGGCGGTGGTAGAGCACCAGCACACCGCCGACCCGCCGCGACGTGGACGCGGCGGCGGGCGTGCCGTCGCGGGCGTATTCGGCCGAGCCAAGGGCGCCCAGCACCCTGCGGCGGACGGGCATCAGCGCCTTCGTCGCCAGCGGGATCAGCGGGCGTGCCGCGGTGTCGACCGCTCCCGACACCCGCGCCGGCGTGGCGCCGGCCCCCGGCCGCGACGGCGCGGGCAGCACCGCCTCCACGTCCTCGACCAGCCGCCGGTAGGTGTACTCGCCGGAGGCCACCACGTCGGCGTGCGCGCGGTCGGCCAGCCGCCCCGCGGTGTCGCCGCCGGCTTGCACGGCGTCCAGCACCTCGTCGAGGTTGGACAGGTCGCGGCGCAGCTCCAGGTAGTGGTCGCCCGGGCGCAGGATGCCGCCGTACTCGCCCTCCACCAGCAGCTGGGGGGTGCGGGTCGCGCACGCCTCCAGGTGGCGAGGCGAGAGGGCCTGCAGCCCCAGCTCGCCGTCGCGGCCCGGGAAGCAGGCGCGCTCGACCTCCTCGTAGCCGGCGTCCGGGTGCTCGGCCAGGTAGCGCTCGACCGCCACCCGCACCGACCCGTCGCGGTCCAGCACGCTGGCCCCGCCCTCGATGCCGATCGTCCACCGGCACGAGGCCAGGAACCGGTACCAGTCGTCGCCGTAGAAGGTGTCCTCGCGCCGGGTCGAGATGTCCACCTTCATCCCGCGGGCCTCGGCGGCCACGCGCACCACGTCGGCCATCTCGGCCTTGAGGATCGCGTGGCGGCCCAGGAACGGCTTGCCGGGCACCGTGCGGTAGCCGATGTCGATGTCGCGTGGGTGGTCCTCGGCCAGGATCCCGTCGATCCGGCCCAGCGTGCCGTCGTCCAGGTAGCCGGTCAGCACGCGCGAGACGCCCACGCGGTCCAGGTCCAGGCCGTCGTAGATCTTCGGCCACTCCGACGCCGGCGCCACCGAGAACACGTGGTCCACGCCGGTGTCTCCCAGGAAGCGGTTGACCAGGTCGGTGCGCAGGAACTCGTCCTGGGGCAGGGCGCCGTGCCACGCGGCCGAGCCGCGCAGGCGGGCGCTGCGCCGCAGCAGCCCCGCGTGCTGGGTCTCCGGCGACCAGCGCAGCCACGACAGCACGGACGTGTGCCACAGCACGGCGTCGTAGGACAGGTGCGAGTACGCCCGCTCCATCCCGGGCACGGCCAGGTTCACGTAGTCGTACCGGCGCTCGCCGTAGCGCCGGAAGCCGTACAGGTGGTCCTCCAGCGTCTTGCGCAGGGGCCACTGCAGCAGCGCGTAGGCGATCAGCACCCTTCCGTTCGGCGTCCGGGCCACGGGGCTACTTGGTGGCGACGATGTACAGGTCGAGGCCCAGCAGGCGGTCGGCGTTGCCCAGCAGGGCGGTGCGCGGGACCACGCGGGTGTCGTCGAAGTTGCGGGCCTCGATCCGGACGTCCGAGAAGCCGGCGAACAGCCGGCGCACGTCGCGCCGGCTGACGTAGTCCGTATGCGGAGCGGCGTTGCCCTCGGCGTCGGAGTCGTAGGTGGCCCGCACCTCCGAAGCACCTGGATCACGGCGCAGGAGCCGGCGCAGGTCCACCGCAAGCAGCTGGCGCAGCGAGTGGCGGTTGTAGAGCATGACCACGGCCTTGCCACCCGGCCGCAGCACGCGCCGCACCTCGCCAACCGCCGCGGGCAGGTCGCCGGTGTGGTGCAGGCAGCCGATCGAGTAGACGTAGTCGAAGCCGTCGTCGGGGTGGGGGATGGACAGGGCCGAGCCCTGCACCACGGCCTCGTCGGCCGGGCGGTCGATCATGCGCAGGCGCTCGCGCACCATCTGCACCGGTCCCCGCGCGATGTCCAGCCCGTGGTACCTGCAGCCGCGGCGCGCCAGCTCGCTGCTCAGCGTGCCGTAGCCCAGCCCGATCTCCAGCACCCGTGCGCCCTCCAGCGGCTCGCTCGCGTAGTAGCGGCGCAGGTACGGGTAGAAGTCCAGGTACGCGGCGTCGAATCGGGCCAGGCTCGAGGGAGAGGCGTCGGTCACGCCGATCGACCGGGCCAGACCCGATCCGCAGAGTTCGTCCCAGAACTCGGCGTTGGAACTGTCGGTGGCCTGCTGGGTCACCGTGCTCAGGCTACCGACGGCTTGGCCAGCCGGTAGACCCCGCCGATGCCTGCGTGGTACCCGCCGTGGGTGGGCAGCCCCACGGGATCGCGGGTCAGCCCGCGCAGGAACTCGCGGTGGTCCTCGCCAAGCCGTTCGTCCGCCAGCGCGGTGGCCCAGCTCTCGTCCAGCGACTGGATCTCGCGCCTCGACAGGTAGCCGCCCACGAACCGGCCCTCGAAACCCGCCTGCTCGCACAGCGCCAGGAAGTCCGGCCCGCGGTAGGCCCGCGAGATGGGGCAGTCGGGGCCGTCGGTGTTGCGGGTGAACGCGTCGTCCACGTCCAGGCCCGGGAACGCGTCGTCCACGATCATCCGCTCGTAGGCCGTGTACAGGTGGAACCACACGCTGTCGCGGTTGTAGACCATCACGCACGCGCGCCCGCCAGGGCGCAGCACGCGGTGCAGCTCGGCCAGGATCGTCTCCGGCTCACTGGTGTGGTGGATCACGCCCATGCTCTGGAGGTAGTCCACCGACCCGGTCTCAAGCGGGATGCCCGGGTCGCCGTCGGTGGCCTGGATCAGCCGCACCCGCCCGGGCTCGATGCCGTGCAGGGCCACGCGATCGCGAGCCAGGGCGAGGGCCTTGGGCGACACGTCGATCCCGATGACCTCCCGGGCGCCCGTGTGCGCGGCCAGGCCCACGACGTCGTTGCCCGGCCCGCACCCGTAGTCCAGGACGACCTCGTCATCGTGGCTGCCCCAGAGGTCGCAGAACTCCTGGAACAGCGGGTACTCGCCGAACCGCCAACGCAGGAAGCGCTCGGACTGACGCACCGTGCGGAACCGCTCGGCGCGCACCGTGTGGCCCGACCAGTAGGCGTCGACCTCGGTGCCCTCGCCCTCGCCGGACCGCTCGACAGGCGGGGCCTCGGAACGCCGGTGACCGCGCTCGAGGAGGGGGTCGAGGGCCACGTTGATCGGCTCTCGCGCCCGCCGGGCGAGGCTCCGGAATGCGTGGCGCTGACTCACGATCGGACCACCCTACGTGAATGGGATCGCACCTCTATTGTTCAGCGCTTGCTGCCCGCCGGCAGCCCATGCTCACGACGAGAGAGCGCAGGCGATGGACGTACGCGGAAAGAAGTTCCTGGTCATCGGGGGTGCCGGTCTGATCGGCTCCCACACGGTCGACGCCCTCCTGAAGGAGGACGTCGAGAAGGTCGTCATCTACGACACGTTCACCCGCGGGACGCCCGAGAACCTGGCCGACGCACTGGAGGATCCGCGCGCCTCGGTGTTCGAGCTCGGCGGTGACATTAACCGCACGGACATCCTCGACGCCGCGCTCCGGGACGCCGATGGCGTGTTCCACTTCGCCGCCCTGTGGCTGCTGCATTGCTACGAGTTCCCGCGGTCGGCGTTCGAGGTGAACATCGAGGGCACCTACAACGTGCTCGAGGCGTGTGTCCGCAACGACATCGAGCGCCTCGTCTACTCGTCGTCGGCGTCGGTGTACGGCGACGCGGTCGAGGAGCCGATGACCGAGGACCACCCGTTCAACAACAGGAACTTCTACGGCGCGACCAAGATCGCCGGCGAGGCCATGGCCCGGGCCACCCACGACCGCTTCGGCCTGGGGTACGTGGGCCTGCGCTACATGAACGTCTACGGCCCGCGCCAGGACTACCGCGGTGCGTACATCGCGGTGATCATGAAGATGCTCGACTCGCTCGACCGCAACGAGCCGCTGGTCATCTACGGCGACGGCAGCCAGGCCTACGACTTCGTGTCGGTGCTGGACTGCGCCGCCGCCAACGTCTGCGCGATGAAGGCCGACAGCGTGGACCGCTTCTACAACGTCGGCACCGGGACGCGGACCAGCATCCTGGAGCTGGCGGAGCTGCTGCTGGAGATCACGGGCTCGGACGCGGGCATCCGCTACGAGCCGGCCGGCATGACGTTCGTCAAGAACCGCATCGGCAGCCCGGACCAGGCCACCGAGGAGATCGGCTTCACCGCCTCCGTCGAGCTGGAGGAGGGGCTCCGGAAGCTGATCGAGTGGCGCCGGACCCACGTCGAGGAACTCGCCAGCCGCCGCGAAGCGGTCGCCGACTAGCGCGGCCGCGGCGATGGGCGACGCACTGCTGGACCTGTTGGCCTGCCCCCACGAGGGCGGCGCGCTGCGTTCCGACGGACGCTCGCTCACCTGCGCCGAGGGCCACACCTTCCCCGTCGAGGGCGGCATCCCGCGGCTGGCCGCCGACCAGGACGACCAGGAGGGCACCTACGACACGTTCTCGGCCAAGTGGGACCAGGTGTCCGAGGAGGAGCTGCACCAGCGCTTCGAGCAGCAGTACCAGTGGTACGTGGAGCGCTACGGATACGCCGACGAGGCCGACCTGGCCCGGGCGCTGGAGGGCAAGGAGGCCATCCTCGACGCGGGCACGGGCGTGGGCGGGGACGCCGCCCGCTTCGCCCGTCTGGGCACCGCCCAGGTCGTGGGGATGGACCTGAGCAACGGGATCGCGATGGCGCAGAAGACGTTCGGAGGGACGGCCAACCTCCACTACGTCCAGGGGGACATCCTGCACCCGCCGTTCGGGCCCGACACCTTCGACTGGATCTCGTCCGACCAGGTCATCCACCACACGCCCGACGCCCCGCGGGCGTTCGCCACGCTGGCCCGGCTGCTGCGGCCCGGCGGCCAGATCACCGTCTACGTCTACAAAGTCAAGGCGCCGATGCGCGAGTACGCCGACGACTACCTCCGCGAGCGCACCACCAAGATGAGCGTCGAGGACTGCATGGCCATGAGCGCGGGCATGAGCGAGCTCGGCCGCGAGCTGTCCGCGCTGGACGCCACGGTCACGCTCGAGCACGGCGTGCCGCTGCTGGGCATCGAGCCGGGCGAGCACGACGTGCAGCGGCTCTTCTACTGGCACTTCGTGAAGGCCTTCTGGAACGACTCGTTCTCCCCGCACCTGAACGACCTGGTCAACTTCGACTGGTACCACCCGCCGTACGCCTCCCGCCACACCCCGGAGGAGGTCACCGGCTGGTGTGCGGAGGCCGGGCTCGAGGTGGAGCACCTCGACGTGGGTGACAGCGGCATCAGCGTGCGCGCGCGCCGACCCGGCTGACCATGAGCCCGTCGCAGGCGGAGGCCTACCACTTCGAGGACTTCACCGAGGACGCCTATCGCCGGATGCTCGAGGTCGCCCGCGAGCGGTACGAGTTCGCCGCTTTCGGCTCCTCGGTCGAGGGCCCACACGTGCTCTGGCGTCACGACGTCGACTTCTCGGTGCACCGCGCGCTGGCGCTGGCCGAGATCGAATCCGACCTCGGCGTGACGTCCACCTTCTTTCTGCTCCTCCACAGCCAGTTCTACAACCTGCTCGAGGCGGACGTGCGCGACAAGGCCGTCAGGATCGCCGGCCTGGGGCATCGGATCGGGCTCCACTTCGACGCCGGCTACTACGGCGGCATCGACTCCGCCGAGTCCCTGGGCCGGAAGCTCGCGTGGGAGCGGGAGCTCCTGAGCGCGACGGTCGGCAGCCCCGTGGACGCCTTCGCGTTCCACATCCCCGAGGTCACGGGCACCGCCAAGGTGGACGAGGACCACATCGGCGGCATGGTCAACGCGGGCGGCCGCACACTCCGGGAGCGGTACTCGTACGTGTCGGACTCCAACGGCTACTGGCGGCACCGGCGGTTGCCGGAGGTGATCGCGGAGGGCACCGAGGAGCGGCTCCACGTGCTGACCCATCCCGGCTGGTGGCAGCCCACGGCGATGAGCCCGCGCGAGCGCCTCAGCCGCTGCGTCGACGGCCGGGCCCGCAGCTCCGAGCGCTGGTACGACGAGCTGGTGGCGGCCTGGGGCCGCGAGAACATCCGCTGAGCTAGAGCGGGGCGCCGTCGCGCTCGTGGCCGACGGTCAGCGCGATGCCCTCGGCGAAGGGGCGCGGCTCGGGCCCTCCCAGCAGCTCCTCGAACCGGGTGCGGTCAGCCACGAAGCCGCCGGGCTCGGGCCGGCCGGTGTGCTCGAACGTGGGCTCCTGACCCAGCGCCGTCCCGATCTGCTCGGCGATCGCGCGGATGCTCAGCGCCTCCGTCCCGCCCACGTTCACGATCTCGGACGTGTCATCGGGCGGCGGGGTGCCCGCGGCCGCCCACAGCGTGGCGGCCACGTCGTCCACGTGGATCGGGCTCAGCCCCAGCCCGTGCTCTCCCGCCAGCGTGACCGCACGGCCCCCGCGCACCCGGTCGATCAGCTCCGCGATCAGCCGCCCTCGCTGCCCGCCGCCGTAGACCGTGAAGAACCGCAGCACCCGCGAGGCGGTGGTTCCCGCGTATGAGCCGGCCAGCAGCTCCGCGCTGCGCTTGGACGCGGCGTACAGCGTCGAGCAGTCCAGCGGGTCGTTCTCCGCGAGTGGCCGGGACTGGGGCTGGTAGACGGTGGCGGTCGACGCCAGCAGCACCTGTGCGACCGCGTGCTCGCGCGCGAAGTCGAGCAGCCGCGCGGTGGCGCCCACGTTGATGTCCACCACGTCCAGCGCGCCCGCGGGGAAGCTGCGGTCCAGGCGCGACTGCGCCAGGTGCACGACGGCGTCCACGTCGCCCGGCAGCGAGCGCGGGAAGTCGGGGCTGGTCAGGTCGGCCGTAACCCAGGTGCAGCGCTGCACCTCGCCCGCCCACGGCACCGGCTCGCGGGTCACGGCCACCGTCTCCCAGTCGGCCGGGGTGGCCCGCAGCACCGCGCGGCCTACGAAGCCGGACGCGCCTGTGACCAGCAGCCTCACCCGGCCGGGGCGCGCAGTTTGTAGAAGTGGTTCGTCCGGTACTCGTCCACCCGGTGCGTCTCCTCGGCCGCGATGGCCAGCCCCGCGGCGGAGAACAGCGACCGGGCGTCGGCGTCGTCCATGCGCTTGATGTGGAACAGGTCGTCGGCGCCCGTGGGCTCCTCGAGGCTCTCGTACCAGGCGGGCGAGGTCGGAGGCCTGGGCGCGTCCGGGCTCTTGTGGCCGAGCCAGATGTCGATGGTCCCCTCCGACGAGACCACCCGCCTGGCCTCCGCGAGCGCCAGGACGGGGTCGACGAAGTGGTCGAGCGTGGTGGCGAACACGGCCTGGTCGAACGCGCCGGTGGCGAACGGGAGGTGCTCGGCCAGGCCCCGGACCCGGGTGTAGCGCGCGGGCCGCTCGCCGACCAGCGGGTCGATGCCCACGAACTCCGCGCGGCCGGGCTCGTCCGAGAAGTGCGACGGCCACTCCTGGGGCCCGCAGCCGATGTCCAGCACCAGCCCGCGCAGGTCCGCGAAGCGCTGGAACAGGTTGTAGTCCTCCCGCTCGCCGATCCCGAGGTTGTTCTGGGGATCGGCCTCGTAGGCCACGACCCCGTTGGCCTGGAGCTCCTCCCAGGTGGCCCAGGCCTCAGCCGTCAGATGAGCGCGGGGCGGGGTCAGGTCCCAGGCGAAGGCCAGCCGCTCGTACGTGGCCCCGCAGCCCGGGCACGTCACGTCCGTGGCGTCGGCCGCCGGGGCCAGGGCGGTGCCGCACGCGGGGCAGGCCAGCAGCGCCGCGAGCTGCCGAGGGGCCAGCTCCCGGCCGGCGGCCGCTGTCTCGTCCTTGGGATTCACGGCGGCGAAGCCTAACGGCGGCAGGGCTTCCCAGCGGGGCCTGCGAGCATGCGCAGCGCCGATGTGCGGACTGGCTGGCATATACAACCGGGACGGGGACCCCGTGTCGCCCGTGACCCTTCAGGGGATGGTCGAGACGCTGGCCCACCGGGGCCCCGACGGGGAGGGGTTCTACAGCGACGGGGGCTTCGGCCTGGGGCACCGGCGGCTGGCGATCATCGACCCGGGGCCCGGAGGGCACCAGCCGATGATCACCGACGACGGCCGCTTCGTCCTGGCCTACAACGGCGTGATCTACAACTTCCAGGAGCTCAGGGCCGAGCTCGAGGCGGCCGGCAGGCACTTCCACTCGCGGAGCGACACGGAGGTCGTGCTCAACGCGCTGGCCGTCTGGGGCACCGCGGCGCTGGAGCGGTTCAACGGGCTGTTCGCGATCGCCCTGTGGGACCGCGACGAGCGTGAGCTGCTGCTGGCCCGGGACCGGTATGGGATCAAGCCCCTGTACTGGTCGTCGAAGGGCGACACGCTGGTGTTCGGGTCGGAGGCCAAGGCCGTCGTGGCGCACCCCGACCGCCGGACCGAGCTCGACCGCCGCGCGCTGCTCGAGTACTTCACCTTCCAGAACCTGTTCACCGAGCGGACGCTGTTCGACGGGGTGCATCTGCTCGGGCCCGGCTGCTTCATGAAGATCGGCTCCGACACGCGGCCGCCCACGCCGCAGCGGTACTGGGACTTCGACTTCAGCGAGCCCGACTCCCCGGCCGCACCCGAGGAGTACCTCGAGGAGCTGCACCGGCTGTTCCGCCAGGCCGTGAACCGCCAGCTGGTGTCCGACGTGCCGGTCGGGTCGTACCTCAGCGGGGGCATGGACTCGGGCTCGGTCACGGCGGTCGCCGCCGCGCAGATCCCCGAGCTGCGGACCTTCACGGTGGGCTTCGACCTGCACTCGGCATCGGGCATGGAGCTGGCGTTCGACGAGCGCGATCCGGCGGAGCACATGTCCTACCTCTTCGGCACCGAGCACTACGAGATGGTGCTCAAGGCGGGCGATATGGAGCGGGTGATGCCGCGGCTGGCCTGGCACATCGAGGAGCCCCGCGTGGGCCAGAGCTACCCCAACTTCTACGCGGCCCAGCTGGCGGGCAAGTTCGGGAAGGTGGTGCTGTCGGGCGCGGGCGGCGACGAGATCTTCGGCGGCTACCCGTGGCGCTACTACCGGGCCGTCGTGAACGACAGCTTCGAGCACTACATCGACAAGTACTACCGCTTCTGGCAGCGCCTGGTGCCCGAGGACTCGATGCAGCCGCTCTTCGCCCCGATCGGGGGCGACGTCGCGGACGTCTCGACGCGCGACATTTTCCGGGACGTGTTCGCGCACCACCCGGATGAGCTGAGCCGGCCCGAGGACTACGTGAACCACTCGCTCTACCTCGAGGCCAAGACGTTCCTGCACGGGCTCCTGGTGGTGGAGGACAAGCTCTCGATGGCCCACGGGCTCGAGACGCGGCTGCCGTTCCTGGACAACGACCTCGTGGACTTCGCCCAGCAGGTCCCGGTCGGGCTCAAGCTGGGCAACCTCGGCCACGTCGTGCACCTGGACGAGAACGAGCCCGGGCCAAAGACGCAGCGCTTCTTCGAGCGCACCAAGGACGGCAAGCTGTTGCTGCGCCAGGCGATGGAGCGGTACGTGCCCTCGGCGGTCACCGATGCGGCCAAGCAGGGCTTCTCGGCGCCGGACGCCAGCTGGTTCCGGGGCGAGAGCATCGACTACGTCAAGCGGCGGCTGATGACCGACGACGCGGCCATCTACGACTTCATGGACCGCGAGGTCGTGCACGACCTGGTCGGCCAGCACCTGGGCGGCAAGGCCAACCGCCGGCTGCTGATCTGGTCGCTGCTGTCGTTCGAGGAGTGGTGCCGGACGTTCCTGGACGCCTAGGGCGACAGCAGCGCGGCGGCGCCCTCGAAGCCCACGTGCATCACCGCGTCGACGGTGGACAGGCCGGGCTGGTGCTCGTCGGTACCCTGGGGGTAAGGCCGCGGCTCGAAGTCCTGGCTCAGCAGCTTCACCCCGGCGCGGCCGAACGACTCGTCCTCCTGGTAGCCGCCCGCGCCTCCGCCGGCCAGGTAGGCGCTGCCGCCGACGGCACGCGTGAGCTCGATCAGCCGGTCGGTTCCCGTCCCTTCGGCGTCGAGCCCGGAGCTGAGCACCAGGCGCCCGGTGTCCAGCCCGAGGCCCTCGGCGAGCCACCGGATGCCGGCCATGTTCAGCTCGGCGAGGCTGTCGGTGTCCGTCTCGATCACGCGCGTCAGGTCGGGCATGACCGACTCGAAGAAGGGGGCGCGGCTGTAGCTCTGGGTCACCGACCGGAGCGTCGTCTCCCGCCAGCCCCGCGACTGGTCGATGCGCATCTCGGCGATGGTGCGCACACCGTGGTAGGAGCGGTCGATGGGGACCGTGACCCAGGACGGCCGGCCGCCGATGAGCATCCGCACCCGGTTGATCGGCGTGCCGCCCTTCTTGGGGAACTGGACGTCGTCGAGCAACACCATCGCGTCCGCCCGGGCGAGCTTGTCGAACCACCCGAGCCACGGCAGGAAGTTCGGCTGGTGAATCGCGACGACATCAGTCGCCACGTCAGGCCTCGAACTCGCCACGCAGGATGCCCATCATCACGAGGTCCTGTTCGCGGCCGTCGATCACGACCGCGCGGCGCAGGATGCCCTCACGGGCGAACCCCGCCTTCTCGTACGTGCGCAGAGCCGCCTCGTTGGTCGCGAACACCGCGAGCTGCACCCGCCGGAGGCCGAGGTCGCCGAAAGCGTGCGCCAGCAACAGGCTGACCGCCTCCGAGCCGCGACCGCGGCCCCGGGCCTCCGGGACGGCGATGCGGATCTGCAGCTCCGCGGTGCCGTGCGCGCGGTCGATGGCCAGCAGCTGGCAGGACCCGATCAACTCGTCGGCATCGACCGTCCTGATTCCGAAGATGACCACGTCCTCGCGCCGTCGCACCGCGTCGAACCAGGCGCGGTGGTCGGGCTCGTGCACCGGCTTGTAGGCCGCGTTCAGGAGCACCTGCTCGCGGTCGTTGATCCAGCGGAAGAGGTCCGCGGAGTCCTCGTCGCGAAGTGGTGCCAGCGTGATCTCGCGGCCGGTCAGCACGGTCAGCGGAAGTCGTCGGACCCCGGCGCGCCCGAGAGCAGGCCTCGGTAGATGGCGTCGAACCGGGTGGCGCCGGCCTCGGCCGAGTGCCACTTGACGGCGAACTCGCGGCTGCGGCGCCCGATCTCCGCGCGGGCCTCCGGGTCGTTGACCAGGTCGACCAGCACCTTCGACACGGTCTCGGGCGTGGCGTCCACCACCGGCAGCTCGTCCGCGTACTCGGGGATCTCGGCGCGCATCTGCTCCAGCCATTCGCGCCGGATGTGGCACACCACCGGCTTGCCGAGCATCATCGCCTCTCGCGCCGTCGCGCCGAAGAAGCCGAACGTGAGCATGTCCACCACGATGTCGGCCTGGGCCTGGTAGAAGCGCAGCTCCCGGTTCGGCACGTCCTGGAAGAAGATCATCTCGACGTCGTGGCCGTCGGCCTTCATCTCCTCGATCAGGGGCTTGTAGATGTGGGTGGACTTGAGGTTGCGCGCGGTCACGCGATTGGTGCGCAGGTCGGCGTTGCCGACCGCGTGGTAGATCTTGACCGTGCTGTCGGCCAGCGGGAGCTTGTAGTTGCTCGGGATCGGCAGCCCGGGGCGCCAGAAGTCGGGGTCGAGGCAGTAGAACTCCGGCACCTCGTGCACCCGCGGGTCCAGGTTGAAGTCGGCGCGGTTGCCGCCGAGGAGGATCTGGAAGTCCGCCAGGTCGTTGCGGAACCGCCCCCAGCGGGTGTTCGTCTCGTCGCTGCAGATCTCCGGCTTGTCGATCCACGGGCAGTCAAGGCACACGGGGGTCTCGCCCCAGGAGGCGAACGACGTCTGGGTCACGCCGTCCAGGCAGCCGTTCCCCGAGTAGACGATCTTCTTGCCCAGCCGCTTGAGCAGCCTGATCTCGCCGCCGGGCAGGCCCAGCCGCGCGAACAGGTTGTGCAGGGGGTTGCCGAACCGCAGCCCGTTCGCGTTGCTGAAGTGGAAGACGTCGTAGCGCCACAGCGCACGGACGTAGAACAGGAGGTTGCGAAAGACGCCGCGGCGCCGGTCGGTTGTGAAGCGGAAGTCCTCGCCGTGGTAGAAGCCCTGGTTCGCCGGGTTGGTGTCCCAGTTCAGGACGTCCGCGCGCCAGCCGAGCTGGCGGAGGGCCCGCGACAGGTACCACGCGTTGTAGTAGGCGTGGCCGACATAGAGCACCCGGCCGGTGGGCTTCATCGCGACGCGCCGGGGGCCGGCAGCGCAGCTTCCACCCGCCACCGCGACGGGGTGCGGATCGCGCCGCGGACCACGTTCCACGGGTAGTGGTCGCCACCCTCCTCGGCCACATTGAGGGCACTGAAGGTGTAGGCCTGCTCCACGTAGTCCCAGGTCAGGCCCCAGGACCGGTGGAGCGCGATGTCGAGGGTGAAGTCACCGGGGAGGAGGGTGGTGTCGATCTGGGCCTCGATGGTCCAGGTCCCGGGCTCCAGCTCGAGCCGGGGCCGGTCGCCATCCACGTTCTGGACCGTGACTACGCGGCCGCCATCGGCTGTCGAGATCCCCAGCTCGATCACGCCGTCGTCGATCGGGTGGAACGTCTCGAAGGTCATCCGCACCGTGAACGGCTGGCCGAGCCTGACCTGCTCGAGCGGCTCGCCGGCGGCGTCGACCATCGCGACGCGGCGCAGGCGTCCTTCGCCCGTGCCGACCCGCGGGGTGTCCTCGTCGATCAGCGCCTCGCCGTCGAGCTGGCGGTCGCTCGACCGCTTCAGGTAGCTGGCGATGACCTGCTGGGTGGGGCCCTCGTCGGCCACCCGGCCGCGGTCGATCCAGACCGAGCGCGTGCACAGGCGCTGCAGGGCGGACAGGTTGTGGCTGACGAAGATGATCGTCCGGCCCTCCTCGTCCACCACGTCCCGCATCTTGCCCAGGCACTTGCGCTGGAACTCGGCATCGCCCACGGCCAACACCTCGTCGACGAGGAGGATCTCAGGCTGCAGGTGCGCTGCCACGGCGAACGCCAGGCGCACGTACATGCCGCTCGAGTAGCGCTTGACCGGCGTGTCGATGAACTGCTCGACACCGGAGAAGGCGACGATCTCGTCGAACTGGGAGGCGATCTCCTGCTTGCGCATGCCCAGGATCGCGCCGTTCAGGAAGACGTTCTCCCTGCCGGTCAGCTCCGGGTGGAATCCCGTGCCGACCTCGAGCATGGTCGCGACACGCCCCTTCAGCTCGATGCGCCCGTGGGTCGGGGCGGTGATCCTGGAGAGCAGCTTGAGCAGCGTGCTCTTGCCCGCGCCGTTGGCGCCCACCAGGCCCACCACCTCGCCGCGCTCGACTTCCAGCGAGACGTCGTGCAGCGCCCAGAAGGGCTCCGGCTTCTCCCGCCGCCCGGACTCGTCACCGCGGATGCGCCGGAGCGGCGCCCTGAGCGCGCTGCCGAGCTGCTCCGAGAGCAGACCGCGTGGTCCCACGTCGGTGGCGCCCAGCTGGTAGGACTTGGCCACCGACTGGACCTGGATGGCTAGACGGGAGTCCACGAACGCCTCAGATCACGTCGGCGAAGCCACGCTCGGCTCGCTGGAAGTAGAGGGCTCCGCCGATCAGCGCCAGGATCCCGGCCACGATCGGGACGAGCACGACCGGTCCGGGCCAGTCGGCCGAGGCGAACAGCATCCACCGGTAGAGCTCCAGGATCCCGACCATGGGGTTCAGCGCGTAGAAGGGCTTGGCCGCCTCGGGCACCAGGCTGAAGGGATAGATGATCGGGGTGACGAACAGGCCGACCTGCACCAGGAACGGCACCGCGATCTGCACGTCGCGGTACTTGACGTGCAGCGCCGAGAGCCACAGCCCCAGGCCCAGCGTCACGGCCAGGGCCAGCGGTATGAGCAGCGGCAGGAGCAGGATCTTGGGGCTGATCTCCACGCCGTAGATCGCCATCGCGATGAACACGACGACCAGTGCGAGCAGGAAGTCGACCACGGGCTGGAGCACCGCCGCCAGCGGGATGATGATGCGTGGGAAGAAGACCTTCGAGATCAGCTCCGCGCTGGTGATGGTGCTCGACGAGGCCAGGCTCATCGCGTTGGCGAAGAAGAGCCACATCACCATCCCCGACAGGGCGAAGATCGGATAGGGCACCCCGCCGCCCGAGGGGATCTTGGCGTAGCGACCGAGGAAGACGCTGAAGATGATCGCCAGGAGCAACGGCTGCAGCACCGCCCAGAGGACCCCGACCGCCGACTGCTTGTAGCGGACGCTGACGTCACGCCGGACCAGGAAATAGACCAGGTCGCGGTAGGCCCACAGCTCCTTGATGCTCGGGAACTGGAGGCCCTTCGCGGGGACGATGACCGTCGAGTGGTGCGCCGCTGAGTGACCGGAGTCCATGTGCGTGGCTACCTGGCCTCAGGCCCTGACCGCGGGCGCCTCGAGCGCGGCCATGCGCTCGGCGTGGCGCTCGATGCAGCGCTCGATGCGGTCCTGGTTCTCGCGCATCCAGGCGATCTGCCGCTCGAGCCCGTCACGCAGCTCGGTCCGGGCCTCGAATCCCAGCTCGCGCTTGGCCTTGTCGGTGGAGCCGTAGCGCTGGCCGGAGTGGTCCCAGTCGCGAGCCGGCTTGAGCGCGATCGGCGTCTCGTTCCCGGTCAGCTCGTTGATCAGCTCGGCAAGCTCGCGGATCGACGTCTCCTCGCCGCTGGCCAGGTTGTAGATCTCGCCGGGGCCGCCGCGCTCGGCGCACGCCATCAGGCCCTCGGCCATGTCCTCGACGTAGATCAGGTCGCGGGTGGCGATGCCGCCGTTCTCGACCGGCAGCGCCTCGCCCTGCATGGCCTTCCACACGAACGTGGGAGTCACGTTGCGCCACACCGTGTTCACGGTGCCGCGCCACTGCCCGGCGCCCAGCACCTCGCCCGGGCCGTACACGTTCTGGAACCGCGCCTTCACGGCGGGGATGCCGCAGCGGTTGAAGTAGTAGTTGAAGTACAGCTCACCGATGATCTTGGAGATCTGGTACGGGCTGTCCAGCCACAGCGACACCGGCGAGTCCTCCAGCGTGGCGGCGGCGCCGTCGAAGGTCTTCTCCGCCACCGTGCAGCCGGCCGACGCGTACACCACCTTGCGCAGCGCCTTCTTGTCCTTGAGCGCCTCGCACAGCTTCAGCGTGGTCAGCGTGTTGTGCTCGTGGTCGGCCAGCGGGTCGGCCATCGAGCTCTGGTTGCCGTGGTAGGTGGACAGGTGGAAGACGTAGTCCAGCTCGTCCGGCAGGCCGGCCAGCACGGCGTCGTCGTTGATCGAGGCTTCGGTGAAGCTGATCCGCTGGTCGTCGGGCAGGTTGTCCCGCTCGGCCGACAGCAGGTTGTCCACCACCAGCACCTCGCGCGGGTCGCGCTCCAGCAGCGCCCGCACGAGGTTGGAGCCCACGAAGCCGGCTCCGCCGACCACCAGGATGCGGCTGTCGGCGAGGTCGGTCACTCGGCGACCTTCAGGTGCGTGAACGTCTCCTCGATGCCGTTCTCGCGGTAGTACTCGATGGCTCCGCGGACGCCCTCCTCGAGCGGGGTCTTGGGCTCCCAGCCGAAGTCCTCACGGACCTTGGCGGGGTCCAGCAGGATGGTGTAGGCGTCGTCCTCGCCCTTGGGCCGGACCTCGACCTCCTCGTCCAGCTGGACCTCGGGGAGCGCCGCGATGGTGGCGTCGAACAGCTCCTTGATCGAGAAGTCCGACCCCGAGGAGATGTGGTAGTGGCCCGAGCCCTTGCCCGAGACCACGGCCTGCTCCACGACGTCGATCAGGTCGTCGGCGTAGATGAAGTCACGGCGCGTGTCCATGACGAACACGCCCTTGCCCTCGGTCAGGCGGTGGTAGAAGGTCGGGAGGGGGCCCGAGATGTTCCGCGGGCCGTAGGCGTTGGCCAGCCGGAAGGACAGGAACTCGATGCCCGACAGCTCGATGTACTGCTCGCCGGCCGTCTTGGAGATGGCGTAGCTGGAGTCGGGCCGGATCGGGTGCGAGAGCGTGACCGGCTGCTCGATCGGGGTGGTGCCGTAACAGAGCGCGGTCTGGAAGTAGAGCATCCGCTGCACGCCCGTCGCCTGTGCGGCGCGCACCACGTTCACCGTTCCGACGGTGTTCGTCATGGCGTCCTGCCACCACGCCTCGGGGTCCTTGTAGGAGGCCGCGGCGTGCACCACGAACTCGGGCCCGAAGTCCTCGAAGGTGGCCAGCGTGGCGTCGGCGTCCTCGATCGTGTTCTCGACGATGGTCAGGCCGTCCTGCTCGGTCAGGTTGTCGCGGCGCCCGGTGGCGTAGTTGTCCAGCGCCAGGACCTCGTGTCCGCCGGCCAGCAGCCGGTCGCTCAGGTGCGAGCCGATGAACCCCGCGCCGCCCGTGATCAGAACTTTCATGTGTGGGTCCTTTCCATCAAGGTCTTGTATTCGTGCTCCCGGTCGTGGAAGGCACGCTGCCACAGCTCGAGGCTCAGCAGTCCCCAGGTCTTGCGGCCGAACTGGGACTCGCTCTCGAGGCCCTCGAGCACGCGACGGTTGTCGAACAGCTCCCGTGAGGTCGCGGCTTCGGAGCCAAAGGTATCGGTGATGAACTCCTTTGCCGGTCCCCGGAACCATTCGTGGAGGGGGACCGGGAAGCCCATCTTGTCCGTACGGTCGGCGATCACATCCGGAACCAGCGAACGCGTGGCCTTCTTGAACACGTGCTTCATGTCGCCGTCGCGGAACTTGGTGTCCGCCGGGATCGTGGCCGCCAGCTCCACCAGCCGGTGGTCCAGCAGCGGTACGCGGGACTCCAGCCCGTGGGCCATCGACACGCGGTCCTCCACCTGCAGCAGGGCCGGCAGCAGGGTCTTGAAGTCGAAGTGGGTCATCTTGTCGAAGTACGCCTCGTGGCCCACGTTGTCGCCGTTGAAGATCTGCTGGAAGGTCTCGAACGGCGAGTAGTCGCCCAGGACGTCGGTGCGGACCTCGCCCGCCAGCTGCGGCGCGCGGTTGACCAGGCGGAAGTAGCGCGCGTCAAGGTCCTCGAACAGGCCGTCGCTCCAGAACTCCTTCAGCAGCGGCTTGTAGTTCTTCAGCGCCACCAGGTTGGGGATGATCGACTCGTAGGTGACCACGTAGTTGCCGGACTCGGTGGTGCCCTCGATCGCCCCTTTGATGCACTGCTCGAAGTACGCGATCAGGTAGCGCGTGTAGCCGCCGAAGATCTCGTCGCCGCCCTGGCCGCCCAGGATCACCTTGCAGTGCTTGGCGGCGGCCTGCGAGACCATGTACTGGGGGAACGAGCCTGGCCCCGCGGCGGGGTGGTCCAGGTGGTAGATCACGTCGGGCAGCGAGCTCAGGAGGTCCTCGACGCCGATGTCGACCTCGTGTAGGTCGATGCCGCTGGCCTGCGCCAGCGCCCGGGCGTAGCCGCTCTCGTCGTAGCGGCTGTCCTCGGAGAACTTGCCGGTGAACGCCTGCATCGGGCCGTCCGAGCTGCGCGCGGCCAGCGCGGCCACGCTGCTGGAGTCCAGCCCCCCCGACAGGTAGGAGGCCACGGGCACGTCGGAGCGCAGGTGCAGGTCCACCGACTCGGCCAGCAGCTCCTGGACGCGCTGCTCGAAGTACTGCGGCGTGTGGTCGAAGTCCAGCTCGTAGTAGACCTCCCAGTAGCGCTGGGTGGTCACCGCGCCGTTGCGCACGCGCAGGAAGTGACCGGCCGGCAGCTCGCGCACCCCCTCGAACAGCGTCTTGCCGGCCAGGCAGAACTGGAACGCCAGGTAGTCCTTGAGGCCCTCGAGGTCGGTGCGGATCGAGGGCACGAACGGCAGCAGCGCCTTTATCTCGGACGCGAAGTAGAGGACGTCGCCCACCTGCGTGTAGTAGAAGGGCTTGATCCCGAAGCGGTCGCGGGCGCAGAAGAGCTCGTCGCCCGGGCCGTCCCAGAGCGCGTAGGCGTACATGCCCCGCAGGTCGTCCAGGGCCCGCTCACCGTGGCGCTCGTGGGCGCGCAGCACCACCTCGGTGTCGGTGCGCGTGGCGAAGTGCCCCCCGAGGTCGCGCCGCAGCTCGGGGTAGTTGTAGACCTCGCCGTTGTAGGTGATGACGCGGCCGCCCTCGTCGTGCATGGGCTGGTGCCCGGCGGGGCTCAGGTCGAAGATGCTCAGCCGCCGGTGGCCGAACCCCACGTGGCCGTGGTCGTGCGCCCAGATGCCGGCGTCGTCCGGGCCGCGATGCTCGATCAGGCCGCTCATGACCTCGAGCCGTCGCTCGAGGTCCGGAATCGGGTTGCCCCGTAGGTCTATTGCTCCGCAGATCCCGCACATGGTGAGACGTCCGTTCAACCCGGGCACGCGCTGGGAGTTGCTGGTGAGGCGCCCCGGAAGGGCGACCATTGTGGCAGGCTGCGGGCCTCCCGGCGGCTCGGCGCACCCACCGGGTGCAGCTACGCTCACGCGTCGTCCATGCTGGCCCAACCCGTATCCACCGGCATCCCCCGCGCGCGATGACCGCCCTCCTGGCCTGGGTCTGGGCCCCCGTCCTGATCTACCTCGTGGTCATGGGCGTTGGCCTGCTCACGGACGCCGTGCTGCGCGCGGACCTGCCCCCCGCCGTAGTGCCGCCCGTCGGCCTGGCGGTCACCGTCGTGGTCGCCACGCTGGCCTTCCGGCTGCGCATCCCGGAACTGGTCACCGCCGTGGTCGTGCTGGGTGCGGTCGCCGGGTTCGCGCTGGCGGTGCGCGCGCGCCGGCCGCTGTGGTCGCCGCCCGCGCTGATCGCGGGCGCGGTGGTCTACGCGCTCTACATGGCCCCGGTCGTGCTGACCGGGGAGGCGAGCTGGTCGGGCTACAACTTCGTGAACGACACCGCGTCGAACTTCATCCTGGTGAACCTGCTGGAGCACCGGGGGGTCGTGCAGCCCACCGGCATCACGGGCGCCGACCTGCGCGCCAACTACCTCGTGCGCGTGGGCTACCCACTGGGCTCGTTCTCCTTCCTGGCCGCCCTCCGCCCGCTGACCGGGGCGCCGGTCGAGGCCGTCTACCAGCCGGCGATCGCGGTGCTCGCCGGGCTCGGGGGTATGTCGCTGACCGAGCTGGGGCGTCGCTCCGGGTTGCGACCGGCCGCCGCGGTCGCCGCCTCCGTCCTGGCCCTGGCCGGGGTGCTGCTCTACCGCTACGCGGGACACGGCTCGATCAAGGAGGTGGCGCTGGTGGCGCTGGTGGCCACCGCGGTGGTGCTGGCCACGGTGGCGCTGGAGCGGCGGCTGGCCGTCAAGCCGGTCGTGCTCGTGGCGGTCACCGCCGTGGCGATGGTGCTGGTGTTCAGCACGGCGGCCGCGGCGTTCGCGCTCTCGCTCGGGCTCGCGACCCTGGCGGCCGCCGCCCTGGCGCCCGACCGGCCCAGCCTGCGGCACGTCGGCCGGCTGGTGGCGGTGGCGCTGGCCGTCGGCGTGGTGGCCGCCCTTCCGCTGCTGGGCTCGCTGCTGGAGTTCACCGGGAACATCCGGGACGCGTTCTCGGCCTCGGGCGGGGCGTCGGCCGGTGAGCTGGGCCAGCTCGTCCGCCCGCTGCCGGTCACCGAGGCCGCCGGCGTCTGGCTGGGCCGTGACTACCGCTTCCCCGCCGACAGCTCCCTGAACGGGCTGCTGGTGGCGGGCGCCCTGGTCTGCGCGCTCGTGGGCGTGGGCTGGTGCGGGGCCCGCCGCCGCGCGGGCCCGTTGCTGCTGCTGGCCACACTGCTGCTGCCCGCGCTCGTGCTCGCGCCGCTGTCCAGCGTGTACATCGACGCCAAGCTGCTGGCCACGCTGACGCCCGCGCTGGTGTTCGTGGCCGCCTTCGGCGTGCTGGCCCTGCTGCAGGAGCCCGGGCGCGCGGCCCGCGTGGCGGGCGGCGTGGGGCTCGCCGTCCTGGTGGTGGGGGTCACCGCGACCGCCGGGTACACCTACCGCGACGTCAAGGTCGCGCCGCTGGACCGGGTCCAGGCGATGGAGGACGTGGCCGGCCGGGTGCCCGACCGCGGCCTCTACCTGCTCAACGAGTGGGAGGAGTTCGGCAAGGTCTTCATGGACGCGGCGCGGGTGAACCCCGCCTTCGAGGCGGAGTCGGCGTACCCCGTGGACCTCAGGGGCGAGGCCGGCCTGGCCCGCGACTCCCCGAAGCGCACGCCGATCTTCGGTCGCTGGTTCGACCTCGACCGCCAGGACCGCCGCTACGTCGCCCGGTTCCGCGGCATCATCATGCGCCGCTCGCCCGCGGCCAGCCGTCCGCCCGCGAGCTTCCGGCTCGTCTACCGCAACCGCTACTACGAGCTGTGGCGGCGTGTGCCCGGGGTGCGCGTGGCGGCGCACCTGCCACTGCAGGGGCGCGACCGGGCCACCGCCGTGCCCGACTGCGCGGTGGTGCGCCGGCTGGCCGCGCGTGCCCGCCGCGGCCAGCGACTGGTCGCGGCCGCCCGTCCGCGCGTGGCCGCCTTCAGCCCGCTGACGGTGCCCAAGCCCGCGAACTGGCCGGTCAACGAGGACCCCGAGGGGACCGTGGCGACGAGGGGCGCCGGTACGCTCCGCGGCACGTTGACCGCGCAGGGGCGCCAGCGCGTGTGGCTGCGCGCGAGTTCGATCCGCCGGCTCACGGTGACCGTCGACGGCCGGCGCGTGGGCGACGCGGAGGAGCCCAACACGCCCGGGCAGTGGATCGACGTCGGCACGGTCCGCCTGGGGCCCGGGCCCCACCGGATCGAGGTCTCCCGCGCCAAGGCCTCGCTGCGCCCCGGCGACTCCAACTACGGCTTCCTGGGCCCGGTGGCCCTACAGGCCGCGGGGCCGGGCCGGCTGGTGTCGGTGGCCCCGCGGGACGGGGCCCGGCTGTGCGGGCGCAGCTGGGACTGGATCGAGCTGGTCGGGCGCTGATGGCCGCCGGCCGGACGGCATCGCTGCGCCACGGCTGGCCCGTGGCGCTGATCGTCCTGGTGGCGGCGGCGTGGGCCATGCGCTGGGCGCTGTCGGTGGACAGCTGGCGCGTGATGACCGACGAGCTTCTGTACGTCAAGAGCGCCCTCTCGATGTGGGACGGGCCGGCGCTCCGGCCCTCCATCAGGGGCCAGCTCTCGGGCAACTACGGCGTGCTCTGGCCGGGGCTGCTGGCCCCGCTGATGGGGCTGTTCGACGTGCCCACCGCGTTCAGGCTCGGGCACGCGCTCGGCGCGCTGCTCATGGCCAGCGCCGCCGTGCCGGCGTACCTGCTGGGCGTGTTCGTCACGCGCTCGCGGCCGGTGGGTTGGGCGGCCGCGGCGCTGGTGGCGTTCGTGCCGTGGGTGACGCTGTCGATGAACCTGCTGACCGAGGCCGTGGCCTACCCGGTGTTCGTCTGGGCGCTGCTGGCCAGCGTCGTGGCCGTGGCCGAGCCCTCGTGGCGGCGGGACGTGCTGGTGCTGGCCGCCTTCGGGCTGGCGTTCGTGGCCCGCACGCAGTTCATCTTCCTGTTCGCGCTTCTGCCGCTGCTGGTGGCCGGGCACGAGGTCGGCATCAGGCTGGCCGGCCGCTCGCCGCGGGCCTGGGCCGGACAGGCGTGGGGCGGGCTCAAGGCTTCGGTGACCGGTCACAAGGTGCTGACGGTGGTCGTGGCCCTGGGCGCGCTGGTGGCGCTGCTGGCCTGGGACCGGATCCCCCTGGGCGACTACACCACCGTCCGCTCGGCCGGGTTGTTCCCGGCCGGCTACTGGGGCGAGGCGCTGGACCACCTGACCCAGATCGCCTTTGGCGTGGCCGTGATCCCGATGATCCTGGCGCTGGCCTACGTGGCCGACCAGGTGGTGGGCGGCGGCCGGCGCGCCCAGGCGCTGGCCGTGCACGTGGCCGTGGTCGGCGCGGCCGTGGTGGCCGTGGCCACCACCTTCGACATCACCTTCTCCGGCGGCTCGGTCCAGGAGCGGTACGTGTTCTACGTCGTGCCGCTGCTGATGATCGCCGCGGCGTGCTTCCCGGCCGTCGCGCGGCGGCCGCTGATCTCCGTGCCCCTGGCCGCCGTGCCGGTGGCCTTGGCGCTGGCCTCGGAGGGCTTCGTGCCCGGCCCCGACGCGGCGCCGTACGGCTCGCCCTCCCGGCTGGGATGGACGTCGCTGGACTTCCGCGTCGACCAGCTGCTGCCCGGCGACGTGGGCAACGGCGTGGCCCTCGCGCTGCTTGGCATCGTGGCCGCCGCGGTGGTGGTCGTGCTGGTGCGCTCCGGGCGCCGCCAGGCGGCGCTGGCCGGGGTCACGGTTGGCGTGGTGGCCTGGTCGGTCGCCCTGACCGCCTACATCGGCCCGATCCTGCGCGGCGAGCACGACGGCTTCGCGGTGTCGGCGCTGGGCAAGGTGCCCGCACAGGACCAGCGTGACTGGGTCGACGCGGAAGTCGGCGACGCGCAGGTCGGCCTGGTGCCCTCCGCGGTCAACGCCCGCGCGGGCGAGCCGGTCCCGCCGGGCACGGTGACCGACCAGGGCGTGTGGTGGGAGGCCGAGTTCTGGAACAAGGCCGTGACCACCAGCTACCTGTTCGAGGGCGCGGCCGACTACACGCCCTACACGACGCAGGCCATGACGCTCGACCGGCGCACGGGAGCACTCGGCGGGACCGCATATGAGGCACCCTTCCTTCTGATGGCCAACACCAACGTACGCCTGGGCATCGCCGGCCGGCCGGTCGAGACCGGGCCGGACCTGACGCTGCTGCGTCCCGACCGCCCGTACCGCGCCGCGTGGGCCACCACCGGCGTCGACGACCGCGGCGGCCTCGGCGCCGCCAAGGGCGGCGCGCGCGTGACCGTCTACGGCCGTCACGCCGCCGGCCGCCGGTCCTACACCGTCGCCCTGGCGCTGTCGGGTCGCTCGCGGCGCCCCGTCTCCGTGCAGGGCGACGGCGTCGCCCGCCAGGTGCCGGTGGCCGGCCGCCGTCTGGTGGGGGCCACGGTCTGCGTACCGGCTCGCGGCGCCCGCCCGGTGCGCCTGGACGGCAACCTGGCCAAGGTGCGCCTGCTCAGCGTGCGCGTCCGCCCCGGGGGTCCGTGCTGAGCATGGGCGAGCTGGAGCCCACCGGCGAGCGCCTGCTGCCCGAGCACTGGGAGGGCCAGCTGGTGCACGCCGAGCACCTGGCCCGCTACCGGCTGGCCGCGCGGATCGCGCCGGGCCGGCGCGTGCTGGACGTGGCCTGCGGCGAGGGCTACGGCTCGGCCCTGATGGCCGCCGCCGGCGCCGAGGCGGTCACGGCGGTGGACGTGGACCAGGCCACGGTGGACCACGTGCGCGAACGCCACGGCGTGGACGCAAAGGTCGCTGACATCCGCTCGCTGCCGTTCGACGACGACGCGTTCGGCCTGGTGGTCAGCTTCGAGACCATCGAGCACGTCGAGGAGCCCGAGCGGGCCCTGGACGAGCTGGCCCGCGTCCGCGCGCCGGG
>DASQLM010000155.1:0-2179 GCA_035630015.1 Thermoleophilaceae bacterium | reverse complement strand
CACGGCGCGCCCCTCCTCGACCGTGGCCATCCACTCGAAGGCCACGCCCTTGGCGTGGCTGCGCTCCACGCCGGTGCCCACCAGGCGCTCCAGACCGAACCGGTGGGCCTGGGCGCTGGTCGTGAAGCAGGCGTCCTGGACCACGACGGCACGCAGCCCCACGTCGAGCAGCCCCAGCGCGGACTGGGCCACGCACACGTCGGTCTCGAAGCCGGTCAGGACGGCCACCGGGCGGCCGCTGGCGCGCACAGCCTCGACGGCCTCCGGGCAGCCGGCCAGGCCGAAGGTGGGCTTGACGACCCGCGGCGTGTCCCCGGGCAGGCGCTCGCGAATGACCTCGACGGTGTCGCCGTAGGCCGGCGGGTCCTCCTCGACCACCACGACCGGGATCTCCATCTGCGCGGCCATGCCCGCCAGCCAGGCGATGCGCTCGACCGTGGCCGCCGCCTCAGCGTCGTCGGACAGGAAGCCGGGCTGTGTGTCCACCACCACCAGGACCGAGTCCTCGCGCCGAATCAGGCTCATTCGATGCCCAGCCGGTCCAGCACGCTGTCGTCACCCCGCCAGCCGCGGCGCACGCGCACGATCAGCTCGAGGTGCACGCGCGAACCCGTGGCCTCCTCGATCTCCTTGCGGGCGGCCGTGCCGATGGCCTTGATCATCTTGCCCCCCTTGCCGATCAGGATGCCCTTGTGCGAGTCGGCCTCGGCCCACAGGCAGGCCTCCACGTAGACCAGCCCGTCGCCGCGCTCGGACACCTCCAGCACCTCGGCCTCGACGGCGTGCGGCAGCTCCTGGCGCGTGCGGCGCAGCACCTGCTCGCGGACCAGCTCGGCCAGCAGCACGTTCTCGTCCTGGTCGCTGACGGCCTCCTCGGGGTACATGAACGGCCCCTCGGGCAGCATCGCGATCAGGTGCTCCAGCAGCGGCTCGACACCCGAGCCCTTGCGGGCGCTGATGGGGAACACGTCGCCGGGCACGTCCAGGTCGGCCGCCGCCATAAGGGCGGAGGCGGTCTCGGTGGGGCTCAGCCTGTCGACCTTGTTGACCACGGTGACCACCGGGCTCGGCGACCCGCGCAGGGCGCGGGCGATGTAGCGGTCCCCCGCCCCCACCGGCTCGGTGGCGTTGAGCATGAACACGACCGCGTCGGAGTCGCCGATGGCCTGCTCGACGCGCCGCTGCATGCGGTCGGTCATGCGGTCGCGCGGGCGCTGCACGCCGGGCAGGTCCACCAGCACCAGCTGCCAGTCGTCGCCGGTGGCGATCCCGCGCACCTCGCGCCGGGTGGTCTGGGGCTTGTCGGAGACGATCGCCACCTTCTCCCCCACCAGGCGGTTGACCAGCGTCGACTTGCCCGCGTTGGGCCGCCCGGCCAGGGCGATGAAGCCCGAGCGGGTCACAAGGACCCCATGATGCGGTCCTGCAGGGCCAGCATCTGGCCGTCGTCGGTCTCGTGGTCGTAGCCACACAGGTGCAGGATCCCGTGGACGACCGCCTCCGGGATGTCCTCCGTGTGCTCCGGGCAGATGACCACGTCGCCGAGCTCACGGGGGCCGGCGGTGGGACCGGTCTCGTCCACGGGGAACGACAGCACGTCGGTGGGCTGATCCTTGCTCCTGTGGTCGCGGTTGAGCTCGGTGATGCGTTCAGCATCCACGAACGCGACGGCCACGTGCCCGTCGCCGACGCCGGCGGCGGCCAGCGCGGCCTCGGCCGGAACCCGCAGGGCGGGATCCCCGTCGATCACCTCGATCTCGATCAAGCCTTGTTGCTGCGCGCGGCGTGGATCTCGGGCGCCTGCTGCTCGGCGTACTCGTTGTACGCGGCCACGATCCGCTGGACGAGCTTGTGGCGCACCACGTCCTCGCCGCCGAAGCGCACGAACTCGATCCCCTCGACCTCCTTGAGGATGTCGCCGATGACCAGCAGGCCCGAGCGCTGCTCGCGCGGCAGGTCGACCTGGGTGACGTCGCCGGTGACCACCATCTTCGAGTTGAAGCCCAGGCGGGTGAGCACCATCTTCATCTGCTCCGGGGTGGTGTTCTGGGCCTCGTCGACGATGATGAACGCGTCGTTGAGCGTGCGCCCGCGCATGAAGGCCAGCGGCGCGACCTCGATCACGCCGCGCTCCAGGTGCCCGTTGACCTTCTCGGGCTCGAGCATGTCGTAGAGCGCG
>DASQLM010000154.1:0-7423 GCA_035630015.1 Thermoleophilaceae bacterium | reverse complement strand
GCTGGTGCTGGACGGCGAGGACCTGTTCCCGGACAACTGGATCTACATCCACGAGCCCGAGGTCGAGGTCGGCCGGATCCAGAACTTCCGCTCCTGGAGCCCGTGGATGGTGCCGGACCCCAGCAAGGCGTGTGTGGGCCTCGAGTACTTCTGCTTCGCGGGCGACGAGCTGTGGGAGACCAGCGACGAGGACCTGGTCAAGCTGGGCATGACCGAGCTGGAGAAGCTCGGCCTGGCCAAGCCCGACATGCTCGAGTTCGGCTTCGCCACGCGCGTGCCGAAGGCCTACCCGATCTACGACATGGACTACGGCGAGCGGATCGAGAAGCTCAAGGGCTGGCTCGACGGCTTCTCCAACCTGCAGCAGGTCGGCCGTAACGGGCTGCACCGTTACAACAACTCCGACCACTCCATGCTCACCTCCATGCGCGCGGTGGACAACCTGGTCAAGGGCACCGAGCACGACCTCTTCTCGATCAACGCCGAGTCGGCGTACCACGAGGAGGAGTCCCAGCAGGACCAGCAGCCGTACATCACGCCGCCGGAGACCGAAGCGCAAGAGCAGCCGCTCCACAGCTAGACCTAGACGTATTTCCGACGTTTAGCGGCGTTTCGCGCCAAAGCGGTCAACCGCCGTTCCGCTTCTGCCGAAGGGATAGGCATGCGCTTTTCCACGTCCCTGATCGTCTCGGTCCTCGCCCTGCTGTCCGTGCCGGCCCTGGCGTCCGCCCAGATCGCGGTGCCCAGCGGGCTCCCGTTCCAGGTCTCGAAGGTCCCCAACCTCGAGCGCGACTGCGGGCGCGAGGCCACGACCGCGCCGGCGCTGCCGGCCGACCCCCGGGGCGTGAACCCCGCGGCTCCGAACCCGCTCGCCAACGACAAGTTCTTCGTCGACCCCACCGAGCGGTCGTACAAGGACATGCAGATCTACAAGTCGCGCGGCCAGCAGGCCAAGGCCGGCGCCGTGTCCAACCTGGCCATGCGGCCCAAGGCCCGCTGGATGGGGCGCTTCACCCGTCCGCGGATGCAGCGCAAGGTGCGCAACTACATCAACTGCGTGCAGGTCTTCCAGCCCGGCGCCACGCCCCTGATCGTGGTCATGCGCCACCAGGGAACCGAGTGCAACTCGCGCTACGACGGTGGCGGCGTCGCCGAGGACAACCGCACGAAGCAGTGGTACCGCGAGTTCGCCGAGGCCATCGGCAACAAGCGCGTGGTGCTGGCCTTCGAGCCCGACGGCATCGGCACGATCAGGTGCCTGAAGAAGTCCCGCCGCAAGGCCCGGCTGCAGTTGTTCCGCTACGGCGTGGACGTCCTGTCGCAGCTGCCCAACGCGACCATCTACCTGGAGGGCACCGCCTCCGACTGGAAGCCGGCCCGGTGGACGGCCCGGATGCTGCGCGCCACGGGCGTCGCGAAGGTGCGTGGGTTCATGCTCAACGTGACCCACCACGACTGGACCTACAAGAACATCGCCTACGGCCGCAAGGTCTCGCGCATGATCGGCGGCAAGCCGTTCGTGGTCTCCACGTCCTACAACGGGCGCGGCCCGGTGCACTACAAGCTGGGCAAGAAGGGCCGCTACCGGCGCGTGAACGTGTACTGCAACCCGCGCTTCCGCGGCCTGGGCCCGGCGCCCAACACCAACGTCGGCGCCGCCGGCGTGGACGGGTTCCTGTACCTGAACCGTCCCGGCGTGTCGGGAGCGGGCAAGTGCAACGGCGGCTTCAAGGCCGGCGAGTGGTGGCCCGAGCGGGCGCTGATGTACTCGCGCTTCGCGACCGAGTGGTGGGGCCCGCCGAAGGGCACCCGACTGGGCTTCAAGCAGCGGATTTCGCTGTGCCGGCTTGGAGCGCCGATCCGGGGAGAGAACACCTACTCCTCGGTGTCACCCGAGAAGCGCTGCAAGCGCTAGCGCGCCCGAGCGCGGTTAGGTCTTGCGGGCGGGGCGGTCCTGGTCCATTCTGGGCCGGGTGCGCCGCCTCGTCCCCATCCTGAGCGTGGCCGTTGCCGTGCTGGCGGCCGCTCCGGGCGCCCAGGCGCAGCGCCCCAACCCGCTCACGGTCCCCGACCTGTTCCGCGACTGCGGCAGCCAGGCCACGACCCGTCCCAACCAGCCGGCCGATCCGAGGGGCACGAATCCGGCCGCGGCCAACCCGCTGGCCGGCGACTCGTTCTTCGTCGATCCGAGCGAGCAGTCCGCAAAGGACCTCGTGCGCTACCAGCGCGCCGGCCGGCGCGCGGACGCCGCGGCCATCGCCAAGCTCGCGCTTCGGCCCAAGGCCCGCTGGCTGGGCGCGTACACGCGCCCGAACATGCCGAAGAAGGTGCGCAACTACATGAACTGCGTGCAGGTGTTCCAGCCCGGTGCCACACCGCTGTTCACCGTGCTGCGCCACCAGGGCAAGCAGTGCAACCCGCGCTATGACGGCGGCGGGGTGGCCGAGGACAACGCCACCAAGGCCTGGTACCGGGACCTGGCCGGCGCCATCGGCGACAGCCGCGTCGTGATCGCCTTCGAGCCCGACTCCATCGGCACCATCGAGTGCCTGGCCCGCTCGCGCCGTCAAGCGCGCAAGGATCTGCTGCGCTACGGCGTCGACGTTCTATCGCAGCTTCCCAACGCCACCATCTACCTCGAGGGCACCGCATCCGACTGGAAGAGCGCGCGGTTCGTGGCCTCCCAGCTGCGCTCCATGGGCATCGACAAGGTGCGCGGGTTCATGCTCAACGTGACCCACTACGACTGGACGTCGAAGAACATCGCGTTCGGGCGGCGGGTGTCGCGGATGGTGGGCGGGAAGCCGTTCGTGGTCTCCACCTCCTACAACGGCCGCGGGCCGGTGTCCTACACGGCCCGCAGCAAGAAGCGGGTGAACGTGTTCTGCAACCCGCGCTTCCGCGGCCTGGGCCCGGCGCCAACGACCAAGACCGGCTTCGACAAGGTGGACGCGTTCCTGTGGCTGAACCGGCCGGGGCTCTCCGGCGCGGGGGCCTGCAACGGCGGGCCGCTGCCGGTGGGCACGTGGTGGCCGGCCCGGGCCCTGATGTTCGGCCGGTACGCGACCGACTGGGTCAGCCCGCGGCGGGCGTCGCGGTTCGGCCTCTCGCGGCGGGTGTCGCTGTGCCGGCTGGGGGCGCCGGTGTCCGGCGGCAGGTACAGCACGGTGGCCCCGGAGAAACGGTGCCGCTGACCGGCAGGGTCCTCTGCCTCCTGGCGTTGGTCCTGGTCGCGCTCCTCGCGGCGGTGCCCACGCCGGCGAGCGCGCAGGGACTGGACGACGTGGACTGCGTGATCGTCCCCGACCTTCCGGAGTGCGACGACGAGGAGGACACCGGGGACGAGATTCCCAACACCCCGGTCATGCCGGTCGCGCCGTTCACCCCGCCGCTGGTGGACCCGCGAGGGGTCGACCCGCGCTCGCCCAACCCCCTGAACGGCCTGGGCTGGTATGTCGACAAGTCCAGGTGGGTGCCCCAGTGGCGCCAGTACCGCCACTTCCAGCGTTCCGGGCAGCGCGGGAAGGCGGCGATGCTGGGCAAGATCGCCCTCCAGCCCCAGTTCCGCTGGTTCGGACGCTGGAACGAGGATGAGCAGGGCGGCATCGCGGGCGTGATGCGGCGCTACCTGCAACGCGTCCAGAGGGAGCAGCCCGGCACGGTGCCGCAGATCGTGACGCTGCGACACCAGGGCAAGGAGTGCCACTCCCGCTACAAGGCCGGCGGCGCCGCGGAGGACGCGCGCACGCGCCGGTGGTTCCGGTCCTTCGCCCGCGGGGTCGGCACCGCGCGCGTGGTCATCGGCTTCGAGCCCGACTCCGTGGGCACCATCAACTGCCTGGCCCGGTCGCGCCGCAAGGCGCGCATGGACGTGCTGCGCTACGGCATCGACGTGCTGTCGCAGCTGCCCAACGCCACCATCTACATCGAGGCGTCGGCCTCCGACTGGACCAACCACCGGGTCGTGGCCAAGCGGCTGCGCTACATCGGGGTCGCGAAGGTGCGCGGGTTCATGCTCAACGTGACCCACTACGACTGGACGGGCCGCAACATCCGCTACGGGCGCAAGATCTCCCGCCTGGTGGGCGGCAAGCACTTCATCGTGTCCACGTCGTTCAACGGCCGTGGGCCCGTGCACTACCGCCGGTGGATCAACCGCAAGAAGTACAAGTGGCGGCGGATCACGGTCTGGTGCCACCCGCTCAGGCGCGGCCTGGGCATAGCGCCCACGACCCAGACCGGCGACGGGCTGGCGGACGCCTTCCTCTACGTCGGCCGGCCCGGCTACTCGGGCGGCGACTGCAACGGGGGCCCGCTGCCGATCGGCTCGTGGTACTCGGACCGGGCGCTGATGTTCGCCCGCTTCGCCACCGGTTGGACTGGCCCGCCGCGCGGATTCCGCTACGGCTGGCCGCGCGGGCTCTCGCTGCGCGCCGTCGCGGGCGACCAGCTGCAGCGCTGAGGGACGAAAAGACGCTCGGTGTAAGGTTGACTCGCCAGTCAATCCGCACCGACCATGACTTCCACGACGGCCACCGAGCGCGATCTGAGGCACCTGCGGCGAGCCATCGAGCTGGCCGACCGAGCCCGTGGGCACACGTCGCCGAACCCGCTGGTGGGCGCGGTGGTGGTCCGCGGCGACACCGTGATCGGCGAGGGCTTCCACGCCCGCGCCGGCGAGCCGCACGCCGAGCGGATGGCGCTGGCCTCGTGCCGGGAGGATCCGGCCGGAGCGACCATGTACGTCTCGCTGGAGCCCTGCTGCCACACCGGCCGCACGCCGCCGTGCACCACGGCCATCACGGAGTCCGGCATCGCGCGCGTGGTGGTGGCCTCGGACGACCCCACGGCCAAGGCCTCCGGCCGGGGCCTGGGCATCCTGCGCGACGAGGGCGTGGCGGTCGAGACGGTGGATGGCGAGACCGGCGCGGAAGCGCGGCTGATCAACCAGCCCTTCCGCAAGCACGCCCGCACGGGCCGCCCGCACGTGGTGTTCAAGTCGGCCATGTCGCTGGACGGCAAGGTGGCCACCGCCGGCGGCGACTCGCAGTGGATCTCCGGTGAGTCCAGCCGCGCCCGCGCCCACCGGTGGCGCGCGGAGTGCGACGCCGTGGCCGTGGGCATCGGCACCGCCCGCGCCGACGACCCGACGCTGACCTCCCGCGTCGAGGGCACGGGCCGCCAGCCCGCCCGGATCGTGTTCGACAGCGAGGCCGCGCTGACCACCTCCTCCAAGCTGGTGCGCAGCATCGACCAGGCGCCGGTGATCCTGATCTGCTCCCGTGCGGCCAAGCGCGCGCGGCTGGACGCGCTTCGCAGCGCCGGCGTGGACGTGCTGATCACGGCCGGGGCCAACGAGGCGGCCCGCGTGCGCGACGGCCTGGACCAGCTCGGCGCGCGCGGGATCCAGTCGCTGTTGCTCGAGGGCGGCCCGCACCTGGCCGGGGTGTTCCTGCAGATCGGCGAGATCGATGAGGCGCGGATGTTCGTGGCGCCGATCCTGATCGGCGGGCGCGACGCGCGCGCGGCCCTGGAGGCCGACGGCGTGGCCCTGGTGGCCGACGCGCCCCGGGCGCTGGCCACCGACGTCGAGACCATCGACCAGGACGTGCTCATCACCGCGCGCCTGAAGGAGTGGTAGCGGTGTTCACGGGACTGGTGGCGGCAAGGGGGACGGTGCGCCGCAGCGGCGAGCGCCTGGCCATCGAGGCCGGCGAGCTGGCGGCCGAGCTGGCCGAGGGCGACTCGGTTGCCGTGAACGGGGTCTGCCTGACCGCTACCTCGATCGCCGACGGCGTGTTCACCGCCGACGTGATGGCCGAGACCCTGAGCCGGTCGTCGCTGGGTCCGCTCGAGGTGGGCGACCCCGTGAACCTGGAGCTTCCGCTGCGCGCCTCGGACCGGTTGGGCGGTCACGTCGTCCAGGGCCACGTGGACGGCGTCGGCACGATCGCCGCCATCGCCGAGGACGGGTTCGCGCGCGTGGTGACGGTAGGTGCCGACCCGGCGCTGCTGCGCTACGTGGTCGAGAAGGGGTCGATCGCCATCGACGGCGTGTCGCTGACCGTGGCGACCGTGGAGGACGCGCAGTTCAGCGTCTCGCTCATCCCGGAGACCCTGGAGCGCACGACCCTGGGCACGGCCGAGCTCGGCGACCCGGTGAACCTGGAGGTCGACGTGCTGGCCAAGTACGTCGAGAAGCTCACCTCGCGTACGGTTGGGGCCCGATGAGCGCCCAGGAGACCGCCTTCAGCACGATCGAGGAGGCCATCGAGGACATCCGCGACGGGAAGATGGTCGTGGTCGTGGACGCCGAGGACCGCGAGAACGAGGGCGACCTGACGATGGCCGCCCAGTTCGCCACCCCGGACGCGGTGAACTTCATGGCCACGCACGGCCGCGGCCTGATCTGCCTGACGCTGACCGGCGAGCGCTGCGAGGAGCTCGGGCTCGACCTGATGGCGGCCAAGAACGAGTCGCCGTTCGAGACCGCGTTCACGGTGTCGATCGAGGCCCGCGAGGGCGTCTCCACCGGTATCTCGGCGCACGACCGGGCGCGCACGATCCAGGTGGCCATCGACCCCGGCTCGCGCCCGCGGGACCTGGTCCAGCCCGGCCACGTGTTCCCGCTCAAGGCCAAGGACGGCGGCGTCCTGGAGCGCACCGGCCAGACCGAGGCGTCCGTGGACCTGGCGCGGCTGGCCGGGCTGAACGCCTCCGGCGTGATCTGCGAGATCATGAACGACGACGGCTCCATGGCACGGGTGCCGGACCTGGAGGAGTACTGCGCCCGCCATGAGTTGAAGATGGTCACGGTCGCGGACCTGATCGCCTACCGGCGCAAGCACGACAAGCTGATCGAGCGGGTGGTGGAGGCGGCCATGCCCACCGCGTTCGGCGACTTCAACGTGGTCGGGTTCCGCTCGCTACTGGACGAGAAGCACCACGTCGCGATGGTCAAGGGCGACGTGTCCGGAAAGGACGACGTGCTGGTGCGCGTGCACTCGGAGTGCCTGACCGGCGACGTGTTCCACTCGCTGCGCTGCGACTGCGGCCAGCAGCTCGAGGATGCGCTCCTGCGGATCGAGCAGGAGGGCGAGGGCGTGCTGCTCTACCTGGCCCAGGAGGGTCGCGGGATCGGCCTGCTGAACAAACTCAAGGCCTACAAGCTGCAGGAGCAGGGGATGGACACCGTGGACGCCAACCTCGAGCTGGGCCTGCCCGCCGACCTGCGCGACTACGGCATCGGCGCCCAGATCCTGGTGGACCTGGGGCTGACCTCGCTGCGGCTGCTGACCAACAACCCCAAGAAGATCGTGGGCCTGGAGGGCTACGGGCTGACCGTGACCGACCAGGTGCCGATCGAGGCCCAGCCGGGGGCCCACAACGCGGACTACCTGCGGGCCAAGGCCCAGCGGATGGG
>DASQLM010000153.1:0-27625 GCA_035630015.1 Thermoleophilaceae bacterium | reverse complement strand
CGCCGCGCTCGGCCACGGACGCCACGTAGGGCTGGACGAGCGCGTCGCCGGCGGCCACCAGCTCCGCCAGGTGCGCCGCGGCCGCGGGGTCGCCGGCCTCGAACCGCTCCGCCCCGCGCGAGCCGCTGGAGACGGCCGGCTTGACCACCAGCGCGGCGCCCGCCTCCCCGGGCTCCAGCTCGGCGGCTCCGCCGGCCGGCACGAGGCGCGTGGGCACCACCGGGACCCCCGCGCCCGCGAGCTCCACCAGGTAGCCCTTGTGGCTGTTCCAGGCCAGCACCTCGGGCGGGTTCAGCACCACCGCGGCGATCGCCCGGCAGATTCCCAGGAACTCCTCGCAGCGGTAGATGTAGTCCCAGGGGGTGCGCACGACGACCAGGTCGGCCCCGCGGCCCGCCTCGGGGTCGGTCCAGGGCAGCACGCGCGGGGCCACTCCCAGGCGCTCCAGCTCCGCGGTCAGCAGATGGGTCTCCGTGTCGGGCTTGGGCATCTCCTCGCCCGTGAGCAGGTGGACGACGCTCATGTGCCCGCCAGGCGCACCAGCTCGGCGGTGCCCTCCTCGACCCCGTCGGCCATCGCCTGCAGGTCGTCGACGATCGCGGGGTCGGCGCAGAAGCCCAGGCACAGCGTGTCGGCCATCGACACGGCCGAGATGCGCAGCGCGTGGCGCTCCCCGATCTCGGCGATGGAGTGCAGCGACTGCACCGGCGCGCCCAGCACGCTCACCGGCGTGCGCGGGCCGGGCACGTTGGAGACGTTCACGGCGAAGTGGCGCGGGCTGTCCTCGATGCGCCGGCAGAAGTGCTGCAGCCGCGGCGACACACCGGCCAGCCGGTGCAGCAGCTCGTCCATCTCCTCGGCGTCGTGGTCGGCCTTGCGCACGGCCGTGGCGTCGTGGACCGCGCGCAGCCGGGCCACCGGGTCGGGCTCGTTCAGCGGCAGCGCGACCGAGAAGAACGAGTCGCGGTTGCCGGCGTCGTCGCCCTCGTGGTGCAGGCTGACCGGCACCCGCACGCGCACGCCACCCAGGTCGCCGTGGTGGTGCTGGACCCAGGCGCGCAGCGCACCCGCCACCACCGCCAGCACGGAGTCGTTCAGGGTCGCGCCGGCCAGCTGCTTGCCGGCGTCATGCAGCTCGTGCAGGGCCACGGAGGCGAAGGCGATCTGGCGCCGCGTGCCGATGCGCCCGTCGAAGGGCGAGCGGCCCGCCGAGCGCGCGAACTCGCGCCGCAGGAACGCGGCGAGGTGCGCCTGCCGGCGCGCCTCGTCGGCGGCGTGGCCGGCGGCGGTGGCCGGCTGGTGGGGCAGCGGCTCGGCGGCCGGGACGGCGTCCCACAGCATCCCGCGGGCGAAGCGCATGCTGGCCGTGCCGTCGGCCAGCGCATGGTGCAGGCGCCAGATCAGCGCGGCGCCGCCGTCGTCCAGGGCCAGCGAGTCGATCCGCCACAGCGGCCGCGAGCGATCCAGCCGCTGCTCGAACAGGCGCGCGACCTCCTCACGCACCTCATCGCGGGGCACGGGCTCGCCGTCCCCGACGGTGACCACGTGCCGGGTCAGGTCGAAGTCCGGGTCGGGCTCCCAGACGGGCGCGGTGTCCGGGCCGCCGAGCCGGCGCGTCAGCGCCGGCGCCGCGTCCAGCCGCGCGCCGATCGACCGGCGCAGCTCCTCGATCCCCGGCGCACCCGCGCCCACGGTGACGACCTTGCAGGTGTGGCCCGCCACGGTGGGGCCCTCGAGCGCCAGGATGGCCAGGTCGGCCTCGTCCAGCGGCACCGTCTCCGCGGTCACTTGGCGGCCTGCTGCGCCAGGAAGTCGCTCCCGTGGGCGTAGCGCGTGTTCACCGGCACGCCGTCACGGCACAGCGGGCAGTCCGCCTGGGGCCAGGAGGGGACCAGCACCTCGGTCAGCCACACGAAGTCGTCGCACCCGGTGTCCCCGGCGGACGCGTTGCCGCGCGTGCACAGGCAGGCCACGGTGACCACCTCGCCGCCGGCGGCCCGCACGGCGTCGGCCGTCTCGCGCGTGGACAGCCCGGTGTTGACCACGTCGTCCACCACCAGCACGCGCTTGCCGCGCACCGCCTCGTCGTAGCCCCGGCGCAGCACGAACGGGGGGCGCAGCGGACCCTCGCCCGCGTGCTCGGGCACGTAGCCCTCCTCCTTGGCGTGCTCGGCGAACACCGCCGGCAGCCGCAGGTGGTGCGCCACCCACTGGGCCACGATCAGGCCGCCGGTGGCCGGGCCGCACACGTAGTCGAACTCGCGGCCCGACACGGCCGCGGCCAGCATCGAGCACAGCTCGTCGACGCGGTCGGTGTACGGGAACACGGCGTCCTTGGCCACCCAGCCGTCGCCGTGCTCACCGGTCACGTACACGAAGTGGTCGTCGCGCAGGATGGCCCCGGAGTCCACCAGGATCTGCTCGGCGCGCTGGGCGGGCTCCATGACGACGCGAGTCTAGGACGGGCCGCTCAAGGAAGCACCCTCCTGACCGACAATGGCGGTATGAACCGAATCAAGCGCGGCTGGCGCCTGGCCAAGGACAGCTGGGCGGTACTGAAGGCCGACAGGTCCCTGACGATCTTCCCCGTCCTCTCCTTCGTCTCGGCCGCCACCGCCTTCGCGCTGATCATGGCGCCGGGGGTCGTCGTGGCCGCGACCGCCGAGCAGGAGTGGATCGCGGTGCCGTTCTTCCTGGTCGCGTCCTACCTGGCGACGTTCGCGACGGTCTACTTCAACGTCGCCCTGACCGGCGCCGCGGTGAAGTCCATGGGCGGCCAGGACACGGGCCTCCGGGACGGCCTCGCCGTCGCCCGCGAGCGCCGCGGACTGATCGCGAAGTGGGCACTGGTCCAGTGGGCCGTGGGCCTGCTGATCCGCGTGCTGCAGAACGCCGGCGACCGTGGCGGCGTCGGCCAGCTGGTAAGCGCCGTCGTGTCGTCCCTGGTCGGCGCGGCGTGGGCCATCGCCAGCTTCTTCGTGATTCCCGTCCTGGCCCTGGAGGGGCTGGGACCCAAGGACGCGCTGAAGCGCTCCATCGGCGTGATCCGCGAGCGCTGGGGCGAGGGGATCGTTGGCCATGCCACCATCGGGGGCGCGGTGTTCCTGGTGGGGGTCCTGCCCGCCCTGCTGGTCGGCGGGCTGGGCTACGTGAGCCTGGAATCCGTGCCCGTCCTGGGCGTGGGGCTGCTGGCCGTGGCGGTGCTGGCGCTGATCGCCGTCGGCGTGATCGGCTCGGCCCTGAACGTGATCTTCCGCCTGACGCTGTTCCGCTACGCCACCGAAGGCCGCGGCTCCAACGCCTTCGCGGACGAGGACCTGGCGGCGGCCTTCGGGCCGAAGAAGGGCAGGCGCGGCTAGCCCAGCCCGTCCACGAAGCCCTGGCGCCAGGTCGCGTACCGCGGCTGCCAGCCGAGCTCGCGCTTCGCCTTCTCGTTCGACGCTCCCCGCGTCTCGGTCATCATCGCCGTGACCGCCTCACCGGCCGCGAGCCGGCCGAGCCAGCGCGGGATACGCCTCGGGGGCTTGGCATCGAGCGCGCCGGCGAGCACCGGCAGCCACTCGCGGACGGGTGCGGGCTCGTCGTCGACGACGTTGTAGACGCCCGGCCGACCACGCTCGATGGCGACCACGGTCGCCGCCGCGGCGTCGGCCACGTGGACGTAGGAGGAGACGCCGCCGCCGTCGCCGATGATGGGGAACCGGCGCTTGCGGATCGGCTCTGCCATGACCGCGTCGGGAGCCAGGCTGATTGAGGTCCCGGGCCCGTAGAAGCCGCCGTAGCGCAACGCCACGCCCTCTGCCCATTCGATAGACGTGACCGCCCGCTCCAGGTAGAGGTAGCCCGCCTGCACCGCTCGCAGCCCCGCCGGCGGGTCGTCGGGGTCGAGGGGATCGGCCTCGGTCCGCACCGGCCCGCCGGTGTGATCGAACCGGAAGGCCCCGAAGCTCTGCGCGACCACGCGCCGGGCCTCCACGGCCCGGGCGGCGGCCAGGAGGTGGTCCGTCGCCTCGGTACGTAGGCGGTTGGTCATGACGAACGCCGCGGACTGGTCGGGCCGCCGCGCCTCGCGCATGCTCGTCGGCTCGGACAACGCGGTCAGCTGATGCACGACCACCTCGGGTGCGGCGAACGCCACCGCCTGGGCGACCGCGTCGGGGTCCAGGGCGTCCGCCACGACCGGGCGGGCTCCCAGGCTGCGGACCTGGTCCTGCTTCGAGGTGGCCCTGGTCATCCCGGTCACCTCGTGGCCTCGCGCCACGAGCTGCGGGATCAGCTGTCTGCCGATGACGCCCGTGGCGCCGGCTACGAAGACCTTCATGACTGCTCCTTCCGTCGCGAGTTGCACCTGTTGAGACGCGACGGGGCCGGAGCCCGTGACAGGACGGAGCTAGACGTAGCCCAGCTCGCGCGCCTGGCCCTCGAGCTCGTCCTGGTGGTCGGGGTGGGCGATCGCGATCAGCCTGCGGGTGCGCTCTCGGACGCTGCTGCCGCGCAGCTCGGCAACGCCGTACTCGGTGACCACCTTGTCCACCACGTTCTTGAACGTGGTGACGGCGGCGCCGGGGTGCAGCCGGGGCACGATCCGCGACACGCTGTCGTCGGCGGTCGTAGAGTGCACCACGATGAACGCCTGGCCGTGCTCGGCGGTGACCGCGCCGCGGGCGAAATCGGGCTGCCCGCCGGATGACGACCAGTACTGGCTGCCCAGCCCCTCGGAGGCGCATTGGCCCAGGAAGTCGACCTCGACGGTGGCGTTGATGGCGGTGAACAGCGGCTCGCGCGCGATCACCACGGGGTTGTTGGTGTACTCGACCGGCCAGAACTCCACACCGGGGTTGTCGGCCACGAAGTCGTACAGCCGCGCGCTGCCCAGCGCCGTGGTGGTCACGATCTTGTTGCGGTGGGTGGCCTTGCGCGTGCCGGTGACCACGCCGCCCTCGACCAGGTCGATCATGCCGTCGCCGAGCAGCTCGGTGTGCACGCCCAGCTCCTTGTGGTCGCCGAGCAGGCCCAGCACACAGTCGGGCACGGCGCCGATGCCTGCCTGCAGCGTCGAGCCGTCGGGGATCCGCTCGGCCACGAGCTCGGCGATGGCCCGGTCGCGCCGGCCCAGCGGGTGCGCGGGCAGCTCGGCCGGCGCGTAGTCGGCCTCGCAGTAGCCCACCACGTCGCTGACGTGCAGCTGGTTGCCCCCGAAGGTGCGCGGCAGGCGCGGGTTGACCTCCACGAAGAACGGCACCTCGCCGATCAGCGCCGCGCTGTATTCGGCGTTGGCGGCCAGCGAGAAGTAGCCGTGGCGGTCGGGGGGCGACACCGACGTGATCACCAGCGCGGGCTTCACCGCCTGGCGCAGCAACCGCGGCACCTCGCTGAACGAGTTGGGCACCAGGTCGCAGTGGCCGCGCTGGAAGGCGTCGCGGCTGTGGGGCGAGAGGAACCACGACACGTGCCGCAGCCCCGGCACCTCGCCGTCGATGTAGCCGCGGTCGCGCATCGGGAGCATCTGGTGCAGGCGCACGCTCTCGAACCGCCCCGCCCCGGCCTCGATGGCGTCGACGACCGTGTGCGGCTCCCCGTTCGCCGCGCCCACCACCACGTCGCCGTCTGGCGGGATGTGGTCCAGGACCGCCTCGGGCGTGGCGCGGAGACGGTCGAGCGTGGCGGCTATGGCGTGGGTCACGCAGATCTTTTCGACGTGCGCCGGCGATCTCCGCATGACCGCTCGCGGGGTGGGAGGGCAGCTGCCGAGGACGCAGGGAGAGGACAAGCCTGGTGGCTGTCCTCGACCGAGGACAAAGGCAGATGTCCTCCCACCCCGCGAGAATGGAGCTGAGCGGGCTCGAACCGCCGACCTCCTCGTTGCGAACGAGGCGCTCTTCCAGCTGAGCTACAGCCCCAACGGGCGCCGATGGTAGACGACGACCGCCGGACCCTGAAGGCCCGGCGGTCGTTTGCTCCCTAGGAGGAGGGAGGGTCTAGTTGGGGCGCAGGGCCGGGCGGTTGAGCGCGGCCATGATGCGCGCCGCGGCGCCGGGGGCGACGTCGGAGGTGGCGCGCAGCTGCTGTGCGCGCAGCTCGAGCATCTGCACCAGGGCGGCGGTGCGGTGGAACGGGTCGGCGATGGCGGGGCCGCCCGCCACCGGGAGCGCGGCCACGATCCGGCCCTCGGACTCGGCGACCACGAGCTCGCCCTGCGGCAGGGACGCGGAGTCCAGGGCTGCGAGGGAGAAGAGCTGGCGCGTGTCCGAGGAACGAGCCAGCCGCACCGTCACGTCAGGTGTATGAGTGGTGTGGTTGGACATTGTGACCTCTTCTGTAGAACAAGTTGCTGCTTTGCGAGTACAGGGGTAGTATCAACGGATATGGGTGATCAAACAATGTCGTACAAGTTGGACTTGACCGATCTCGATCGCGACGCTGACACGTCCATCACCCAGCAGCTGGTGGATCGCTTCGTGGCCGCCATCGAGTCGGGTCGGCTGACCCCCGGGGAGAAGCTCCCGCCCACCCGGGCCCTGGCCGCCGACGCCGGCATCAACCACCTGACCGCCGCGCGCGTGTACCGGCGCCTGGCCGAGGAGGGCTGGGTGACCGCCAGCGTCGGCCGGGGCACCTTCGTGCGGACGCTCGTTCCCGCCGCCGCCGACGAGAGCGGCGACGACTGGCAGGCCTACGTGCTGCCCGACCGGCCCAGCACCTACCAGGAGGAGATCCTGGACGACTCGTTCCGCATGCCGGGACAGCCGGGCATGATCTCGATGTCCACGGGATTCCCGAGCCCGCGCTTCCACCCGGTCGAGGAGATGCGCGAGATCGCCCAGGAGGTGTTCGCGAAGGGGGCCGAGGATGCGCTGGCCTACACCGCGCCGGAGGGCCACGTGGCATTGCGCGAGCAGATCGCGACCCACGTGGACGGTGAGGTGCTGGACCCCGACCAGGTGATCGTGACCACCGGCGCCCAGCAGGCGCTGGACATCGTCTACCGCACGCTGCTGCAGCCCAGCGACGTGGCCGTGACCGAGTCGCCCACGTTCACCGGCTCGCTGCTGGCCATGCGCGCCACGGGCGCGCGCGTGATCGGCGTGCCGGTGGACGAGGAAGGCCTGGACGTGGACGCGCTGGAGGCGGTGCTGGCCCGGCACGAGGTGCGGCTGCTGAGCCTGCAGGCCACCTGCCACAACCCCACCGGCGTGGACCTGTCGCCCGAGCGGCGCGAGCGGCTGATGCGCCTGGCCGTGGACCGCAACATGTTCGTGGTCGAGGACCGCGTCTACTCCGACCTGCGCTACGAGGGTGACGCGCCGCCGCCGCTGCGGCTGTCCGCGCCCGGCCACGTGCTCGAGGTGAACTCCCTGTCCAAGGTGGTGGGCGGCGGCCTGCGGATCGGCTGGATCAACGCCCGCGGTCCCGTGCTGGCCCGCCTGGCCGCGGTGAAGCAGGCCAGCGACTTCCACACCCCCACCCCGGTCCAGCACATGGCCGCGCGCTACCTGGCCGGCGACGGCTACGCGCGCCAGCTGGAGCGCAGCCTGCCCTACTACCGCGAGCGCCGTGACGCGATCATGGCCGCCCTGGAGAAGCACCTGGCGGGCGAGTACGAAGCCGCCTCGCCGGCCGGAGGCCACCACGTGTGGGTCACGCTCAAGCGCCCGGTCGAGGAGCGCACGCTGTACGCCGAGGCCGTGCGCCACGGCATGTCGTTCACGCCCGGTGGCGCTGTCACCGCCGAGCGCCACCAGCGCACCAGCCTGCGGCTGTCCTTCTCGCTGCTGGAGCCGGACGAGCTGGAGGAGGGCGTGCGCCGCCTGGCCCGGGCGCTGCGCGAGGTACGGCGGCGCGACCGCACGCGCGTGGCCGCCCCGCTGAGCTGACTGGCAGACTCCCGCGCTCATGCTCGAGGGCCGCGAGGAGGAACTGGCCTGGCTGGCCACGAGGCTGGCGGCGTTGCGAGAGCACCGGCCGTTCGCCGCGCTGGTGCGCGGCGAGGCGGGGGTGGGCAAGAGCGCGCTGATCGACGCCGCGGTACAGGACGCCAAGGGAGTGCGGGTGCTGCGTGCCCGCGGCTACGAGTCGGACCGCGAGATCCCCTTTGCCGGCCTCCTGGAGCTGGCCGCCCCGCTGCTGGAGCTGCGCGAGCGCCTGCCCGGGGCACAGCGGGATGCGGTCGAGGCCGCCTTCGCCCTCCGCCGGCCCGAGCCCCATGACCGCTTCGCGGTGCCGGCCGGTCTGCTGGGGCTGCTCTCCCACGCGGCGGAGGACGAGCCGCTGGTCACCGTCGTGGACGACGTGCACTGGCTGGACGACGCCTCACGCGACGCGCTGCTGTTCGTGGCCCGCCGCCTGGCCGGCGAGCCGATCGGCGTGCTGATGGGACTGCGCGACGGGGCGGTGGCCGACCTGGACTTCAGCGGCATCGAGGAGCTGGCGCTGGCGGGACTGGACGAGGCAAGCTCCCTGCGCCTGCTCCGGCGCGACTCCCCCGACCTGCCCGAGCGCGTGGCCGGCGCGCTGGTCGCTGCGACCGCCGGCAACCCGCTGGCGCTGCAGGAGGTCCCGGCCGCGCTGAGCGCCGGACAGCGGGCGGGCACCGACGCCCTGGCGGACCCGCTTCCCACCACCGCCGCCGTGGAGGAGGCGTTCGCCCGCCAGATCGCGGCACTGCCCGCGGAGGCGGGGGCGGCGCTGACCGTGGCCGCGGCCATGAGCCGGATCGACCTGGACGAGCTGCTGCCCGCGCTCGAACGGGTCGGGCTGGACCAGGGCGCGCTGGGCCCGGCCGAGCAGGCGGGCCTCCTGACGCCCGCGGGTCCCGGACGGGTCGGCTTCCGCCACCCGCTGCTGCGCGCAGCCGCCTTCAACGCCGCCACCGGGCAGCAGCAGCGCGACGCCCACACGGCCCTGGCCCACACGGCGCGCGATCCCCGCCGGCGGGCATGGCACCTGGCCCACGCGGCCGTACAGGCCGACGAGGAGGTAGCCACGGCCCTGGAGGACGCGGCCCACGATGCGCGCGGCCGCGGCGGGCACGCGGAGGCCGCCCGGGCCTTCACGCGCGCGGCCGAGCTGTCCACCGTTCCCGCGGCGCGCGGCCGGCGCTCGCTGGAGGCCGCGCAGGACTCGGCGTTGATCGGCCGGACCGAGGCGGCCGCTGCGCTCCTGGAGGCGGCCGACCCGCTGATCGAGGAGGCGCTGCGCCCCGCGGCCGACCGGCTGCGGGGCAACCTGGAGATGCGCACGGGCAACCCCGTCGACGCCCAGGCCATCCTTGATGGCGCGGCCGACCGGGCCCTGGAGGGCGGCGACCCCGCGACGGCGGCCACATTGCTGCTGGAGTCGGCGATCGGACACACCCGGACCGGCAACCCCACGGGCATGATGGACACGCTGGGCCGGGCCGAGGAGGCCGCCGCGGCCGCCGGAGGCGTCGCCGAGGTGGTCACCCGCATCATGCTGGTGGTCTCGCGCACGGTGCTGGGCCAGTCGCCCGACGTCCATGAGCAGCTCGCCGCCCTGGAGCCCCTGCTGGCCGAGCTGCCGCTGGTGCACCTGGCCGAGCCGGTGGGCCTGCTGGGCCAGATCGCCATGACCGTCGAGGAGTTCACGATCGCGGAACGGATCGCGGAGGAGCTGCTGGACCAGCAGCGCCGAGCGGGCGCCGTGGGGACGCTGCCCTACCCGCTGAGCGTCCGGGCCATGCTCGGCGAGCGCCAGGGGCGCTGGCCCGAAGCGCTGGCCGACGCCCGCGAGGCCGTTTTGGTGGCCCACGAGGTGGGTCACCTGACCATGCACGCGTTCACGCTGGCCGTGCTGGCCCACATCGAGGCGGACCTGGGCCACACCGACAGCGCGCGGGCCCACGCACGGGAGAGCGCCGAGCTGGCGGACCGCGGCGGCGCGACCAACCTGGGCATCTACTCCTATGCGGCGCTGGGCCGGGCCGAGCTGGCCGTTGAGGCGGCCGGCGCCGCCGCGGAGGCGCTGGACGAGGCGGCCCGGCGCCGGGGGCTGCTGGCCTGGCGCGAGCCGGCGATGGTCCTGGACGGCGCCGACCACGTGGAGGCGCTCCTGCGCACGGGCCGCCAGGACGAGGCGGCCGAGGCCCTGGGCCGGCTGGCCGAGCAGGCCGAGACGGCCGGCGGCACCTGGGGACGCGCCGCCACCGAGCGCGCGCGGCTGATGATGGCCGAGGGCGACGACGTGGACGCGCACGCGGCCCGCGCGCTGGCCTGGCACGAGCAGGCGGCCATGCCCTACGAGCGAGCACGCACCGAACTGGCGTGGGGCGAGCGGCTGCGGCGGATGCGGCTGCGCTCCCAGGCCCGGGCGCCGCTGACCCGGGCGCTTGACACGTTCCGTGAGCTCGGCGCCCGTCCGTGGGTGCTCAGGACCGAGCGGGAGCTGGAGGCCGCCGGTGCCCGGTCCCCCGAGCCCACCAGCGCCGGTCCCGGCCGCGACGACCTGAGCACGCACGAGCTGCGGATCGCGCTGATGGTGGCCCAGGGCATGACCAACCGCGAGGTGGCGGCGGCGCTGTTCCTCAGCCCGAAGACGATCGAGTTCCACCTCAGCCGCATCTACCGGACGCTGGGCGTGCGCTCACGCACCCAGCTGGCGCGCTTCCTGGCCCGCGATCAGCAGGCCGGCATAGCGCCCTGACTCATCCGGTCCCAGATGCCGGCCAGCAGCTCCCGCTCCTCGTCGCTGAGGTGGTCCAGGTAGCGGCGGCGGACGCCGTCGAGGTGCGTCTTGCGCGCCTCGGCGAAACGGGCGCGGCCGGCATCGGTGATCACGGCGTTCATGCCACGGGCGTCGCCGGGGCAGGCGCGGCGCTCGACCAGCTCGTCGCGAACCAGGCGGTCGACCAGGCGCGTCAGGCCGCTGCGGCTGAGCAGCACGGAGTCGGCCAGGTCGGACATGCGCATCTGGCCGTCGGGGCTGTCGGCCAGGAACAGCAGCACCTCGTACGTGCTCAGCGGGAGGCCGTGGGCGGCGATGAGCTCGGCGTCGAGCTGGCGCGACAGCGCCGCGTGGGTACGCAGGAAGCCGCGCCAGGCACCGAGCTCGAGCTCGTCCAGCTGCTTGCCGCGGCGTGTGGGTGAAGTGGTTGCAGACACAATTACTCCGGTGTTATAGTTGTGCGTGCAACAGATTGTAGCCTGGCCACCGCAGAGAGGGACACCATGAAGCTCGAAGGCATCCACCACATCACCGCCATCACCGCCGACGCGCCGCGCAACGTGGACTTCTACGCGCGCGTGCTGGGCCTGCGGATGGTGAAGAAGACCGTCAACCAGGACGACCCCTCCGTGTACCACCTGTTCTACGCCGACGAGCACGGCAACCCGGGCGCGGACCTGACTTTCTTCGAGTACCCGGGCGCGCCCCTGGGCCGCGCCGGCGACGGCATGGTCCACCGGATCGTGTGGCGTGTGGGCTCCCCCGACGCGCTGGACTTCTGGAGCACCCGCCTGGCCGACGAGGGCGTGGAGCCCCGGCGCGACGGCGACAGCCTGGTGTTCTCCGACCCGGAGGGGCTGGAGCACGAGCTGCGCGTGAGCGATTCGCCCGACGAACCGCTGATCGCCGACCACCCCGAGGTCCCGCGCGAGGTCGCGCTCCAGGGCTTCGACGGCGTGCGCGCCTACAGCTCGGACCCGGAGGGCAGCCGCGATCTGCTGGAGCAGGGCCTGGGCTTCACCGAGGCCGGCGACCGCTGGGAGCTGCGCGGCGACAACCGCACCGGCTGGCTGGCCTACGACGCCCCGCCCGCCGAGCGCGGCAACCAGGCGGCGGGCACCGTGCACCACGTGGCCTTCGCCTCGACGATGGACGACCACGAGCAGTGGCGCACCGCGGCCGCGCAGCACGGCGCGCGGCCCACGGAGGTGATCGACCGCTTCTGGTTCCGCTCGATCTACTTCCGCGAGCCCAGCGGCGTGCTGTTCGAGATCGCCACGCTCGGGCCGGGCTTCACGACCGACGAGGAGCCCGAGCACCTGGGCGAGAAGCTGGTGCTGCCGCCCCGGTTCGAGCCGGCCCGCGAGCAGATAGAGGCCACGCTGACGCCGCTACAGAACCCGCGCGTCGGGGCCTAGGGCTTCTCTACATATATGAGGCGGCCGTCGGGCGTGCGGTAGACCTGCCCGACGGCCTCGCCGCGCCCGCGCGCCTCGGGTGCCTTGGCGGGGTCGGGCAGCGGCCGTCCCTGGGTGTTGCGGGCCGGAGCATCCTGCGGGCTCTGCTGGCGCTTGACCACACGTCCGGTGTCGCCGCTGACCGTGAGGCTCAACCCGGCGACCAGGAAGGCCACCGCCAGGACGATGCCGAGGTCGAACAGGTTGACCAGGCCGTCCAGGGGATCGCCGGCGCTGTCGTCCAGCCGCCCGTGCCGGCCCAGGCCGACGCGGCTCACGTGGCCCCTTCGGGCTTGGCCTCGGCGGTGGGCTGCTTGTCGTCCTTCTTCGCCTCGTCCGCCTTCTTCTTCTCGGCCTCCTCCTTCTTCTCGCCCGGGGTGGGCACGGGAGGCGGCGGGGGCGTGCCCATCGCGGCGGCGGCACGCTCGAGCGCGGTCAGGTCCTCGCTGTAGATGCGCGTGCGGGTCAGCGTTAGGGCGAACGCCACGGTGCCGGCCAGCAGGCCGATGACCGTGGCCGCGAACGCGGTGCGCAGGTCCGAGGCCAGCTGGGGCAGGTCCCCCCGGCCCAGCGCGGCCAGGCCCGGCGCGAGGGGGATCAGCGTGCCCATCAGGCCCACCGCCGGGCCGGCCCGGACGATGATCCGCGTGCGGTCCAAGCGGCGCTGCACGGCCAGCTCGTAGTCGGCCAGGGCGTGCTCGGCCGCGACCTTGTCGGGCCCCCCGGACGCGGCCGCCGCCAGCTTGATCACCGCCTCCTCGCTCGGCTTGCTGGGCGCCTTGCGGGCCAGCTCGCGGGCGTTCTCGGGCTCGGCCTCGGCGCGGTGGGCAAGCGCGGCCAGCGGGGCTCGCCCGCCGGGCAGCCCGCGCCGCAGCAGCTCCATGCCGAACCGGCCCAGCTCAAGGGCCGTGGCCAGGAGCACCAGCAGCGCGGCCAGGAGCACGGGGATCCGCAGGGTCGAGGCGATCCGGGCCAGCGCGTCGCCCAGGTCGTCCTCCAGCGCCGCGATCAGCGTCAGGGTGCTCACGACTCGCGTCCCTTGCCGCCGCGGCGCTCCAGGAAGACTCCGCCCATGGCGCTGAGCAGGAGCGCCACGCCGATGGTCGCCACCAGCCACGTGGGCGCCTGGCCGCCGGCCGCCGCGGCCCGTAGGCCGGGGGCCGTGCCGAGCCGGCGGCTCTCGACGGCGGCCAGCTTGGCGCCCTGACCCACCAGCTTGCCGCTCACCGACTCGCCGGCGGGCTGGACCGCACCGGGCTGGGTGGCCTGGTTCGGGCGCTCGATGTCGCGCGCGCCGCCGGGAGCCTGGCCGCGACTGCCCGGCTGGGGCTCGCTGAACAGCGGGGCGCCGTCACCGCCGCCGCCGGAGGTCACATCGCCGTCGCCACCGTCGGCGGTGCCGCCCGCTCCAGGCTGCCCTCCGTCGTCGCCCTGCGTCTTCGGCGCCGGCTCGTCGCGCTGCTCGGTGCGCGGCTGCTCCTCCCGCTGGACCGCGGCGATGGGGAACGAGGCGCCGGAGAGGGCGGGGGTGGTGAAGGCGGTGGAGAAGGCCAAGTTCGAGCGGTTCTTCGCGGAGGTGGGGATGCTGCCGTCGGGCTGCTGCATCGCGGCAAGGTAGTCGAGCGGCGTCTTGCCCGACCCCGCGGCCCGGATGGAGGTGGCCTCGATCCTGGCCGCGACCAGCCCCCGCACCACCCAGGCCGTCGAGCTGGTGTTGGAGGTGTCACCGGGCGAGGACTGCGCGAAGCCGCCGTCGGGATTCTGCCGCGCGCGCAGGTACTGCAGAGCCTTCGCCTGCTGCGGCGTCCTGCGCCGGCCGGCGGCGTTGAGCGCCTCGATCGCCGACCCGGTCTGGTCGGTGTCGCCCCCGAAGGACCCGTCGGGCGCCTGCTGGGTCAGCAGCCAGTCCACCGCCCGGTTCACACGGGTGCGCTCCAGCTTGGCCAGCGCCAGGATCGCGAAGGTGGTGCCGTTGACCTGGGACGTCGGCAGGGTGGGTGGCTGGGGGAAGCCGCCGTCCGGGCGCTGCAACCTGCGCAGCCGCGCGACCGGGTCGATCCCCCCGAACCGGTGCGGGGATGCCCCCGCCGCGCGGGCGACCAGGATCAGGCGCGCGAAGTGGGTGCTTTCGGTCAGCGGGCCCTTGTGGCGGGTCAGGTAGGTGTAGAGGTCGGTGCCGCCCTTCTGCTTCTGGTCGCGCGGATTGATGCCCGCCGAGGCGAAGGCCATGGCCGCCCAGAAACTGAACCCGGGATCGGACACGCGGTCGCCGAACCCGCCGTCCTTGTGCTGGACCTTCTGCAGGTAGGCGACCGTGCGGTCCAGCCGCTGCTTGTCCTGCGCCGCCGAGGCGGCGGCCGGAACCAGCAGCAACGCCGCCAAAAGGGTCGCGCTAAGGCGAAGCAGCGACGCCATCGAGATCGATGCTTCCACGCATCACGGTGATGGTGACGGACCCGCCCTTGCGGCGCTTCGCCCCCAGGGCGGTGCGCCCGCCCCGGACGCGGACGCGCTTCGAACCGATGCGAACCGTGGCCCGGCCACGGCCGCGCAGCACCAGCGCGGGCCGGCCGGCGGCCAGCTTGACCTTCAGCCGGGCGCCGAGGCGCCCGCGCAGGACGGTGCCCTTCCAGGCCTGGCCCGAGCGCAGCCTGCGCCAGGGACCGGACCGCCTGACGGCCCTGGCCCGGTCGTCGATGGGCACGAGCACGCGCCCCAGGTCCGCCTGGCCGGGGCGCAGGAGCCGGTCGGTCCAGGACAGGCGGAGCGCGTAGGCGCGGCCGCCGGGCAGGCGCAGCGCCGCCGACGTGGCGGTGCTTCCCCGCGCCCTCGTGCGGTAGCTGCGCCTGCGCGTGGCCAGGTCATCGGCCGCGAGCCTCCAGAACCGCATCCCCACCCCCGTCCGCGTCAGCCGCCAGTCCACCACGATCAGCCCCCGGCGGTAACCGGTGCGGGGGAACACGGCCCGCGAGACACGGACGCCCGTGGTGCCGACCGGGGGCACCGTGCGCCTGACCACGTCCGCCGGCGGAGCGCCGCACGGCTGGACGCACACGACCGCCCGGGCGGACCGCACGTAGCCGGCCTTGTCCGCCTTGAGGCGGTGGTAGCCGGCGCCGAGCTGGACGCTGGCCGTGCCGGTGGCCCCGGTTACGGCCCCGGTCGAGGCCAGCGCTCCGCCGGCGTTCGCGTCGAGGATCGTGGCTCCGGCGATCGGGGCGCCGGCCTGGTCGGTGACCGTGGCGACGTACGGGTTGGCCCCCGACAGGCCGATCCGGAGCACGCCCGTCGTGCCGCCGCCGGTGCCGGCCGCCCACAGGATGCGGTCGCCTGCCCTGGCGGCCACCTGGCAGCCGCCGAGGCCGGACCGCTGCTCGTTGCGGTAGACGCCCCAGCCGGAGCTGGACTCCGGGCCCAGGCGCGAGATCAGGTAGTCCTGGTATCCGGCATACCACGTGCCGTCGAAGCTCTGGCCCTGCAGCCCGAGGGCGTCGGCCGCCACCGTGGTCGCGGTCGGCCCGGCGGTGGGGTTGGCGCCGTTGTTGGTGCCGTCGCAGTTGCGCAGCGCGCCGTCCGAGCTGGCCCGGACCTGGCGCACGTCGGAGGCGACCGGGCCCTCGAAGACCGTACGGGCGGCACCCTCGATGCGCACGTCGACCGGGATGGCCGCGGAGGCGGCGGGGCAGATGACCATCAGGGCGACCCCGATGGCTAGGAGTGTGCGCATTCCTTCGGCCCCTTTCCGCGAGGGCTGTCGGTGTGGCGGACCGGCGCAGATCTCCTGGCTCTCGAGCATCCCCTGCCGCGCCTTCCCGGCTCTCGCCAGTGGCCGTGCGGCGGGGTGCATCGCTCGATCACAGTGGCGGGCCCGCGCCGGTATCTCACCGAGCTTCCCTGCCACCGGTCCGTGAACGTGTGGCGGCACTGTATCGCCTGCCCGCCTGCCGGGCTCCTGGCAACGCCGGTGCGCCGGGTGTAGGGTGACCGGCACTCACGGCGCGGGAAACCTGGTGCGAATCCGGGGCTGACGCGCAGCGGTGTGGGTGACGACCGGAACGTGGTTCCACTGGGCCGATGGCCTGGGAAGGAGTTCCGGGAGGACGACCCCGAGCCCGAACATCCCGTCGTGGGGATTCCATCCGTCTCGCGTCTAGGCGGCAGACCCACCCCGGTGTGTCGCCGCCTCCTACAAAGGAGCACGACACATGTTCAGAAGTCTCCCGGCCCGGTGCGCCCTCGCGGCCACCCTGGCCGTGACCGCGACCGCCCTGCCGGCCACCGCCCAGGCGGCGACCGACGCCGCCATCTCTACCTCGGTCCAATCGGGCGCCGACTGGGTCGAGACCCAGCAGGACGGCGCCACCGGCTCCTTCAACCCCGGGTTCTCCAGCTTCGACCCGACCCCGCCGGCGCTCGCCGCCGCCGGGCGCCACCCGGCCGACGTGGCCAACGGCGGGCCGTCCCTGCAGGACGCCATCTTCACCGCGCTCTCGGACCCGTCCGACCCGATGCACCCGGGCAACGCCGGCGCGTTCCAGAACGGGATCCTGAGCGGCGTGGCGGCCGGCATCGACCCGGCGCGAATCTCGGCGAGCGAGAATCTGACCGCCGACCTGGCCGGCACCTACTCCGGTGGCTACTTCGGCGATCCGACGCTGTTCAACACCGCCGCGTACGGAGCGCTGGCGCTCAACCGGGTGCCCGCGCCGGGCTTCCTGGTCGCGCGCTCGCGCAGCGTGATCCGGGAGAACCAGCACAACGACGGCGGCTGGGGCTTCGCCCGCGCCACGTCGCCCGCCGACCAGGCCCAGCCGGGCGACGTGGATGTGACCGGCGCGACCCTGGCCGCGCTGTGCGAGTCGGGCGTGCCGGCATCCGACCCGGCGGTGGCGTCGGGCGTGGACTTCCTCCGGGCGAACTTCGACTCGGCGACCGGTGGGTTCCTGTCGTTCGGGTCGTCGAACGCGAACACCAACGCCGCGGCCATCTCCGGCCTGAACGCGTGCGGCATCGACCCCCAGGGTGCGGGCTTCGACGCCGGCCAGACCCCGGTCGACTACCTGATCGCGCGCCAGGGGCCCAGCAACGGCGCCAACGACGGCTCCTTCGAGTACGCCGACCCGCCCAACCCGTTCGTGCCCGACGGGCCGAACCTCGGGGCCAGCCGGGACGCCGTTCGGGCCCTGGCGGGCGCTACGTTCTCGGCCGACCCGCCGGCGCGGGCCAACCCGACGCTCCCCCGCAGGCGGCCCGTGCCGGCCGTGGCCGACGGCACCATCGTGCCGGTGGCGCTGGCGGTGGACGACGGCTCCGGGGGCGTGACGTTCTGCCGGGTGACGGTGCCCAGCGGCGCGTCGCTGGCGGCCCTCCTGGCTGCCGCCAACGGCGCCAGCACCCCGGCCGGTTGCGCGACCGGCGGCCGCTTCACCGCCGGGCAGCTGAGCAACCTCAACGGCCGGGCGGGCACGTGGGCGTTCAGCGTGGACGGCGGCCCCGAGCAGGTCGCCGCCGGCCAGGCCGTGCGCTTCGGCGACTTCGTGGCGCTGCGGCGCACCAGCGGCGCGGTGCCGTCGGCCGGCGGGTCGTCCGCCGGCGGCCAGAGCGGCGGAGGCGCAACGCCCGCCTCGGTCCCCGCGGCCGAGCAGGCGAAGAGCACGCCCACCGGCGTGGCCTCGCGGTCGCTGAAGGTGTCCGCGAGGAAGCGCGTGGTCAGCGTCTCGCTGCGCTGCGCCAAGGCCAACCGCCTGTGCCAGGGCAGCGTGTACCTGGTCTACCGCAAGCGGACCCTGGCCCGCCGTGCCTTCCTGATCGGCGGCGGCAAGACCACGAAGCTCAACGTGAAGCTGTCGAAGCGGTCGATGAAGCGGCTGGGCCGGAAGAGGAAGCGGATCAAGGTGAACGTGTTCTCGCGCGACGGCGCGGGGATCGCGTCGACCAGCACGCGCACGGTGACCCTGACGCCCGGGAAGTAGGGCCGGAGCCGCGGCCGGGGCCCTCCGGGGCCCTGGCCGCGCCGGCTAGTCCTCGCGCGCGACGCGCAGGCGGTGGCGGAACACGAAGCTCCGCTCCCACTCGTCGCGCAGCACCAGGCGCAGCTGGTAGCGGCCGGGCTTGCGCAGCTCGCGGCGCAGGCGCGCCGGCGGGCGCAGCCGGTTGCGCCCGTGCCGGGCGCGGGCGGAGAAGGAGCCCAGGCGCCGCGCCTTGGCCGACCGGGCGCCCGCCGTGCGGGTCACCACGACGCTGACGCGGCCCTTGCGGAAGGCCGTCCTGGGCCGGGACTCGAACACGATCACCTGGCGGCGGGTGACGGCCACGCGGGCGACCGACAGGGAGTCCAGCGGCCAGCGGAAGGTGACCGGGGCGCTTCGGTAGGTGGTGGCGTTGGGGCCGATCCCGTCCGTGCCCACCAGCTGCACGGTGTACGGCGGCGAGAAGTCGCTCAGCTCGCCCAGGCCCGTGGTCTGCGAGAACACGTTCGGCGAGTCCAGCGGAGTCCAGAACATGTCATCCGTGGTCAGGTACACCGTCCGGCCGCCGACCTGGCCGCCGACCTGGAAGTAGGCGGGACAGCCATAGAACGGGGACGGGGAGTTGCAGCCGCTCTGCTGCCCGCTCCAGGCGATGGTCCCGTTGAGGGTGGCCTGGGTGGTGCCGGCCACTGGCGTCGGGTTCTGGGCGGTCACGGTGGGCGCCTGCGCGGACGCGGCCGGAGCCAGGACGAGCGGGAGGGCGACGGCGACTACGGCAGCACAGCGACGGACGTTCATCGCGCCACACTAGGCGCGACCCGCAGTGGACGCCAGCGCTATCCGCGGCCGAACAGGCGCCGGATCCGCGACCACAGCGCGGAGAGGAACAGCGCCAGGCCGTTCACCGGCTTGACCGGCTGGGCAGGGCGCATGGGCCCGGGAGGCGGGGCCGGTGTTGCGGCGGTCTGGGCCTGCGCCGGCTCGGGCTCCCCGATCTCCCGCGCCGGCGTCCCGTCGTCCGCCGCGGGGGCCTCGATGTTCTCCGCCAAACAGGCCGAGAAGTCCTTGAGCAGCTTGTTCGAGATGTCCTTGATCATCCCGCCACGCCCAAACCGGGCCAGACGGCCGGTGATGGTGAAGTCGGTGGTCGTGTCGACCGCAGTGGCGCCGCCGTCCTCGCGCATGACGCTGACGATGGTGGCCTTGGCCCCGCCCTGCCCGCGCTTGTCCTGGCCGCTGGCCCGCATCGTGACGGTGCGCGCGGCCTCGTCGACCGACTCCATGTGCAGCTCGCCGCGGTAGGCCGCCGTGGTGGGCCCGAGCTTGACCGTGAAGTTGCCCTTGTAGACGCCGCTCTCGTCCGACTCGGTGATCTCCGCGCCCGGCAGGCAGGGGGCCACCCGCTCGACGTCGATCAGGGCTTCCCATACCTTCTCGATCGGTGCCTCGACCTTGAATGTCTGCTCCAGCTTCATCTGGCCTCCTCCGCCCGCCGGAGACCGGCGAGCTGGTCGGGGGTGTCCACATCTTCGCCGCCGCCGAGGTCGTCGCACGGGACCTCGCGCAGGCCGCTCAGGATCACGTTTCGCGCGCCGACGTCGCCCGTGACCTCGCACAGGTCGGCGATCTGCGAGTGCTCGAGCACCACCGGGTGGCCCGGCTTGCCGCCGTAGGTCGCGCGGACCGCGCCGGCGTGCGAGCGCGCCGCCAGCATGCGTTCCACCGCCTCGGCCGACACGCCGGGCTGGTCGCCCAGGCACACCACCACCGCCTCCGCGTCCCGGACCTCGGCCAGACCGCGGGCCAGCGAGGCCGACTGTCCGTCGGCCCAGCGCTCGCAGACCACCGGCTCGGCGCCGCGCAGGTCGACCTCGTCCAGGATCCGGTCCGCATCGGCGCCCAGCACCACGACCACCCGGTCGAGCCCGGTTCGCGAGAGGGTGTCCAGCACGTGCTCGAGCAGCGGGCGGCCGTCCAGGTCGGCCAGCTGCTTGGGCTCGTCCCCGAAGCGCGACGACCCGCCGGCGGCGAGGACGCAGCCGGCGATCACGCGTGCTCCCCGGTGATCTCGTGGATGCGCCCACCCTGCTTGTCGCGCAGCCGGCCGCCGCTGCGGCCGTTGCGGACGGCCACGACCTCGGCCATGATCGACAGCGCGGTCTCCTCGGGTCCGACGGCGCCGAGGTCGAGCCCGATGGGCGCGGCCAGCCGCTCCAGCAGCACCTCGTCCATGCCGGCGGCCAGCAGCCGCTCGCGGCGCTTGGCCTGGGCCCGGCTGCTGCCCATGGCGCCCACGTAGGCGGCGTCGGAGGGCAGCGCGATCGTCAGCGCCGCGTCGTCGAGCTTCGGGTCATGGGTCAGCACCGCGACGTAGGTCGCGCGGTCGATGCCGCCCACCATCTGGAAGGCGTCCTCGGGCCACGCCGCCACCACCTTCTCGGCGTCGGGAAACCGCTCGTGCGTGGCGAACTGCGAGCGCGGATCGCACACGTACGCACGCCAGCCGACTGCGCTCGCGAGCCGGCACAGCGCCGCCGTGTAGTCCACCGCCCCGAACACGATCAGCCGCGGCGGCGGGTAGGTGGCGTCCACGAACAGCGTGACCTCGCCGGCCTCGCGCAGCTCGGAGCGCTCCGCCCACATCAGCTCGCGGGCGGCGTCGGCCGCGGTCGCGTCCCACTCGGGCGACCCCAGGCCGCCGGACTGGCTCCCGTCCTCGCGCACCAGCAGCTTGGAGCCGAGACCCTCGCCTTCCACGACCGTGACCACGGCTGCCCGCCCGCCCATGCCGGCGATCTCCGCGAACTCGCCCTCGGGGGTCACTCCCGGTACTCCTCGATGAACACCTTAATCTCGCCCCCGCAGGGCAGCCCGACATCCCACGCGTCGGAGTCCGCGATCCCGAACTTCATGAGCCTGGGCTCGTCGCCGGCCAGCACCTGGGTGGCGGCCTCCACCACCGCGCCCTCCACACAGCCGCCCGAGACGGCGCCGGAAACGGCGCCCTGGTCGTTCACGGCCATCTTGGCCCCGGGCGCGCGCGGGGCCGAGCGCTTGACCCCCACGACGGTGGCGATGGCCACCCGCGACCCCTGGTCCATCCACTCCCTCACGTCATCGAGCACGTCCCTCACAGCTTCCCTCCTTGCATCAGCACTGCCAGTTCCTCAAGTGAAGCGATCGTGTTCCCGGCCAGGAACCGGTCCACGTGTGGCAGTGAGGCCACCATGCCCCGCGTCAGCGGTTCGTAGTCGGCCGCGGCCTTCAGCGGGTTCAGCCACACCAGCCTGTGCGCGGTGCGCGAGAGCCGCGCCATCTCGGCCGACAGCTGCTCCGGCTCGCCGCGGTCCCAGCCGTCCGAGAGCACGACCACGACGGCACCGCGGCCCACCCGGCCGCCGTGCTCGCGGTTGAGCGTGGCGATGGCGTCGCCGATCCGGGTGCCGCCGGACCAGTCGCTCATGGCGTGCGCGGCGCGGTCCAGCGCGCGCTCGGGGTCGCGGCCCGCAAGCTCTCCGGTCACCCGCGTCAGCTGCGTGCCGAAGGCGAACGCCTCGACCCGCCGGCGCGCGGCCACGCACGCCTGCATGTACATGAGCAGCATCCGCGCGTACGGCTCCATCGAGCCGGAGACGTCGCACACCAGGACCACCGGGCGGGGCCGCTGCCGCGGCTCGCGCCAGTGGCGCTCGACCGGCATGCCTCCGTACCGCAGCGACGAGCGCACCGTGCCGCGAAGGTCGGCGCGCCCGCCCCGCGGCCGCGGTCCCGTGCGGTGCGAGGCACGCGTGCGGCGGCTGGTGCGCACCGGTCCGTGGGCGGCCAGCCGGGCCATCACGCCCCGCGCCATGCGGCGGTCGGCGGCGGTGAACTCGGCGAAGTCCTTCTCGCGCAGCAGCTCGGTGTCCGACCACGCGGCGGGCATCAGCTCCGACTCCTCGATGGTGCTCGGCGGCGCCACCCGCTGCTGGGGGGGCACGGCCACCGACGGCAGCACGAGGTCGGCGATGTCGTCCAGCACGTCGGGCTGCTCGGGATACTCCCCCCGGCCGGCGAAGGCCTCGACGAACGCCGCATCGAATGCCTCGACGTCCTCCCGCCGCGAGCAGAGCACGGCCCGGAGCGCCAGGTACGACTCGCGCCGGTCCGACGCGTCGATGGCGCGCAGCGCACGGTGCGCCGCCAGCAACTCGCCTACCCCGATGCGCACTCCGCCCGCCCGGCAGGCGGCGCACAACAGGCCCAGCCGCCCGGTCAGGCCGTCAGACACCCTCAAGGACGGCTCCCTCTCTCACGGCCTCCAGGTCCTCGCGCACCTTGAGCACCACGCCGAGCGTCTCCTCCAGCGGCACCCCGTCCAGCGCCAGCAGCGCCCGCGCCCAGCTGATGGTCTCGCCCACGCCCGGCAGCTTGTACAGCTCCTCCTCGCGCAGCCGGGCCACCGCGTCGCACACGCGCTCGGCCACGTCGTCGGCCACGCCGGGCAGGCGGGCGCGCACGATCTCGGCCTCGCGGGCGCGATCGGGGTAGTCGATCCAGTGGTAGAGGCAGCGCCGCTTGAGCGCGTCGTGCAGCTCGCGGGTGCGGTTGGACGTGAGCACGACCGTGGGCAGCGGCGGCGTGGCGGTCACGGTCCCGAGCTCGGGGATCGACACCGCGAAGTCCGACAGCAGCTCCAGCAGGAAGGCCTCGAACTCATCGTCGGCGCGGTCGACCTCGTCGATCAGCAGGACCGCGGGGCCATCGTGCTCCAGCGCCTCGAGCAGCGGCCTGCGCAGCAGGTAGTCGCGGCTGAACAGCGCACCCGGATCGGTGCCGCCCTCCGCCACCCTGATGGCCAGCAGCTGGCGCGGGTAGTCCCAGTCGTACAGCGCGTGGTGCAGGTCGATGCCCTCGTGGCATTGCAGCCGGAACAGGCGCGCGCCCGTGGCCTGGGCCAGCGCCCGAGCCACCTCGGTCTTGCCCACCCCGGCCTCGCCCTCCAGCAGCAGCGGCTGCTCCAGCGCGCCGGCCAGGTGCACCGATGTGGCCAGCGCGCGATCCGCCAGGTAGCCCTGCTCCGCCAGGGCCCGGGCTACGTCATCCGGGCCCTGGGAGGTCACGCCCCGCTTGCGGTGGTCAGCGCCCGCTTGGTCATCACCCTGGCCAGGTGGGCCTTGTACTCCGGGGTCGCGTTCAGGTCGCCGGGGGGCTCCGTGTTGTCGGCGGCCTTCTCGGCCGCCGCCGCGATGGCGTCCGCGGACAGCGGTTGGCCGCGCAGCGCGTCCTCCACGCTCGCGGCCCGCAGCGGCGTCGAGCTCATGTGCGTGAGCCCCACGCGAACATCCTCTGCGGTCCGGGAAGGATCCGGCACGGATGCCGGATCGTTCGCATTCCCATCCGTCCTGACCAGCGCGACCACGCCCACCATGGCCCAGTCCTCGGCGCGGCGGGTGAACTTCTCGTAACCCCAGCCGAAGCCCTCCGTGGAGGGCACGTCGATGGAGGTCATGACCTCCTGGGGGCCCAGCGCCGTGGTCAGGTAGTCCCGGAAGAACTCCCCGGCCGGGATCGAGCGCTGGCCCTCGGGGCCGGTCACGTTGAACGTGGCGTCCAGCGCCAGCATGACCGCGGGCAGGTCCGAGGCCGGGTCGCCGTGGGCCAGCGAGCCCCCGATCGTGCCGCGGTTGCGGACCTGCTGGTCGGCGATCTCGGACGCCGCCTGCTGGATCACGCCCAGCTCGGACGCGTTCTGCAGCGTCACGTGCCGGGTCAGCGCGCCGATCCGGAAGCCTCCGTCGCTGGGCTCGATGCCCTCCAGCTCGGCGACGCCGCCGATGTCGATCAGCGTGGTCGGCGCGGCCAGGCGCAGCTTCATCAGCGGCACCAGCGAGTGGCCTCCGGCCAGCAGCTTGGCGTCCTCGCCGAGCTCGCCCAGCAGGGATACGGCCTCGTCCACGCTGCTCGCACGGCGGTATTCGAAGGGTGCGGAGATCATGCTCCACCTCCTTCCCCGGGCGACGTAGGCCCGGATCCGGCCGACTCCTGTCCGTGGGGCGGCACCCGCTGGCCCTGCTCGGTGGCCCGCTGGCCATCGCCGTTCAGGGCCTGCCACACGCGCATCGGCGTCAGCGGCATGTCGATCCAGTCCACGCCGGTGTCCTTGATGGCGTCGAGCACCGCCGAGGTGACCGCCGGCGTGGCGGCGATCGTGCCCGCCTCGCCCACGCCCTTGACGCCCAGCGAGTTCACCGGCGATGGGGTCTCGGTGCGGTCGGTGTTGAACGACGGCAGCTCGGCCGCGGTGGGCAGCGCGTAGTCCACGAACGTGCCCGTGACCAGCTGGCCCTCCTCGTCGTAGACCACCTGCTCGTACAGCGCCTGCCCGATCGCGTGCGCGATGCCGCCGTGCACCTGGCCCTCGATGAGCATCGGGTTGATGGCCGGCCCGCAGTCGTCGACCGCGTAGTAGTCGATCACCTTGACCTTCCCGGTCTCGATGTCCACGTCGACGATGCACGCGTGCGCGCCGAACGGGAACACGAAGTTCTCCGGGTCGTAGAACGAGGTCTCCTCCAGGCCCGGCTCGATGTCGGCCGGCAGCTCCTGGGGCGGGATGTGCGCCGCCCCCGAGATCTCGGCCATGGTCATCGACTTGTCCGGTGACCCCTTGACGCGGAACGTGCCGTCGGCCAGCTCGATGTCCTCGGGCGCGGCCTCCAGCATCGCCGCGCACACCTTCTTGGCCTTCTCCTGCACCTTTTCGGCCGCGCGAGCGATGGCCTCGCCGCCGACCGAGAGCGAGCGCGAGCCGTAGGTGCCCCACCCGAACGGGCCGGTGTCCGTGTCGCCGTGGATCACGTCGATCATCTCCGGGTCGATGCCCAGCCGGTCCGCCGCGATCTGGGCGAACGAGGTGTCCAGGCCCTGGCCGTGCGGCGACGCGCCCGAGTAGACCGTGGCCGAGCCGGACGGGTGCACGCGCACCATGGCCGACTCCCAGAACGCGGCCTGCAGGCCCACCCCCTGCGGGCCGACCGCGCGCGAGGGGGCCAGGCCGCACACCTCGACCCAGGTGGAGAAGCCCACCCCACGGTGGATGCCCTTCTCCTTGAGCTCGGCCTGCTCCTTGCGGAACGCGTCCAGGTCGAAGTTCTGGAGCAGCTTGTCCAGCGAGCCGTGGTAGTCGCCCGAGTCGTAGACGATGCCCAATGGGGTCTCGTACGGGAACTCCTCCTTGGGGATGAAGTTCTTGCGCCGCAGCTCCAGCGGGTCCATGTCCAGCTCACGGGCGAGCTTGTCCATCATCAGCTCGACCCAGTAGGTGGCCTCTGGCCGGCCGGCCCCCCGGATGGCGTCGGTGGGCATCTTGTTCGTGAACACCCCGGTGACGCTGAAGTCGATGGCCGGGAACTTGTAACAGCCGCCCGCCACCGGGAAGCCCAGCTCCGCGATGAACGGGGTGAGCAGTTGGTGATAGGCGCCGGTGTCGGCGATCACCTCCGCCTTGCAACCCGTGACCGTGCCGTCCTTCTTCGCCGTGAGCGTGACCGTGGCGATCTGGTCGCGCCCGTGGTGGGAGTTGGTCATGTGCTCCGACCGCGTCTCGACGTACTTGACCGGGCGGCCGAGCTTCTTGGAGACGGCCAGTACCAGCACCTCCTCGCCGTAGAGCTGGAGCTTGGCGCCGAAGCCGCCGCCCACGTCCGGGGCCACCACGCGGATCTTGTCCTCGGGCATGTCCAGGATCCCGGCCAGCAGGAAGCGTGCGATGTGCGGGATCTGGGTGGCGGAGTAGAGCGTGACGCTCTCCGCACGCGACTCGCCGATGGAGCCGCGAGGCTCGATCGGGGCGCCCGAGATGCGGTGGTTGGGGATCCGGTGCTTGACGGTGACCTCGGCCTCGGCCTCGGCGGCCGCGAAGTCGCCGCCGGCGACGGCCCACTGGTGGGTGACGTTGGTGCCGAACTCCTCCCACACCAGCGGCGAGCCGTCCTCGAGCGCCTTCTCGGGGTCGACGAGGGCCGGCTTGGCGTCCAGCTCGGCGATGACCAGGTCGGCGGCGTCCATGGCCCGGCCCTTGGTGTCGGCGATCACGACGGCGATCGGGTCGCCCACGTGCTTGACCTGGCCCTTCTTGACCGGCCAGTGCTCGGGCACCTTGATCTCCACACCGGGCGGGTCCCAGGCCATGGGCAGCGGGCCGTGGATGACGTCGGTGAGATCCTCGTGGGTGTAGACCGCCACCACGCCCGGCGACGCCTTGGCCTCCTCGGTGTCGATCGAGACGATGTCGGCGTGCGCCTCCGGCGAGCGGACGACGGCCATGTGCAGCATCCCGGGGAGGACCATGTCGTCGATGTAGTTGCCGCGGCCGGTGATCATGCGCGAGTCCTCGCGCCGCTTCATCGACCGACCGACGAAGTTCTTGCCGCCTCCGTTGGGCGGGGCGTCGGTGACGCTCATGCCGACACCTCCCTGGATGCCCCGGCGGCGTGTCGCACGGCGCGGACGATGTTCTCGTAGCCCGTGCAGCGGCAGAGGTTGCCCTCGAGCCCGTGGCGGATCTCCTCGTCGGACGGATCGGGATTGCGCTCCAGCAGGTCGGCCGCGGCCATGATCATGCCGGGCGTGCAGTAGCCGCACTGGAGGCCGTGCTTCTCGCGGAAGCCCTCCTGGAGGGCATGCAGGTTGCCCTCCTGCCCCAGCCCCTCGATGGTCGTGACCTCGGCGCCCTCGACCTGGACCGCCAGCACCGTGCAGCTCTTGACCGACTCGCCGTCGACGTGGCAGGTACACGCGCCGCAGTTCGAGGTGTCGCAGCCCACGTGGCTGCCGGTCAGGCCGAGCTGGTCGCGGAGGTAGTAGACGAGCAGCTGGCGCGGCTCCACCTCCGACTCGTGCTTCTCACCGTTGACGGTGACGGACAACGGCACGGTCTGACTCATCTCGTCTCCTCCCCAGGAGTTCGTGTGCTCCTACCGTAGTTCCTCGCGCAAGGCCGGTGGAAACCTTGGCGCAACGTGGCGCTCGCCTCGCGCGCGCGAGGTAATGTGCCGTCGCCGATGACCGCCACCCGTCACACCTTCGAGTTCGAGGACCACACGCTGGTCTACGACGAATATGGGGCCGGGGAGCGAGCCGTGGTGCTCATGCCGGGGCTCCTGTTCTCGCGCACGATGCACGGCCCGCTGGCCACGACGCTGGCCGAGCGCGGCTACCGCGTGTTGTGCCTGGACCTGCTGGGCCACGGCGAGTCCGACCGCCCGCCGGAGATGTGGAACTACTCGATGACGCTGTTCGGGGCGCAGACCCTGGCGCTGCTGGACCACCTGGAGATCGACAAGGCGGTGCTGGGCGGGACCTCGCTGGGCGCGAACACCACGCTCGAGGCCTGCTCCGCCGACCAGTCGCGCGTGCAGGGCATGCTGATCGAGATGCCGGTGCTGGACAACGCGCTGCTGGGCTGCGCGATCGGCTTCACCCCGCTGCTGATGTCGCTGACCTTCGGCGCGCCGGCCGTGCGCGCGTGGGGACGGC
>DASQLM010000152.1:0-17292 GCA_035630015.1 Thermoleophilaceae bacterium | reverse complement strand
TGAAGCCGTCGATCACGTGCTTGAGCGGCAGCGCCTGGGCGATCGCGTCCAGCGCGGGGGGCAGCGAGTCGGACGAGTAGAAGACGCCGGAGATGAATATGGCCGGCAGGAAGACGATGTTCACGTAGGCGGCCGCGGCGTCGAAGTTGGGGATTGCCTGCGACAGGGCGATGCCCAGCGATCCGAAGGTGAGCACGCCCACGCCGGTGAACACGATCAGCTCGCCCCAGTCACGCGGCCAGCTGACGTCGAACAGCAGGTGGCCCAGCACCACCACCAACCCGACCTGCACGAAGGCGTTGGCCACGGCGTTGCCCAGGAAGCCGGCGAAGTAGGAGCTCAGGGGCATGGGGGTGGCCAGCGCGCGCTTGAGCAGCCCCTGGTCGCGCCGGAAGGTCACGTTGAAGGCCATGGCGTTGAAGGTGGTGGCCATGACGCTCATGCCGGCCACGCCGGGGATCAGCACGTCCAGCTCGTCGGGCTCGTTGGCGAAGACCGAGGCCACCAGCAGCAGGATCAGCAGCGGCAGGCCGAAGTTGAAGAAGGCGGCGCTGGGGTTGCGCCAGAACAGCTTTCGCTCCAGGCGGAATTGCGCCCAGGCCAGGGAAGCGGCGCTCACTGCTGTCCCTCGGCCTCTTCCTCGGCGGTCAACTCCAGGTAGACCTCCTCCAGCGACGGCCGAGCGACCTCGAGCCCGTCCAGCCGCTCACCACGGGCCAGCGCGTCGCCCGTCAGCCGGTGCAGCAGGTCGGTGGGGTCGTCGGTCTGGACCTCCACGCGTGAGCCCGAGGCCAGGTACGAGACGCGGTAGCCCGACGAGCCGGGGCCGAGGTCGGACGGCGGGCCCTCGGCCACGATCCGGCCCTCCTTGACGATGGCCACGCGGTCGGCCAGCGTCTGTGCCTCGTCCAGGTAGTGGGTGGTCAGCACCACGGTCTTGCCCAGGTCCTTGAGCGCGCGCACGGCGCTCCAGGCCACCCGGCGGGCCGCGGGGTCGAAGCCGGTGGTGGGCTCGTCCAGGAAGATCAGCTCGGGGTCGCCGACCAGCGCCATCGCCAGGTCCAGCCGCCGCTGCTGGCCTCCGGACAGCTGCTTGATGCGCACGTCGGCCTTGTCCTCGAGTCCCACCAGCGAGATGGTCTCGCGCGGGTCGCGCGGCGTCGGGTAGCCGCGGGCGGCGTGGGTCACGGCCTCGCGCGGGGTCAGCTGGGGGTGGAAGCCGCAGCTCTGCAGGACCACGCCGACGCGCTGCTGCAGGTCGCGGTCGCGGGCCTCGGGATCGTGGCCCAGCACGTTCACGTCGCCACCCGAGCGCTCGCGGTAGCCCTCCAGGATCTCCACCGTCGTGGTCTTCCCGGCGCCGTTGGGGCCCAGCAGGCCGAAGACCTCCCCGCGGTCGACGGAGAACGAAAGTCCGCGGACGGCCTCGACCTGTCCGTAGCTCTTACGGAGGTCGTGGACCTCGATCGCGAGCTCTTTCACGCAGTTGACTATGCCAATTCCGGCCTCGTGGGTATCCTGAAGGCGTGGCAACCGAGGCTCAGGACAGGGGAGCTGCGGCCTGCTCGCTCGGCGCTGTCGAGCTGGCGACGCGGCATCGCGACATGGCTGCGCTGTTCAGCGACGGCCTTGTCGGAGCAGATCACTACGGCGACACGCTGGAGTTGCGCTTCCGTGAACGCTTCGAGCCGCGGGTCGAGGCGCTGGCCGCGGCCGAGCGCGAGTGCTGCTCGTTCATGGACATCGAGGTGCGCCGCGACGGGCGCGAGATCGTGCTGTCGCTGGACTGCCCGCCCGAGGTGGCGGCCGCGCTGGATCCGTTCGCGGAGCTGGCCGCCCGCGCGCTGGCTGCCTAGCTCTAGCCCTTAGACGCCGGCGCCGCCGGCGCCCCGGCCCTCGCCGCCGGCGAACCGCGCCGCGCCCCGCGCCGCGACCTCGAACGTGAGCGGCCCGGACTCGGCCTCGCGTTTCATCCCCTCGGCGAACGGCATGCCGATGCCCTCGATGGCCGCTGCGCGGTCGGCCAGCATCGTCTCCTGGGGGAACTGCGCCAGTGCCTCGGCCATGGCCAGGGCGCGTTCCAGGCAGGTGCCCGCGGGAACGATCTCGGTCAGCAGACCCATCCCCAGCGCCTCGTCGGCCTCGACCACGCGGCCGGTGAGGATCAGGTCCAGCGCCCGGCCCAGCCCGACGATCCGCGGCAGCCGCTGGGTGCCGCCGTCGATCAGCGGCACGCCGAAGCGCCGCTCGGTGAAGCCCAGGCGCGAGCCCTCGTCGGCCACCCGCAGGTCGCACCACAGCGCCAGCTCCAACCCGCCGGCCAGGCACCAGCCTCCGATGGCGGCGATGGTCGGCTTCGAGGGCGTCAGGCGGGTGAAGCCCAGCGGGCCGTCGGGCAGCCCCAGCCGCGGGGCGAAGGTCTCGATGGCCTTCAGGTCGGCGCCGGCGCAGAAGGCCTCGCCGCCCGCGCCGGTCAGCACCATCACGCGCGCCTCGTCGTCCTCCTCGAACCGGCGGTAGGCCTGCGTCAGCAGATCGGCCGTGGGCCCGTCGACCGCGTTACGGCGCTCCTGGCGGTCGATCGTCACCAGCGCGGCGGCTCCGCGCCGCTCGTAGCCCACCTGGTCCGCGTCGATCCCCATCCCGCCACGATCCTCCCAGAAACGCGAACGGCCCCGGCGGGAGACCGGGGCCGTGCGCTGGGAGGGATCTGCACCGCCGATGCTGGCGGGCGCTCCCGGTCCCTATGTGACGTTTCTGAGAACTACCAGCCGATGCGTGATTTCAGCTCTGCAGCCTTGCGCGCTTCCTTGCGCTTCTCCAGCCGGGACTGGATCCAGGAGCCGAAGCACACGACCAGGAAGAAGAAGAGCACGACGCCGAGCGAGAAGAAGGTGATGATGCGGTCGTCGGTCTCGCCCACGAGGCCCTCGCCGTTGTCGTGCGCGAAGGCCGGAACGGCCAGCAGCAGGGTGAAGATCACGGTCAGGAGGGGCAGCGCGCGGGCCTTCATGAGCCGAAAGATTACCGGCTAGTCTCCTCGGACCGTGACCGAGGACCTGTTCAGCTGCATCATCGAGATCCCCAAGGGGAGCCGGAACAAGTACGAGTGGGACCACGAGCGCGAGCGGCTGGTACTGGACCGGTTCCTGTTCTCGTCGGTGGTGTATCCAACCGACTACGGCTTCATCCCGGAGACCCTCGGCCAGGACGGCGACCCGCTGGACGTCATGTGCTGCGTCTCCGAGGCCACCTTCCCGGGCTGCATGATCGACGTGAAGCCGATCGCGCTGTTCCGGATGGAGGACGACCAGGGGATCGACGACAAGGTGCTGTGCGTGCCGCTGTCGGACCCGGGCTGGAACACGATGGAGAAGCTCGAGGACCTGCCCGACCTTCTCACCAACGAGATCACCCACTTCTTCTCGATCTACAAGGACCTCGAGCAGAAGAAGGTCACGGTCGACGGCTGGTACTCACGCGAGGACGCGATCGAGGAGATCGCGGCGTCGCGGGAGCGCTTCCGCGAGAAGTACGGCAATCCCGACAAGGACGACTAGCGCGGCGGCTCCAGCCGGTCCTTCTTGGAGCCCTGGCCCAGGCCGGCGCTCTCGGCCACGCTGAGCACGGCGACGGACGCCACGACGGCGCACAGGAAGCCGATGATGTTCAGCTCCCAGATGTCGCCGGAGCCGATCACGTTGGCGATCGTCCCGCCGATCAGGGAGCCGACCACGCCGAGACCGAGGGTCCACAGCAGGCCGATCTTCTGGCGGCCGGGTAGCAGCAGACGCGCGAGCAGGCCGATGATGAGGCCGGCAACCAGGAATCCGATCATGCCCTGCACAGTAGCCTGCGAGGGGTGAAGCCGGCAGGCCAGATCGGCGTGATCCTCCTGATCGCGCTCGTGATCACCGTCGCTCCGGGAGGGGGGACGGCCATCGAGGTCGTGCTCACCGCGCTGACGCTCACGTTCCTGGCCGCGATCGCCTTCTTCGGCTACCGCCTGTTCCACCAGTTCCGGTTCGAGATCGAGTCGCTGGAGGACCGGGACCGGGGCGTCCTGTACGGCTCGTTCGCCCTGGCCATCCTCACGTTCGCCGCCGCGAGCCGGATGTTCGACGCCGGCGGCCTGGGCGCGCTGGCGTGGTTCGCGCTGGTGGGCATCTCCGTGTACGGCCTCTACTGGGTCTGGACGCGGTACCGCCAGATGGCCTAGCGCCCGCTTCTTCACCTCTCCGTCGCATGTTCGTGACCCGCGCGCGTTGTCCCGTCACCGGCCGCGCGGGACCGTGGGGCCATGCCCCGCCGAGCGTCAACCGAGGACGGACAGGCCAGTGCGGAGCTGCTCGCCGCCCTCCCGTTCGTGCTCTTGGCCGGCGCGCTGGCCTGGCAGCTGGCGCTGGTGGGGTGGACGGCGTGGATGTCGGCCCAGGCGGCGCGTGTGGCCGCACGCGCGGATGCCGTCGGCCGGGCCGCCGAGCCCGCGGCGCGCAGCGCCCTGCCTTCGCGACTCAGGCGCGGGCTCGAGGTCGAGCGCCGGCGCGCGGGCGGGGTCCAGGTGCGCGTGCGCGTGCCGACGTTGCTGAAGGGTGTCCACGGACCCGTCACCGTCACCGCAGCCTCGTCGCTGGGCCGGGGTGAACGGTGAGGCGCATGCGCGAGCAGGACGGGCAGGCGCTGGTCGAGCTGCTGGGTGCGCTTCCGGTCGTCCTGCTCGTAGGGCTCGTGCTGCTTCAGGCGCTGGCCGTCGGCTATGCCGCCGTCCTCGCGGGCACGGCGTCACACGCCGGGGCGCTGGCGCTCGCCGCCGGCGGCGACGCCCGCGCCGGCGTGCGCGAGTCGCTGCCCGGCTGGACGCGCGCGCGTGCCCGCGTGGACGTCTCCGGCGGGACGGTGCGGGTGCGGCTGCGCCCGCCGTCGCCGCTGCGCGCGCTCGCGCGGGAGCTGGAGGTCGACTCGGAGGCAGCGGTGGAGCGCTCATGAGCGCCCACCCCGCCGGCCGCCGTGTCGCCTCCGCGCTCACGTCCGCGGCGGGCTGGCTGATCGAGCCGGCGCCCGCGCCCGAGGCCATCGAGCCGGCGCCGGCCCACTGCGAGCCGAGGCCGGTGGTCGCCGTCGCGGGGCTGCGCCGCGGGTCGGGTGTGACCACGTTGGCGCGCGCCCTCGGCGCGGCCCTGGGGGTGCGCGATCCCTGTGGTGCGTGCGTGGTCACCGCCGCAGCCGGCGGCGCGTCGGTCCCGCTCGGCCTGCCGGCGGGCGGGCGCCTGTCCCGGCGTATCGCCCCGTTCGTCGAAGGCAGGGCGCGGGCTTGCGGCCGGTTGTGCCTGGTCGAGGATGCCGACCGGGTGTGCCTGTCCGCCGTCGCACGCGGTGTCGCGCCGCTGGTGCTGGACGTCTCGGATCCGGCCGAGGCGGCCGCCGCGGCGTCGGTGGCCGACCACGTCGTGCTGGTCGCGGGACCGGAGGTCGAACCGGCGCTGGCGGCCGTGGTGGCCGAGTCGCTCGGCCTGGTCGGGCCGCCGCCGCTGGTGGTCGTCAACCGCTTCGGCCGCGCCTCCGACCGATGGGCCGCCGAGCCGCACGTGCCGGTGCCCGAGTCGCGGCTGGCGGCGCAGATGGCCGGGGCCGGGCGCGAGCCCCGTGGGCCGGTTGGCCAGGCGGTGTCGGCGCTGGCCGAGCGGGTGGGAGGTGGCGCCTAGCCCGCCCGGTCGCCGCTCGGCAGCCGCCTGGTACCGGCTCCCGGCAGGCCGTTTACCCTCCGACGGTGCGTCGGGCCGTCCAAGTAGCCGTTGTGGCTGTTGCCACCGCATTCCTGGCTCCGCCGGCCAGCTCGGCCGGCAAGCCGGTCGAGGGGGCGCACCTGACGGTCGCCGCCAGCGGCGACCTCTTGATACACGCGCCGGTGTGGAAGCGGGCGCTCGTCTACGGCCGCGGCCGCCGCTACGACTTTCGCCCGATGTTCAGGGCGGTCAGGCCGTTGATCGCCGGCGCCGATCTCGCGCTCTGTCATCTCGAGACCCCACTCACCTACGGCCCCCCGCGCGGCTACCCGAGCTTTCGCGCGCCGGTCGCGCTTGCCCCTGCCATCCGTGCGACCGGGTGGGACGCGTGCAGCACCGCGTCCAATCACACCCTTGACGGCGGCCAGCGCGGCGTGAACGCGACGCTTCGCATTCTCGACCGCTTCCGGATACGCCACACGGGGTCCTCCCGGACGAGAGCCGGGGCCCGGCGCCTGACGGTGCTGAAGGCAAGAGGCGTGAAGGTGGCGCTCCTGGCGTACACGGCGCTCAGCAACGGCCAGCGGGTACCGCACCCATGGACCGTCAACATGGCCCGCGCGAGCAGGATCGTCCGCGCCGCCCGCCGCGCTAGGCGGGCGGGTGCCGACGCGGTGATCGTGAACCTCCACTGGGGAGCGGAGTACCGCCACGCCCCGACCCGAGCGCAGCGATCGCTGGCGGCCGCGCTCACCCGGTCGAGCGCCGTGACCGCGGTGGTCGGCCAACACGCTCACGTGGTCCAGCCGATCCGGTGGATCCACGGCAAGCCGGTGGTCTTCGGCGAGGGCAACCTGCTCTCCAACCAGACCGCGGCGTGCTGCCCGGCGAGCTCCCAGGACGGTTTGATAGCCCTGCTCGACCTGCGGGTCGTGAGAGGCGGCGTCCGGGCGGTACGCGTGCGCTACCGGCCCACCTCGGTGCGCCACCCGGACTTCACGGTCGTGCGCGCCCGCGGAGCGTCGCGCAGCCGGACGATCAGAGTCGCAGGGCGCTCAAGGCGCGTCGTTCCGATCAGGTGACCCCGCCAGCGGCAGGCGCGCGCTGACGCGGGTCCCCGCACCGGAGTACGACGCGCCTGAATACAGCGGTGACGCCCCGTCCCGAAGCCGTGGCACCTTGCTTGCGGCGGTGGCTGAGGTTGCGCAGGGTGGCGAGGGCACCTACGTTGAGTCCATGCGCAGGGGGTGTGCAGCGTGAGCGAGTCAGCAGCCTTGCAAGCCGTTGCTCACAAGCGGCTGGTCGGACCAAGGTCAGGCCCCGAGCGTTGTTCGCGCTGCAAGCGACCCCCGCCACCAGACGAGGCAATCGTCAGCTCCTCCAGTGCCTTGTCGGCACCTGCTGCGGCTCGCGACACGAAGGGCTCCCTGACCGAGTCGCCGCCGAATTCGAGCGCGCGCAGGAATGGCTGGGGACACCCGTAGAAGCCCGCATGTGACCGCGGGCGCAGCGAGCCGGCCGAAGTGGGGCGATGGGTTGGGACTCGGGCTGCTCGTAGTGGTCATGACCGTGGCCGCACGGTTCGACCGCGCGCGGGCCACGCTCGACACGTTCGGGGAGGAGGAGGTCACCAAAGGATCGCTGGCGCTCTCGTGGTACGTCCTAGCGGTAGCCGGCGTGCTCGTGGGCTGGTGGGCCGGACGGGCATTCATGAGGACGGCGAGGCAACTCGCCGGGGACGACAAGACGGCGAAGGGGCGGCTGCCGGCACTGCGGTGGCTGATCGGCCTGGATGTCGGGGCGTGGGCGCTTTGGCAGCTCACCGGTGCGGCAATCGTCGGCGGGGCCGACGCTTTCGACGGCCTGCACACACTGCTTCACTTCGTGGCGATCGCACTCGCTGCCGGCGCCATCGGCTGGGCCGGCGGAGCGGTGGCCGGCGACGCGACCCAAGCCTGGCGACGAGGGTCGGTGGTGCGTTTCCAACTGATCCTGCTCGCGACGCTCCTGGCCACGGTCCTCCTACTACCGGTCATGTCCGAGCAGTGTCTGGACGTACTGCGGGCGTGGGGCAACGGCCTCTACACGCGCGCGGCCGCGGGGATCGCGGGGGCGCTGCTGCTCGGGGCCGTGTGCCGGGCAAGCGCCACCCGCCTCCTGCTTCCCGGGTCGACCGACGCCTTTTTGGGGCGCAAGCTGCTCGATCGGGTCACCGGCTGGCTCCAGCCCCTTACCGGCCGTGTCACGACGAAGGGGCGGCTAGGCCGCGCCGTCCTGCCCTGGGCCCTGCCGACGGGGGTGATGGTGGGCGCTCTCGTAGCGAGCGGTCAAGAGCTCGCCGCGGGTGTTCTGGTCGTGGCATTCGTCGTGGTCGTGGCTACGGGGTGGGCCGAGCCAACGGCGCTGGTCACGCCCCCGGTCGATGGCGCCGACGAGGGCGAGACTGCCGATCGCCTGCGTGCCGAGAGCCTGCGGCGCCTGGCCGGGACGCTCGGGGTGTTCCCGATGTTGATTCTGTTGGCCGGGATCTGGAGCGCCGCGGCGGACTCGTACCTCCTGCCTGACGCGGGGGTGGGTACGGACCCGTCCCTGTTCGTGTGGGCGGGTGTGATCTTCGTGCTGTTCGCGGCGCTGTCCGCGGATGCGCACACGGAGGTCGAGGAGAAGAAGTCGTGGGTGATACTCGGGGTCCTGGCTGGGCTAACGCTGATCGCCACGCTCACGACCGGCGTAGGACCGGACCCGGGGGATGCCGCAGACGTCGTGGCGGTATCCCTGCTGCTGATTGTTGGAGTCGCGGTGGCCTCCCGGCGGGTGCTGAACGATGGCGGTGCCGCCGAGCTGTGGATCGCGGGCGCAGCGGTGGTGGGCACGGCGGTGGCCGTCTACTCCCAACCCGTGGTGGCCACACGGGCCCTGGGGACCTTCGGCCTGACCTTCGTCGGCGCGGCGGGCCTCCTGCTCGCCTTGCACGCCCTGGGAACGCTTGGGGCCCGGCGCTCGTTCCGCTCCAACCCGTCATGGTTGGTGAGGGCGCCGCTGCCCGAGCGCGTGCCGGTGGTGACGCTGATCGCTGTCTGGGTCGGGATCGCTTTTCTAGCGGCTCCCGACACCGCGCACCAGGTGCCCACGGTCGAGACCGCGGGAGAGCCGCGGCCGCTTGCGCAGGAGGTGGCGGATTGGCTCGACCGCGAGGCGAAGAACCCGGTCGGCGAGGGGACGGACGCATACGTGCCGATGGTGCTTCTGGCGGGCAGCGGCGGCGGCTCGAAGGCGGCGTACTGGACCGACTTGGTGGTGGACTGCATGCTGGGCGACGGTACGCCCGATGACGAATCGGACGAGTGCGCCAACACCAGTAGGGCCGCCGCCCGCGCCGGCTACGGGCGGGTCTTCATGACGAGCAGCGTCAGTGGCGGGTCCGTGGGGATCCGCCACATGGTGCGCAACAACGAAGACCTCATCGCCGGGAACGACTGGGTGAAGCGGACGGCGGGACTCGAGGCGCTCTCACCGGTCGCGGGCTGGGGGCTGTTTCACGATCTGCCAGCGTTCATGCTGGGGGCCGATCTCGACCCGTCCAAGTGCAAGCCCGGCGAGGGCCGGGCGTGTCGCCGCCATGCCGACCGAGCGCTCGTGCAGGAGGCAGCCGTGGTCAACGGCACGCACGCCCAACTCGACGATCCGCGAGACGCCGGCTTGCTGGCGCAACGCGGCCCGCTGACGGTTTTCAGTAGCGCCGAAGACGGAGCGGCACGACGGATCCTGCTGTCGCGCGCGCAACTGGGACCGCCACCCTCCCTCCGCGGCTGCCCGGCATCGTACGGCCTCGAGGAGCCCGTGAAGACGGCGATCGATGCCCACGACGTGATCGGGCCCCAGCAGGACATACCACTGTCGGCGGCAGCACTCGTGAGTGCGCGCTTCCCCGTGGTGGAGCCGCCTGCCCGGCTCGGGACGTCGGACGAGAAGCGTCCGAAGGGATGCGCCCCGCCCGAGCACCTATCGCCGACCGTAGCCAGGGACGGCGGCTACATCGAGAACTCCGGCGTGCTTCTGCTGGTCGAGTCGCTCGCAGCGGTCAAGCGGGCGATCAGCGACTGGCGGCGTGAGGCGGGCTTGTCCGACGACGAACAGCGAAGGCGCCTGGCGGTCGACGTGCGGCTGATCATCGTCTCGATCGACGACGACCCGCCCACGAGCCCGAAGAACGAACTGGAGAGTGGCCAGCGGGGAGCGTTCGGCATCGGCAGACAGGCTGGGCCCGCGTTCCTCACCGCTCAGGCGCGGGCGACCGCCAAGAGCTGCACGGTGCCGGGTGTGAGCTACTTCCGCATCAGCCCGCCGCCGCGCATCGGCGCGAAGGCTGCGACCGGCTGGGAGATATCGGAGACCACCCGCCGCAAGGACCTGGCCCAGGCGCTGAAGGAGGGCCCGTCGCGGCTGCGCGTGGAGACGCTGCGGAGCATTCTTGCCGGCAACATGAAGCCGGTCGACGAGGACACCAGGGGGCGTGTCCGGTGCACGTGGAAGCCGGCTGACTAAGCGATACGGCAGAGTGGGAACGCCCGACGCTCTCTCGCTCGGCAAGTCGCTCGCAGGCATTCGGGCACGAGGTGCCGCGAAGCTGGCGCATTTGGATTACCCGGCGTAGGCTCGTCGCAGAGTTCCGACTACGGGGGTGCGGCAGTGACACGGGGGGACGGCGCGACGGGCGAGAGAACCCCGCTGCGCTGGCGAGTGTCGGCGCGCGGTGTTGGCGCGATCGCGACGCTTGCGCTGGCCGCGGTCCTTGGCCCGGCCTCCGCGGCCTCCGCGGCCGAGCTGAGCGGGCCGAAGGAAGTCACACCGGGCAAGCGCGTGACGTTCAAGCTCAGCGGAGCGACCCCGAGCGCTGGGATTTTCCTGCAGTTAGGACCGACCAAGAACCGCAACGGCAACTGCTGTGGGCGCGTTGTCAAGGTGGCCCAGAGCACCGACGCGGCGGGTGGGGCCACGCTCCGCTTTGTCTGGCCGCGGCGCTACGACACCTGCGGCATCGACAGCGAAAGACTGAACTGCCATGCCAGCTGGAAGCGGGGGAGCAGGGCAGACATCACCGTCTGCGCCGGATCGTGCGTGGGTGGCCCGGTCCGCGAGGTGGTACGGATCCGCAAGGGGGCACCTATCCGCAAGCGCCGAGGCCGGACGCCCAGGGTCCGAAAGTGCCGCAGGGTCGTGATCGAGCCCCGCTCCGGGAATGTGTTCACGAAGGTCCGTGTCCAGGGGATCGGGTGCCAGTCCGCACGGCGCATGCTCCGCTCTTGGACCCAGCCGCCCATCAGCGCGCTTCCCCAGCCGCCGGGCTACACGTGTCGCGTCGTTACAAAGTACCCGGCCGGGAATGACCGTCGGCGCTGCCGCCGAAGCGGCCGACGCTTCCCAGCGATCGCTTTTGACACGGGCTTTTGACGATGCCCGCCAGGAAGGTTGAACGGCAGGTGGGCTCTTCCGGAAGCCAGCCTGGGTCGCGTGAATCGGCGCGGAGCGTCAATGAGCCGTTCAAGAGCCGGCTCTCGTCCGTGCGGTGAAGCGAACGGAAGACCCATGAAGACAACACCCATCCCACCTTCGAACCAGCGCCGAGCGCTCCGCGCGGCGCTGCTGGTGGCTCTCGGAGTTGCCGCGTCGGTGTTCGCTGCCGTCCCGGCGGCCGAGGCGCAGCGTTACGGCTTGGTTGCCCAGTGGGGCAAGTCTGGCTCCGGTAACGGAGAGTTTGCAGACTTTCGTTTGAATCTCGCCACAGATCACCTCGGCAACGTCTATGTCGTCGACGGGAGCTCCCACTTCGACCGCATCCAGAAGTTCACCTCAAATGGGCGCTTCGTCACGATGTGGGACAGCGGGCGGGACAGCCGCGGTAATCGGCGCCTCGGGGGGTGGACACCCACCGAGGTCGCTACCGACCGGGCCGGCAACGTTTACGTCGCCGGGAGGGGCCATCCTTATTTCCTCGGAGGGGTCGTTGCGAAGTACACCTCCGGAGGCACGCTGCTCGCCGAGTGGTACGAGTGGTCGCGGGCGTTTCTCGGGCCGTTCGACGACCGGCCACACACCCCCCAGGCCCTCGACACGGACGCCGCCGGAAACGTGTACATCGCTAACGATGTCGACCCGTTCATCGTCAAGCTCAACCCGAACGGCAGGATCCTGACGGCGTGGGGAAGCCGAGGCTCTGGCGATGGGCAGTTCATCGCGCCGGACGGTCTCGCCACCGACCGTGCTGGCGACGTCTACGTGTCCGACAGGTCGAATCACACGGTCCAAAAGTTCAGCGCCAACGGCCGCTTCATTACAAGATGGGGAGGTTTCGGTCGTGGCGACGGACAGTTCGAAAATCCCAGGGGAGTCGCCACCGACGGCTCCAACAACGTATTCGTCGTCGACGGCTATCACACGATCCAGAAGTTCGCCTCAAGCGGACGCTTCCTCACTCGTTGGGGAAGGGCTCCGGACGTCAGTCCTCCGCCACCGCCGCCACCGCCGCCACCCGTTCCCCGTAGCCGTCGCGCCAGGAGCCCGTACGTCGTCGGCCCAACGGATGCCGCAACGGACGCCGCCGGGAACGTATACATCGCCGATGTCGGCCATTCGGTCCGCAAGTTCGGCCCGGCCCCGACCCGACCCGGGATCAGGAAGGGCCCGAAGCGTCGCACCCGCAAGCGCTCCGCGGTCTTCACTTTCCACTTCCATTCCCAGACGCCCGGCGTGCGCTTTCAATGCCGCCTGACCGGGCAGCGCGTTCCGCGCACGCTGAGGCGGTGGCGCCGGTGCCGCTCCCCCAAGCGCTACCGCAATCTGCGGCCGGGCACGAAGACGTTCTGGGTGCGCGGCATCGGCCGGGCCGGTCTCGTTGGAGAACCGGACACGAAGCGGTGGCGGATCGTCCCGGGAAAGAGCAGGCGCAGGTAGTGGTACGGCCGGTTGCCCGCGCGGTTCTGTCGGTCACCTTCGGTGTTGTCGCGGCGATACTCGGTTCCGTTCCCGCGGCCGGGGCGCAGGGTTATGGCGTGGTTGCCAAGTGGGGTAGCTCCGGTTCGGGCAACGGCCAGTTCGCCGGGCCCGCGGGCGTCGCCACCGATGCCACTGGCAATGTCTACGTAGCCGACTACGACAATGACCGCATCCAGAAGTTCACGTCCGACGGCGCTTTCATCACCAAGTGGGGCAGCGAGGGCTCGGGCAACGGCCAGTTCGACACTCCCAACGATGTCGCTACCGATGCCGCGGGAAACGTCTACGTCGTCGATATTTCTAACAACCGGATCCAGAAGTTCACGTCCAGCGGCGCCTTCATCACCAAGTGGGGAAGCCAGGGCTCCGGCAACGGCCAGTTCAGTCAACCCCTTGGTGTCGCCACCGACGCCGCCGGCAACGTCTACGTCACCGACGGCGCCAACCGCCGGGTCCAGAAGTTCAACTCGGGTGGCGGCTTCATCACCAAGTGGGGCAGCTACGGCTCCGGCGACAATCAGTTCATCGGTGCGTCGGGTGTCGCCACCGACGCCGCAGGAAACGTCTACGTCGTCGACCAGTGGAATGGTCTGGTTCAGAAGTTCACGTCCAGCGGCGCCTTCATCACCAAGTGGGGGGGCGTGAGCGGTCCCTTCGGCGTCGCCACCGACGCCGCCGGCAACGTCTACGTCGCCGCCACATTTGGTAGGCAGGTCCAGAAGTTCACATCCAGCGGCGCCTTGATAACCAGGTGGGGCAGCCAGGGTTCGGGTGACGGTCAGTGCTTAGGTGGTCCGGTCGACGTCGCCACCGACGCCGCCGGGAACATCTACGCCAGCGACGGCTACAACAACCGGATCCAGAAATTCTCGCCCTTTCCGGTGGTGGGGCCAGGGCAGGGTGGCGGACTCGCGCCGCTGATCGTCGCAGGTTGCTTGAACAGGCCGGCCGGTGCCACCGGAAGGTCGCTGGGAGCGGCGAGGCTGGGGCTAAAGCGGAAGGTGCAGCGCGCACGCTTCAAGGGCGCACGCCTGAGAAGCCGAAAGGGTCTGGACCGCTACTGCGCTATCGGGGGCGGGGCATTCCGAATCGGCTACTCCAACAACCGGCTGTCCAAGGCAGCGGGAAAGAGGCTCGGTCGGAAGATCAAGGGCCGCGTCGCCCTGATCCTGACCTCCAGCAAGCGGTTCACGGTCAAGGGGGTCCGCTACGGGGACAGCGGCAAGGGCCTTGGTAGCAGGAAGCGCAAGATCGGCCGCAATACCTGGCACCTGTTCAAGAGGAAGCGGGGTGCCACGCTGCTCGTCGTGGTGCGCGGCGGCAAGGTCAAGGCTGTCGGCATTGGCGACTCCCGCCTGACGAGTACTCGCCGCATAACGAAGGGGTTCCTCACCGCGTGGGAGCTCGGCGTCTGACCCTCTTGCGCTAGCTCGGGCATCTACGATCGCGGGACTCGTGGTGCACCGCCCTAGCGTCACGGTTTGTCGCCCATCTGGTGCGGTGTTGTGACGCCCGCGTCTGGAGCCGTCACCCGCCGGCCGGGAGGCTCGGCACATGCGAGCGATGTCGGTGCGCGACGAGCGTGGCCAGGCCCTGGTCCTGTGTCTGGCGGTGGTCGCGGTCGTCCTGGTGGGCGCCGGCGTGTTGGCCGCGTTCGGGCAGGCGCTAGGGGGTAAGGGCCGTCATCAGCGGGCCGCCGACCTGGCCGCCATGTCGGCGGCCGGTCGCATGCGCGCCGACTACCCGCGGCTGTTCGAGCCGCCGGTGCTGGCCGACGGTGTGCCGAACCCGCGCCACATGCCGCTACCCGTGTACCTCACGCGGGCCCGGTCCGCGGCCGTTCGCGGCGCGCGCCGCAACGGCGTGGCGCTCACGCAGGCGCGCGTCACGTTCCCCGGCGCGACGTTCGCGCCCACGCGGGTCGCCGTCCGCGTCAGCGGCATGGCGCGGGTGCGCGTGGGGGAGAGGCGCCGGTCGGTGCCCGTCGCCGGTCGCGCCGAGGCGGAGATCAGCCCGGATGCGGGCGTGCCGCTCGGAATGCCCAGCCACGGCAGCGGCGGGGGATACGACGGCCCGCTGGCGTACCGGATGGGCAAGCCGATGCGACCGGATGTGGCGGCGGCGTTCGACCGTATGGCCGCCGCGGCCCGGCGTGACGGGATCGTCCTGTCGATCACCAGCGCGTTCCGTTCCGACGCCGAGCAGGCGCGGCTGTTCGCCGCCAACCCGAACCCGAAGTGGGTGGCGCCTCCGGGAACGAGCCTGCACCGGTGGGGGACCGAGCTCGACCTCGGGCCGCCGGGGGGCTACGCGTGGCTGAAGGCGAACGCCCGCCGGTTCGGCTTCATCCACCGCTACGCCTGGGAGCCATGGCACTACGGGTTCGGCCAGAACCCGCGCGACCGCGAGCACCCGGCCCAGTACGAGAAGGGCGCCTGGGAGCCACCCGGGGGCGACCACGGCCGGATCAAGCACGGGCTGCCGAGCTTCGTGCCGCCGCGCTACCACGATCCGATCGCGAAGGCGGCGCTGCGCTGGAACGTGCCGATGAACCTCCTGGCCGCCCAGTTGTACGCCGAGTCGAACTTCAACCCGTTCGCCACCAGCGGCGCGGGTCGCGCAGGGCATCGCCCAGTTCATGCCCGGCACTGCACAGTCGTACGGCCTGCGCGACCCGTTCGACGCCGATGCGGCCATCGACGCCCAGGCCCACCTGATGAGCGACCTGCTGAAGCAGTTCGGCGGCAAACCCGCGCTGGCGCTAGCCGCCTACAACGCGGGCCCGGGCGCCGTGCAACGCCACGGCGGGGTGCCGCCGTACGCCGAGACCCGCGCCTACGTGGCCAAGATCCTGGGCATCCTGGGCGGGGCGGGCGAGATCCCGGTGCATGACGTGTTCGAGGTGAGGCTGGTGGAGTGACGCTTGCCAACCCCACCGGCGCCGTGCCACCGTGCGGCCATGATCGCCCGCATGTGGAGAGGCGTCGTCCGCCCGGAGGACGCCGACGAATACGCCGTCTACATCCGCGACACCGGCTTCTCGGCCTACGGCCAGACACCCGGCAACCAGGGTGCATGGATGCTGCGGCGCGACACCGAGCAGGGGACCGAATTCATCACCTTCTCGCTGTGGGAGTCCGAGGACGCGATCAGGGCGTTCGCGGGCGAGGACATCGAGACGGCGGTCTACTACCCCGAGGACGACCGGTTCCTGATCGAGAAGGAGCCGAAGGTCGCCCACTTCGAGGTGGCGGACGAGATCACGCCGCCGGCCTGAGGTAGTTGATGCGAAATGCCGCGGCGCGCGGACCGTGCGCTGCGCGGCGCCTGATCGCCACCCGACCCCTAGCCGATACCACCGGTATCGGCTTCGGGATCGTCCGGCGCCAGGCATCCACGCATCACACGACCACGACCACGGCATTTCGCATCAAACACCTGAGCGCGGTCAGCAGGGGTCGGCGCTGGTGCCGCCGGAGAGCGGCTTGCGGCGCAGCTCGGCAGGGTCGCAGCCGCGGTGACGCCAGCGGCCGGCGGCGCGGCCGAGCAGCCGCGGCATCGGGTTGATCGGCTTGCCGTTCAGCCGCACCTCGAAGTGCAGGTGTGGCCCGGTGGAGTGTCCCGTGGACCCCACGTAGCCGATCCGGGTGCCGCCGGTGACCACCTCGCCCGGGTACGAGGTCTCCCGTGACAGGTGGGCGTACCAGGTCTGGAAGCCCAGCCGGTGCTGGATGATCACGAGGTTGCCGTAGCCGCCCGTGTTCCAGCCCGCGAACCGGACCACGCCGCGGCCGGCGGCGCCCACGCGCGTGCCCCCGGCCACCGGGAAGTCGATGCCCTGGTGCTGCCGCCCCCAGCGCATGCCGAAGCCGTCACCCAGCGGTCCGCGCACGGGACGGAAGAACAGCACCGGGCCGCCCAGCTGGCCCATGCCGCTGCTGACCCGCCGGACCGTGCGCCGGCGAACGCCCCGCTGTACGGCTCTGATGGTCGCCGGCCCCGCGATGCCGTCGACCCCCAGGCCGGCGCGGCGCTGGTAGCGACGCACCGCCGCGGCGGTGGCGCGGCCGAAGCCACCGTCCACGCCGCCCGGGCGGGCGCCCCGGCGGCGCAGGAGGTACTGCAGAGCGGCGACGTCCCAGCCGCGGCGCCCGACCCGGAGCGTGCGGCTGCCCAGGCGCGGCCGCCCGCGGCGGCCAAGCGCACGCCGGGTGCGGGGGCCGGCCACGCCATCGGCCGCCAGTCGGTGGCGGCGCTGGAAGCGGCGCACGGCGCGGCGCGTGGCCGGGCCGGCAATGCCGTCCACCGGGCCGCCGTAGGCGCGCACGCCCTTCAGCGCCACCTGGAGCGCGGCGGCGTCGGCGCTGCGCGCCTGCGCCGCAGGCGCGGTCAGCAGGGTGGCGGCGAGCGCCACCCCCAGGAATACGAATGCAATGCGCCCCATGCCTTCACCAACACTCGCCAGGAGCGATCGGATCCGACAGAGGGTGCATGAAAGGCTGCAGTCAGCGGGTACGCTCGCCGCATGGCACCCACCACCATCAACGGCATCGAGGAACTCCAGAACCTGGTCGGG
>DASQLM010000151.1:0-8336 GCA_035630015.1 Thermoleophilaceae bacterium | reverse complement strand
GAGACAATCCATCGATGCGGAGATGCGTGCTGGCGGTGGTGGCGGGGCTCTTGTGCGTCGCCGCGCCCGCACAGGCGGCCGGGGAGAACTACGTCGCGCTGGGCGACTCGTACACGTCGGGGCCGCTGATCCCCAACCAGGTCGGCACCCCGATCGACTGCGGTCGCTCCGACCGCAACTACCCGTCGCTGACCGCGCCGGCACTGCGCACCGCGTCGTTCACCGATGTGAGCTGCGGCAGCGCCCAGACCAAGCACATGACCCAGCCTCAGACCGGCCTGCCCGCCGGTGGCACCAACCCGCCGCAGTTCAACGCGCTGCGGCCCGACACCACGCTCGTGACCGTGGGCATCGGCGGCAACGACGCCGGGCTGGTCGGGGTGGCCGAGGAGTGCGCCCAGCTGGGCGTGACCCAGCCCACCGGAACGGCCTGCCGCGACCGGTACGCGCCCGGCGGCAACGACCAGGTGGCGGCCAAGATCGAGACGGCCAAGCCGAGGATCGCGGCGGTGCTCCAGGGCATCCACAAGCGCAGCCCGCGGGCGCGCGTGGCCATCGTCGGCTATCCGAACGTGCTCCCCAAGAGCGGCAACTGCTACCCGATGGTTCCCCTGAGCCCCGACGACGTGCGCTACATCGACGAGCTGATCATCCGCATCAACACGATGATCCGGGGCCAGGCGGCCGCCAACGACGCCGCGTTCGTGGACACCTACGACGACAGCATCGGCCACGACGTCTGCAAGCTCCCGCCGACGCGCTGGTTCGAGGGCCTGGTGCCCACCCAGCCCGCCTTCCCGCTGCACCCCAACTCACAGGGCGAGGCCAGCATGGGCCGCTCGGTGATCAAGGTGCTGCGCCGCACCCGCCCGGGCCAGCCGGGCGGCGGCCCGGGCCAGGCTCGCGGCCGCGGCCGGCTGCTGGTGGGGGCCACGATCGGCATGCGCCGCGCCCGCCGGGGCCACCCGTTCCGCGTGCGCGTACGCGCGAAGGGCACCGGCCTGCGCGACGTACGCGTGGCGCTCCGGACGGCGTCCGGCCGCAGGGTGGCGCTCAGCCGCCGCTTCGGATTGGCCGGCAAGCGCAAGACCGTGCGCGTGTTCGTCAAGCGCCGGCTGCCCCGGGGGCGCCGCTACCGGCTGGTGGCCGTCGGGCGCACCACCGCGGGCCGGCGGGTAGAAGGCTCTCGCCGCCTGCGCCTCAGCCGCTGAGTGCTCTGGCCCGCTTGGCCAGCTCGACCGTGGCCGCCCGGAGGCCTGCGGGCTCGTCCAGGGCCTGGGCGAAGCCCACGCGCGCGTTCGTGGGCCCGCGGGGCGTGGTGACCTCCAGGTCCAGGCCGTAGCGGTCGGCTCGCACGCAGCCGGCCGCGGTGGCGTCGGTGTGGCCCGCCAGGTGGCGGGCCATCAGCAGTAGCGCGTCCGCGTGGTCTTCGTTCAGGTGGCTGACCGCGAACGCGGCGCGCGGGGCCACGGGGTCCGCCTCGGCTGCAAGGTAGCTCTCGGGGTCCGCCGACGCCATTCGCCCGAAGCCGCCGACCCAGCGCACGGTCTCGATCCGCATGACCCAGAAGGTGAAGTCGGAGAAGGCCGTGAAGACCTCGGCCCCTTCCACCGCGTCGGTGTAGGCGGCCCGGGCGGCCGCGGCCTCCTCGTCGCGTGGTTCCTCGAACGTCCCGGCCAGCGTGACGCGGCCACTGTCGGACGGGTCCGTCTCCTCCGGGACCGGCACCGCGACGGCCAGGCTGCCGCGCTGGTCGCCCTTGAGGTTGCGCCCGTGCAGGGCCAGGTCGGAGACGCACAGCACGGGCACGCCGCCGATCAGGCCGAACGTGACCATGGAGGCCCAGGGATCGCCCTCCCGGGTCAGGCTGGCCAGGGACGCCACGTTGGTGCCCGCCATGATGGTGCGCGCCTGTTCGGCCGCCGAGGGGCGACGGGCCGGGCCGACGTCCACCAGCGGGGACAGCGCCATCGGAAAGTCCTCCGCGGGGGAGCCGTCGGGGACCTGGTGTGGGCTTCGGAGCGGTTGGGCCATGGAGTTAGGGGAGCCTAATAGCTGGAGCGGAACGGCGCCAGCCCCACTTTGTGGACATTCGGCCCCCGAATCTGCTTCCATACCGCTCTGTTCGTAATCCAGCCGAGTCGCCGCCAACCCGATTGGCGGTGAACGGGGGAACCACTTGGGTCCGGTCAGCACTGCCGGGCCCCGGGGCGAATCGCCGCATCGCGCGGCGTAGCGCACTTTCCAGCGCGAGCCCGTCAGCTCACCCCGTAGGCGCATAGGAAAGAGAGTTGAACCGTCTTGGTGTCGAGTCTTGCCCGTGGTGCCCGTAGCTCCCGCCTTCCCGTCCTCGCGCTCGTCCTGACCGCACTGCTGTGCGCGTCCGGGCTGATCGCCGCGAGCGCCGCCCAGGCCGACCGCGCCGGCTCCACCGGGGCCATGACCACGGAGATCGTGCTGAAGAAGGGCGACCGCGGCAAGGCCGTGTCCGCCGTGCAGCGCAAGCTCGGCCTGAAGGCCGACGGCGTCTTCGGGTCCGCCACGGCGCGCGCCGTCAAGCGCTTCCAGAAGCGCAACGATCTCGAGGCCGACGGCGTCGTCGGCCCGGCCACCCGCCGCGCCCTGTCGCTGCCCGCGTTCAAGGCCAGCTCGGTCAAGCGGGGCAAGAAGCGCAAGTCGCGCACGAAGATCCCGGCCGCGCTGGCGAGGATCGCCGAGTGCGAGTCCGGCGGCGACATCACCGCGGTTTCCAGCAACGGCATGTACTTCGGCAAGTACCAGTTCTCCAAGGCCACCTGGAAGGCCCAGGGCGGCAAGGGCAGCAACCCGGCCGAGGCCAGCGAGGCCGAGCAGGACCGGGTCGCGCTGAAGCTCTACAAGGCTTCGGACCCCAGCACCCAGTGGCCCGCCTGCAGCCGGCAGACCTGACGGACACCGCAGCTTTTGTCCCGCGGGCGTGTCGGGGCAGGGTAAGGCGGCACCCGGGCGAAGCTCCGGGCAGGCGCCGACGTCGACCCATGCCCCGCACGCGCTTCACAGCCCTGGCCGTCCTCGTCCCGGCGCTCGCCCTCGCGGCGCCCGCGCAGGCCGGCGCGGCGCCGCTCCCGAGCATCCGCTCGGTCGAGTGCATCGCCGCCTGCGCCGACGGCCAGCCCCGCGGCGGCAGCCTGCTGGTGGTTTCCGGCACTGGCCTGGGCAACGTCTACCAGGCCGTCTTCCCCGGCGGCCGCGACGGTATCCGGGACCTGCGCGGCCGCGCGGGCCAGGCGTCCACCACCACGGTGCGCGTCCGCGTCCCGTGGGAGGCCAGCTCGGGCACCTTCGTCCTGGGCACCCGTGACGGCATGGTCTCACGGGCCGAGCCGGTCCGGATAGCGCCGGTGCCGGTGGTCTCGCGCTGGAAGTGCATGCGCCAGTGCGCCCCGGGGCGCAAGGTCCGCGGCGGCAGCCTGGTGCTGGTTCGCGGCGTGCGGCTGGGCGCCGTGCGCAACGCGGTGCTCAACTACGGCCGCGGGCGGGCCGACGACATGCGCGCCAGGGTCAGCCACCAGCGCTTCGACAGCTTCCGCATGCGGGTGCCGGGCAAGGCCATCACGGGGACCTTCGCGGCCCGCGAGCGCAGGCGGCGCTCACCCGGCCGCAGGATCACCGTGCAGCCGCGCGCGCCGGCCGCCGTCACGCCCGGGGCGGCCGGGAGCGTCTTCCCGGTCCGTGGCGCGCACACCTTCGGCGGCGCGCAGTCGCGCTTCGGCGCGGGGCGCAGCGGCCACACCCATCAGGGCCAGGACGTCATGGCGGCCTGCGGCGTGCCGCTGGTCTCGGCCACCGCCGGCACGGTCAACTACACGGGCTACCAGTCGTCGGCGGGCAACTACATGGTCATCCGCGGCACGGTCCCCGTGCAGGACTACGTCTACATGCACATGCAGGCCCCGCCGACCCTGCCCAAGGGCACTGCCGTCGGCGCGGGCCAGGCGGTGGGCGCGGTGGGCGAGACGGGCAACGCGCAGGGCTGCCATCTGCACTTCGAGATCTGGAGCGCGCCGGGCTGGTACGACGGTGGCAGGCCGTTCGACCCGCTGCCCCAGCTACGGGCCTGGGAAGCGGCGGGCTAGGCGCCGGACGCCACGACCGGCGTCCGCTCACGCGCCAGCACCAGCGTGGCGGCGCACAGCAGCGAGAGGATCGCGTAGGGGACCGCGTCGGAGGTCAGGTCGGCAAGCGCGCCGCCGGCCGCGCCGCCGCCCACCTGGCCGGCCGCCCAGGCCAGGTTCATGATCCCGAAGGCGAAGCCCTGGTCCAGGCCCAGCGACTCGGAGGACTCGGAGAGCATCGTCGCCGCCGGTGCCCAGAAGAACGCCAGCCAGGCCACCGACACCAGCAGCAGCGCGCCCAGCAGCCAGACGGTGGTGGGCAGCGAGAGGGTCAGCGCGGTCAGGCCCATGCCCACCAGCCCGATCCGGACCAGCGGCATCCTCCCGCGCCGGTCCGACCAGCGGCCCATCACCGGGTTGAGCAGGCCCTCGGTGGCGGCGGCGGCCACGAACAGGGCCCCGATGGTCAGCCCGCCGGCTCCGAGGTCGTCCAGGCGCAGGGGCACCAGCACGTCGAGCGCGCCGATGGTCAGTGCCGGCAGCAGCATCACCCACATCGCCAGCTGCAGCGGGCGCGCGTGCAGCGCCACGCCGAGCTCGCGCCAGCTGCTGGCCCGGTGGGCGTCCGAGCCGGGGATGACCAGCGCCCACAGGACCATCAGCGTGGCCACCACGCCCACGCTGGAGAACACGAGCTCGGGGCTGGTCTCGCTGGCCGCGCCGCCGATCACGGGTCCGAGCAGCACGCCGAACAGCGCCGCCCCCAGCGCGGACCCGATGGCCTGTCCTCGGCGGGCCGGGGGCGTGACGCCCATCAGCCACGCCAGGGCGCCCGCCCACGTGCACGCGCCGCCCACGCCCTGGACGAAGCGGGCGGCGTCCAGCACACCGATCGTCTCGGCGTGCCCGAACACCACGCTGGTGGCGGCGATCAGCGAGAGCCCGGTGACCGCCGTGGCCTTCGCGCCCACGCGCCCGGCCAGCCACCCGGCAGGGAGCGATGCCAGCAGTGTGCCCGCCGGGTAGGCGGCGCTCAGCAGGCCGGCCGCGGTCTTGGAGAGGCCCAGCTCGTCCTGGTAGCTGGGCAGCAGTGGCGTGATGGCCGCGAAGAACATCGTGTCCACCAGCACGGCGGCGCAGACGAACGGGAACACCCGGCGCATCCGTCCACTCTGACAGCGGGGTCAGGCCAGGAGGTCGGCCGTGGCGGAGTCGCGGTCGGTCCACGCCGCCACGCGGGTGATCAGCCCGTCGCGCACGTGATGCGAGAAGTACGTGTACTCGGACGCGCTGCCCTCGGGCGTCTGGATCCGGCGGTGCCCGGCCACGACCACGCCCTCGCCGCAGGGCTCGAACGTGTAGGGCGCTGCGGCGAACTGGCGCTCGCCGTCGAAGCGCGCGAAGAAGTCACGCACCCCCTGATGGCCCTCGAACACGGTGCCGTCGTCCAGCTGGAACTCGACCTCCGGATGCAGTTGGGCCAGCGCCACCTCAACCCCCCGCTCGCGGAAGTCGATCCACATGCGCCTCACCACATCGGTGCGCGGATCGTCCACGTCCAGATCGTCGCAGGTGGGGCGAGGATCGGTAGCCGATGGCCTTCACCGTTCATGGGCTCGATGGACGAGCTTGCCGAGGTGCTGCGCGGGCGGCTGATCGACGGGGCGCGGGCCGGCCGCCACGCCGGTGCGGGCGTGGACGCGCGGGTGCGCGAGCTGGTGGCCGCCGAGGCGCCCGCTCTGGCCGAGGCCGAGCGCGAGGCGCTGTGCCGGCGGGTGCTGCGGCTGGCGCGCGGCCTGGGGCCGCTGGAGCCGCTGCTGGCCGACCCGGCGGTCGATGAGGTCATGGTCAACGGGCCCGGCCGCGTCTACGTCGAGCGCCGGGGCAGGGTGGAGGCCACGGCGGCGCGGTTCGAGTCCGAGGCCGACCTGCTGCACGCCATCGAGCGCATCCTGGCCCCTCTGGGCCGCCGCGTGGACGAGGCTTCGCCGCTGTGCGACGCTCGGCTGGAGGACGGCTCGCGCGTGAACGTGGTGGTCCGCCCACTGTCGCTGGTGGGCCCGTGCCTGACCATCCGCCGCTTCCGCCGCGACGGGTTCTCGCTACGCGACCTGGTCACCGGCGGGACGCTGACGGCAGAGGCCGCCGAGCTGCTGGCGCTGGCGGTCGCGGCCCGCGCGTCGATCCTGGTCAGCGGCGGCACCGGGTCGGGCAAGACCACAACGCTCAACGCGCTCTCCGGCGCGATCCCCGCGGGCCAGCGGATCGTGACCATCGAGGACGCCGCCGAGCTGTCGCTGCGCCAGGAGCACGTGGTGCGCCTCGAGGCGCGCCCGCCGAACCTGGAGGGCAGGGGAGAGGTGACAATCCGGATGCTGGTGGTCAACGCCCTGCGGATGCGGCCCGACCGGATCGTGGTCGGCGAGGTCCGCGGTCCCGAGGCGCTCGATCTGCTCCAGGCGCTGAACACCGGCCACGACGGGTCCCTGAGCACCGTGCACGCCAACTCGCCCGAGGACGCGCTGCGCCGGCTCGAGACGCTGGCGCTGATGGCCGGGGTGGGCCTGCCGCACCAGGCCGTGCGCGACCAGGTGGCCGGTGCGCTGGACCTGGTGGTCCACCAGGCACGCCGGCCCGACGGCTCCCGCGCGGTCGTGTCGATCGCCGAGGTCGTGCGCGGTCCGGGTGGGGCCGCGACGCGGGAGCTGCTGCACGGCCGGCGGGCCGTGCGCCCGCGTGACGGAGCGCTGGCGCGGCGGCTGGAGGCGGTCGGCGCGTGAGCCCCGCTGCCTGGGCGGCGCTGGCCGGGACGTTCGGCGCGCTGCTGGCCGCCGACGTGGCTGCCCTGGCCCGCCCGGCGCTGGGGCGGCGGGTGCCCCGCGTCGTCGCCGCTGCCGGCGCGTTGGCCCACGCCGTGGTGGCGGCCGGGCGCGAGGGGCGTGACCCGGGCGCCCGCGAGCGCCGCCGGCTCCTGTGGGCGGGCGGCGCGGTGGCGTTCGCCGCGGGGCTCCTGGCCGCGGGCCCGCTGGCGGCCGCGGCGCTGGGCGCCGGCGGCCCGTGGCTGGCGGGACGGCTGCTGGCCGCCCGCCGCGCCCGCTACCGGCGGGCGGTGGACGCGGAGGCGGCCGCGGTGGCGCTGGCGCTGGCCGACGCGCTGGGCGGCGGCCACTCGCTGCGCGCCGGGTTGGCCGAGGCCGCCGCGGGCCTGACCGGCCCCGCGGCGCACGAGCTGGGCCGGGTCGCGGCCGAGCTCGCGGCCGGGGCCCGCACCGAGCAGGCGCTGGAGTGCATGCGGGCGCGGGTGGACTCCTCGCGCGTGGACGCCCTGGTGGCCGCGTGCCTGGTCCAGCGCCGCGCCGGGGGCGACCTGGCGCTGCTGTTGCGCGAGTGCGCCGAGGCCTTCGGCGACCAGTCCCGGCTGGAGGACGAGGTCCGGGCGGCCACCGCGCAGGCGCGCTTCACCGGGCTTATCGTGGTGCTGCTGCCCGCCGGCGGCGCGCTGCTGGCCGAGCTGGCCAGCCCCGGCTTCGTGGCCGGGCTGGCGTCCTCGTTCCTCACGGCCTGGCTGGTGGGGATCGCGCTGGTGCTGCAGGTGGTCGCGGCGGTGGCCATCAGGCGCCTGGGGCGGGTGCGGTGGTGATGGCTGCCGCCCTGGCCTTCGGCTGCGTCGCGCTCGCGGTGGCCGGGCTGGGGCTGCTGTGGCCCGCCCGCGCCGGCCGCGCCGGCGTCCCGGGTGTGGTGCGGGCGCTGGTCAGGCTCGGCGGGGCGGGCGCCGGGCGCCGCGGGCCGCCGGTGGACCTGGAGCAGCGGATCGCGGCGGCGGGCCGGCCCGGTGGGCTGGGCCCGCGTGAAGTCATGGCGGCGAAGCTGGCATGCGCGGTCGGGGCGGCGGCGGCGGGGACGCTGCTGGGCGCACTGGCCCCCGGGCGGCTGGGGCTGCTGGTCGTGCTCGCGGCGCCGGCGGCCGGCTTCCTGGGCCCGGACCTGTGGCTGCGCCGGCGCGCCGCCGAGCGCGCGCGACGGGTGCGGCGCGAGCTACCCGCGCTGCTGGACCTGCTGCGTGTGACCGTGGCCGCGGGCTCGTCGCTGCCGGCCGCGCTGGCGGAGGTGGGGGAGCGCGCCGGCGGGCCGCTGGCCGCCGAGTGGCGCGCGGTGGGAGGGGAGGTGGCCCTCGGCGTGCCGCTGGAGCAGGCGCTGGCCGGCATGGGGCGCCGCCTGCCCCAACCGGAGGTCCGGGCGCTG
>DASQLM010000150.1:0-3745 GCA_035630015.1 Thermoleophilaceae bacterium | reverse complement strand
GCGCCCGATCACGTCCAGCATGATCTCGTCGGTGCCGGCGCCGATCCGGTTCAGGCGCATGTCGCGCCACACCCGCTCGACGCCGTACTCGCGCATGTAGCCCGCGCCGCCGTGGATCTGGATGCACTCGTCGGCCACCTCGACGGCGATCCGCGAGGCGTAGAGCTTGGCCATCGAGATCTCGCGCACGGGGTACTCGCCGTTCTGGAACCGCCAGGCCGTGGTGTACGTCAGCTGGCGGGCCGACTCGATCTTCGTGGCCATCTCGGCGAACTTGTGCCTGATGGCCTGGAACTTGCCGATCTGGCGGCCGAACGCGTTGCGCTCCTGGGCGTACTGGAGGGTCTTGTCGAAGCAGCGCTGGGCGCCCGCGACGCAGCCCGCGGCGCCGATCAGGCGCTCGCCCTGGAGCTCCCACATGATGTGGTAGAAGCCCTTGCCCTCCTGGCCCAGGATGGCCGTCTCGGGCACGCGCACGTCCTGGAAGGCCAGCAACGCGGTGTCGGAGGCGTGCATGCCCAGCTTCTTGAGGCGCTCCTCGCGGATCACGCCCTCCTGGTCCATGTCCACCAGGAACAGGGTGAAGCCGTCGTAGCCGGCGTCCGGGTCGGTCTTGGTGACCAGCACGATGAAGTCGGAGCGGTGGCCGTTGGTGATGTAGGTCTTGGACCCGTTGATCACGAACTCGTCGCCGTCGCGCACGGCGCGGGTCTTGATCCCGGATACGTCCGAGCCGGCGTCGGGCTCGGTGATGCCAAGCGAGCTGATCTTCTTGCCCTGGATGGCCGGCACGAGGTACTCCTGCTTCTGCTCCTCGGTGCCGAACAGGTGCACCGGCGGGGTGGCCATGTCGGTGTGCACGGCGATGCCCATGGCCAGGCCGCCGGAGTTGGACCGCGTGATCTCCTCGGCCAGCACCAGGTTGCAGTAGTAGTCGCCGCCCTGGCCGCCGTACTCCTCCGGGTAGGACAGGCCCAGGAAGCCCAGCTCGCCCATCCGCTCGAAGACCCAGTCGTCGAAGGTCTCCTCCTCCCAGCGCTCGGCGTGGGGGGCCAGCTCCTTCTCCACGAACGAGCCGATCGACTCGCGCAGCGCGTCGTGCTCGTCGTTGAAGATGAAGTGCTTCTTCGCGGTCCCGAACTCGGGCTTGATGACTTGATCGGTGGCGGCCATCGGGCCACCGTACCAAGTGGGCAGTGGAACTTCCTACTTTCTACCGGGCGATGGTCAGCAGCGGGCCGTCCGTGCCGGCCAGCAGCCTGCGCGCGATGCCGGCCTGGGTGGCGCGGCCGAAGCGGGCGTCGGTGCCGCCCTCGGTCAGGATCGCCATGGCCACCCTGTGCCGGCCCCGCTCCAGGTAGGCCGCCTGGTGCTCGAGCATGGTGCCGCCCTCCGGGCGCCAGCCGCCCTTGAAGTAGGTGCGCCAGCGCGGCCGCGCGGCCCGCGGGATGCCCCAGGTCTGCAGCGGGCTGACCGTTTCCAGCACATCGCGCTCCAGCCCCCGGTGGCGGGGCGGGGTCAGGTCGTCCAGGCGCAGGAAGAAGCGGGCCTGGTCCGCGGCCGTGATCCGCGCGCCGGCCCAGGACCCGTCTATCGAGAAGTGGCGCATGCCCGCCGCGCGTGCGAGCGCGCGCATCCCGCCGTCGCCCACCTTCCGGTAGATCGCGTCCGCCGAGGCGTTGTCGGACAGCCGGATCATGTAGCCCAGGCTCTCCCGCTCGGCCGCGGTGGGCGGCGTGCCGCGGCTGTCGGCCCGGCGCAGGAAGGCCACCAGCAGCATCGCCTTGCTCAGGCTGGCAGAGGGGAAGCGGCGGTCCACGCCCACGCCTGCCACGGCGCCGCGGTCGTCGGCCACGGCGAAGGCGACCTTGCCGTGGCGCGACGCGGCGTAGCGGGCGGCGGAGCGCAGGGCGGCCGGGCCGGGGAATACCAGCGCGTCCGGTGACGTGAGTGCCGGGTAGACGCCCACCCCCGAGTCGGTCTGGGCCGGGGCCGGGCCGGCCAGGTCGGCCAGCGGGCGCAGCCCCGGGTAGACGCCCATCTGCGAGGTGCCCGGCAGCGCCGGGAGGGCGGCCACGGCGGCTACGGCGATGAACGGGACACGGCGCACGGAGGGGGCCACGCTACGCCGGGCGCGCCAGGCTCGCCAGCCGGGGTTGCCCCGCCCGTAAGACTGCACGCATGAGCGAACGCGAATTCGACGTGGTGGTGGTCGGCGCCGGGCCCGCCGGCGAGGTGGCGGCCGGCCGCCTGGCCGACGCCGGGCTGGACGTGGCCGTCGTGGAGCCCGAGCTGATCGGCGGAGAGTGCTCGTACTGGGCGTGCATGCCCTCGAAGGCGCTGCTGCGCCCGGGCGAGCTGTACGACGAGACCAGGCGCGTGCCCGGGGTGGCCGAGGCCGTGGGCGGCCCGCTCGACGCGGCCGCGGTGCTGGCGCGCCGTGATGAGGTCGTGCACGATTTCGACGACTCCGGCCAGGTCGAGTGGCTGGACGAGAAGGGTGTGACGCTGGTCCGCGCCCACGGGCGGCTGGACGGCGAGCGCCGCGTCCGCGCGGGCGACGACGTGCTGGTGGCGCGCAAGGCGGTGATCCTGGCCACCGGCAGCGGCACGAACTACCCGCCGATCGACGGGCTGGCCGAGTCCCGCCCGTGGGGCAACCGCGAGGGCACGGCGGCCAAGGAGGTGCCCAACCGGCTGGCCATCCTGGGCGGCGGGGTTGTCGGCGTGGAAATGGCCGACGCCTGGCGCTCGCTGGGGGCCCAGGTCACGCTCATCGAGGGCTCGGACCGCCCGCTCGAGCACGAGGAGCGCTTCGCCGGGGAGCTGGTCCAGGAGGCGCTGCGCGTCAGGGGCGTGGACGTGCGCTGCGACGCCAAGGCCACGTCCGTGCACCGCAACGACGACGACGAGGTGATGGTCGCCATCGAGGGCGGCCCCGAGGTGGTGGCGGACGAGCTGCTGGTGGCCACCGGCCGCGTCCCCCACACCGACGACCTGGGCGTGGACAGCGTTGGCCTCGAGCCCGGGAAGTACATCGACGTCGACGACCAGATGCGCGCGACCGGAGTCGAAGGCGACTGGCTGTACGCCCTGGGGGACGTGAACGGCCGCGTGCTGTTGACGCACATGGGCAAGTACCAGGCGCGGGCCGCCGCGGACGTGATCCTGGGCGGCGACTCCTCCGTGGACCACGACGGCACGATCTCGCCGCGGGTGATCTTCACCGACCCGCAGGTGGCGGCCGTGGGCCACACCACCGAGGCGGCCATCGCCGAGGGCCTGAACATCCACGTGGTGGACCGTGAGATCTCGATGAACGCGGGGGCCAGCTTCTACGGGCGCAACACGCCGAGCCAGGCCCGGCTGGTCATCGACGAGGACCGCAAGGTCATCGTCGGCGCGACCTTCGTGGGCTTTGAGGTGGCCGACTTCCTGCACGCCGCCACCATCGCGGTGGTCGGCCAGGTGCCGCTGGACACGCTCTGGCACGCCATCCCGTCGTTCCCGACGCGGAGCGAGGTCTGGCTCAACCTGTTCGAGGAGTACGGCTACTGAGTCGCGACTCGCGACTAGGCTCGGTCGCATGGACGTTGCAATCGCAGGAGGACACGGACAGATCGCGCTGCACCTGATGCGGCTGCTGACCGAGCGAGGGGACAGCGCCCGGGGGCTGATCCGCAACCCCGATCACGCTGCCGACCTGGAGCGCGTGGGGGCGGAGGCGGTGATCTGCGACCTGGAG
>DASQLM010000149.1:0-5598 GCA_035630015.1 Thermoleophilaceae bacterium | reverse complement strand
CGACCTCGATGCCCTCGGCCTCGATCACGGCGGCCAGCACGGCCTCGCGGCGCAGGGCGCGCTCGGCGTCGGGCTCGGTCTCGGTGACCAGCTCCTCCTCGGTCTTGTTCACGAACTGGAGGTACTGCTGGGGATCCAGGCCCTGGTGCTGGAGGCGGTGGGCGGTCTGGTGCCACATGTCGTGCGCCTTTGAGTGCACGAGGTCGTGGGGGATCTCGACCTCCGCGTTGCCGGCGGCGGCGTCCACGGCGGCCTCGCGCCAATCGCGGTCGATGGCCTCCTCCTGCGCCTCGCTCAGTCGCTTGCGCAGATCCTCGCGGAGCTCGTCGAGGGTGTCGAAGCCGCCGGCCTCGACCGCCAGGTCGTCGTCCATCTCGGGCAGCTGCTTGGACTTGACCTCCTTCACGTCCACGGCGAAGGTGGCCTCCTTGCCGGCCAGGTGCTCGGCCTGGTAGTCCTCGGGAAAGGTCACGTTCACCGTGCGCTGGTCGCCCGCGGACACGCCCTCGAGCTGCTCCTCGAACCCGGGCACCAGCCGGTCGGATCCCAGCTCGAGCAGGAAGCCGCGGGCGTCGCCGCCCTCGAACTCCTCCCCGTCGACGGACCCGACGAAGTCGATGACCACGTAGTCGCCGCTCGCGGCCGCCGCGTCGACGGTCTCGAGGGAGGCGAGCGACTCACGCAGGCGGCCGATCTCGGCCTCGATGTCCTCCTCGGCCACCTCGGGCTCGCGGCGAGGGGCCTCGACGCCCTTGTAGTCGCCGAGCTTGGCCTCGGGCCGCACCGCGACCTCGAACGAGAACATCAGCGGGTCGCCCTTCTCGGGTAGGTCCGAGAGGTTCAGGTCGGGGCTGCCGACCACGGCGAGGCCGGCGGAGTGCACGGCCTCCTCGTACCACTCGGGGAGACCGCTGCGCACGGCCTCGTCGAGCACCGCCTCGCGCCCGACCTGTTGCAGCACGACCTGCGGGGGCACCTTGCCCTTGCGGAACCCGGGCACGCGCATGTCGCGGCCGATCTGCCCGGCGGCGGTGGCCAGGTGGGTCTCCAGGGCCTGCGAATCGACCTCCACGCTGACGCGGACGCGGGAGTTCTCGAGCTCTTCGGTATCGGTCTTGACGGCGCTCATGACAGACGCCGGACGATAGCGTTCGCCCGTGTCCCGAACCCGGTCCCCTCTGCGCCGTGGCCCGCTCGAGCGGACCCGCTCGTGGCTGATGTGCGGCCCGCTCGGGCATCTCTGGAGCGCGGTGGCGGATCTGGCCGTGTTCGGCGCCCGCTCCGCGATCAGGCGCGCGCGCCTACGATGAGCCGGTGCTGAACCCGCTGTCGCTCCCGCAGGCCGTGATCGACGGGCTGGCCATCCTGCCGGCGCTCCTGAAGGAGGCCCAGGCGGCGAACCGGACGCTGACCGAGGCCATCGACCGCGCCGACCGCATCAGCGCGCAGGCGGACCGGCTGATCGCCCAGGCGGAGCTCGTGCAGGACTCGTTCGTGCGCGCCCACGCGACGCTGGAGCTGATGGTCGAGCGCGGCGACGAGCTGCTGTCCACCGCGCACGACGCCCGCACGGGACTGGAGGGCGCGCAGGCCGAGCTGAGCCGCGCGAACGACCAGGTGGCCAAGATCATCGAGATGGGCGGACCGCTGGAGCGCGGCGTCGACCGCCTAGACCGGATCGTGTCCCGCGTGCGCCGCGAAGAGACGCCGTGATCGCGGACCTGGCCGACCGCGCCGCCGAGCACGGCCGCCTGGCCATCGACACCGAGTTCGTGTCCGAGCGCCGCTACCAGGCGCAGCTGTGCCTGGTGCAGGTGGCGGTCACCGACGATCAGCTCGAGGACGGGGTGCGCACGGAGGTGCTGGACCCGATCGCCGACGAGCTGGACCCGGCGCCGCTGGTGGAGGTGCTGGCCGATCCGGACATCGAGGTGATCATGCACGCCGGCCGCCAGGACGTGGCCATCCTGCGCCGCACCTGGGACACCGAGATCACGTCGGTGTTCGACACGCAGGTGGCCGCCGGCTTCCTGGGCTTCGGCAACCAGGAGGGCTACGAGCAGCTGGTGCGCCGGGTGCTCGGCGTGCGCCTGCGCGGCGGCGAGGGCTTCACGCGCTGGGACAAGCGGCCGCTGACCGACAAGCAGATCTCCTACGCCGCCGACGACGCGCGCTGCCTGCTCTCTCTGGGCGAGACGCTGGAGCGCCAGCTCCAGGAGCGCGGCCGCGCCGAGTGGGCGCGCGAGGAGAGCAGGCTGGTGGAGGCCTCGGACGACGTGCGCAGCGCCGAGCGCGCTTACGAGCGGCTGCCCAAGATCGGCCGCCTGGACCACAAGGGCCGGGCCGTGGCCATGCGGCTGGCCATCTGGCGCGACGAGGTGGCCCGGGGCCTGGACCGCCCGCCGGCCTCGGTGCTGCCCGACCAGGTGCTGGTGGAGCTGGCCCGGCGCACCCCGAAGGACCGCGCGGGGCTGGACAACATCCGGGGGCTGCCGCAGCAGACCCAGCACCGCCGGGGCGCGGAGCTGGTGGAGCAGATCGCCATCGGGCGCGAGGAGGAGCCGCCCCCTCCCCCGGCCGCGGCCCCCAAGCGTGACTCGGCCGAGGCGCCGCTGATCTCGCTGGCCCAGGCCGTGGTGCGCCACCGCTCACGCGAGAGCGGCGTGGCCACCGAGCTGATCGCCACGCAGTCCGAGCTGGCCTCGCTGGTCGGAGCGATCCGCCGCAACCAGGACGGCGACGGCGTCCGCGCGCTGGCCGGCTGGCGGCGCGAGCTGGTGGGCCAGGAGCTGTGCGACCTGATCGCGGGCCGGCGCCAGGTGGCCGTCGACGGCGACGGCGGCCTGGTCGTCGAGCCGCGCTAGCGGCGGCGCTTCTTCTTCTTCGGGTACTTGCAGGTCAGCGCGCCGCCGATGCCGACCGATTGGGTGAAGCTGCCGTTGAAGGCCGCGGTGAAGCCGATCGCCATGCGCTTGCGGCTGCCGTTGAACCGGACGGTGCCGCCGCCGGGCGGGGCTTTGGGGGGCCGGTTGAGGTTGGTGAAGGAGCCGCCGGGGCCCGTGATGTGGAAGTCGACATCGCCGTCGCCGCCGTAGACGATGTCCTTCTCCGCGGTCAGCCCGTGGAAGATGTTCACCCGCAGCTTCCAGCCGCCGCTCTTGGCCAGCCCGGTGAACGAGAGGAGCTTCTTCGACCCCTTCTTGCACGAGGCGCTCTTGAAGGACGCCAGCTCGTCCCCCTCCGCGCTGAGCACCTGCACGTTGGCGTTCGCCGCCGCGGGCATGGACAGGGCCAGGGCGATGAGGGCGAGTGGCAGATAGCGGGTCACCGATCGAATCTACCCCAGGTGAGGGGTACCCGCCAGCGCCGCCGAGACCGGCATCCGGCTAGGGCAGCCGCCCTCCCAGCCGCAGCGCCGCTCCCGCGGCCAGGAGCAGCAACACCGCCCCGGCCCCGGCGAAGCCGGCCGTCATCTCGCGCTTCTCCTGCTTCTGGCCGATCTTCGATCCCAGCTTCTCGTAGACCTTGTCGAGCTGGTCGGACTCGGTGGCCTTGAACGTCTGACCCCCGGAGACCTCGGACATCCGCGCCAGTGTCTCGGGGTCGGGGGGCACCGGGAGGAGCTCGCCGTTGGGCCCCTCAACCACCGCGCTCTCGGTGCCCAGCGCGACGGTGAACACCGGCACGCCGCGGCGGCCGGCCTCACGGGCAACACCCACCGGGTCGCGCCCGATCGTGGACTCGCCGTCGGAGAGCAGCAGGATCGCGGCGGGCTCGCGCTTTCCGTCCTTGCCGCGCTCGCGGTCCAGCGAGTCCAGCGCGGCCTGCAGCCCCTCGCCCGTGGCGGTGCCGCCGTCGGCCACCAGGCCGTCCAGCACCGAGCGAGCCTCGTTGCGGTCGTCGGAGGGGCTCTCCACGATCTGCGGCGTGTCCGAGAACGTCACCGAGCCGATCCGCAGCTGGCGCGGGGCCTGGTCCAGGAACCGTTCGCCCGCCTTGCGCGCCGCCTCCAGGCGGTTGGGGTCCACGTCGTCGGCCTTCATCGACCGTGACACGTCGGTCACCAGCGTGACCGACGCCCGCTCCACGGGCACGCCCACGGTGCGCTCGGGCTTGGCCAGCGCCACGGCCAGCACTCCGACCGCGGCCAGGAACAGCGCCAGCGGCAGGTGACGGCGCACGCGCCCCACCGTGGGCACCACGCCGGCCAGGGTGGGCACGCCGGTGAATCGGATGGCGTGGCGGCGCTGGCGGCCGCGCATCAGCCGCTGCAGGCCGATCGCGGCCGGGATGGCCAGCAGCGCCAGCAGGAAGAGGGGGCTGGCGAAGCTCATCGGCGCAGCACGCCGTGGTGGGCACCCGCCGACAGCTCGCGGCCGAGGTCGCGAAGCCACGGCCGGTCGGTGCGCAGCACCACGTGGCGGGCGCCGGCACGGCGCAGGTCGGCCGCCACCTGCTCGCGCTGCCGGCGCTCGGAGGCGGCGAAGCGCTGGCGCAGCCGGCGGTCGGAGCTGTCCACGCGTAGGTGGCGCCCGGTCTCGGGGTCCACCAGCGACAGGTGGCCGACGTCGGGCAGCTCGCCCTCGCGCGGGTCGCGCACCTCGATGGCCAGGATTGAGTGGCGGTGGCCCAGGGAGCTCAGGGCGCGGCGCCAGGTGCGCGGGCCGCGGAAGTCGGAGATCACGCACACGAGCCCGGTGCGGCTGGCCAGCCGGCCGGTCCGGTCCAGGGCCGTGGTCAGCGCGGAATCGTCGCCGGTGCCATCGGGGCCGACGCCCTCCTCCAGCACCCGCGTCAGCGCCACGTAGCCGGTGCGCCCGCCGCGCGGGGGCAGCCGCCGGTCGTGAGCCGCCCCACAGGTCACGATGCCCAACCGGCCGCCGCGGCGGGTGGCGATCCGGCCCACCACCAGCGCGGCGCCCTCGGCCACGTCGGACTTCAGCCGGTCGGCGGTCCCGAACGCCATCGAGGCCGACAGGTCCAGCACCATCCAGGTGGTCAGCTGGCGCTCGGGCACCTGCAGGCGCACGTGCGCCTGGCCCGTGCGCGCGGTGGCGGCGGGGTCCAGCCGGCGCACGTCGTCGCCCGGCTGGTAGGGGCGCAGCTGGGCGATCTCGGTGCCCTGGCCCACGCCCGGCGCCGGGCGGTCGCCGGACAGCGGCGAGGTGGCGCGGCGCGCCATCTCCAGCTCCAGCGGGCCGAGCACCGCCCCCGGCATCGGGCCGGGGCCCTGGCTGCCGGGCGGGCGCTTGGAGGGCCTCCGGCTCAAGCGGCCGACGCCTCCCGGAACTCCTCGGGAGGCTCGGCCTCGCTGCCGGGCTCGGGGACGGCCTCGAGCACGCGGTCGAGCACGTCATCGGCGTCCACGCCGTCGCTGAGCGCGTCGTAGCTCAGCACCAGGCGGTGGCGCAGCACGTCGGGGGCCAGGTCGCGCACGTCGGAGGCCAGCACGTAGCGGCGGCCGCGCAGCAGCGCCAGCGCCTGGGCCGATTGCACCAGCGAGATCGGGCCTCGCGGGCTGGCGCCGTAGTCGACCATGTGCACCAGGTCGTCCAGGCCGAAGCGGTCGGGGCGGCGGGTGGCGTCGGCCAGCTCGAC
>DASQLM010000148.1:0-2143 GCA_035630015.1 Thermoleophilaceae bacterium | reverse complement strand
CGGCGTGCCGGCGGTCGCCGCCCGCGTCCGGGCCCGCCCGGACGGGTTCCTGCCCCGCGAGATCATCACCAACGGCACGGTGCTGCGCAGCGCCTTCGCCACCGCCGCGGTGCCGGCCAGCTGGTTCGCGCTGCTGCTGGGGGTGCCGCTGGCGGCGGCGTCGTGGGGCTGGACGCCCCTGGCCACCGGGCTGCTGCTGGTTCCGTCGGCGGTGATCGGGTTCGTCTCGCCCCGCATCGCGCGAGCCCTGATCGGCCGGCTCGGGCCGCGACGGGCGATCGCGGTGGCGTGCCCGACCGCGGTCGTCGCGCTGCTCGTCGCCGCGCTCGGCGGCGCGAGCGAGTCGCCCGTGCTGCTGGCGGTGGCCGTCGCGCTCGTGACCGCGGCCTTCGGGGTGGGCCAGCCGGCGATGATCGCGTCGGTCGGCGCCGCCGTATCGCCGGCCCGGCGAGGCGTGGCGCTGGGGGTGGCGACGCTGGTGTTCCTGACCGGCGCGAGTGTGGGTGCGGCCCTGGTCGGCGGGCTCGCCGAGGTCGTCGGGGTGCCGGCGGCGTTCTGCCTGCTCGTGGCCCTGCCGGTGGCCGGGGTCGCCACGCTGCTGATCGGCGGGCGCAGCGCCCCCGGCCTCGCGACGGCGTGATCAGGTGATGGGCGTCCCGCCCGTCGCACCGAGCACCTGGGCGGTCATGTACCCCGACTCCCCCGAGGCCAGGAACACGTAGAACGGCGCGAGCTCGGCGGGCTGCGCCGCCCGGCCCAGCGGCGTCTGCGCGCCGAAGTCGCCGAGCTGCTCGCCCGGGATCGTGGCCGGGATCAGCGGCGTCCAGACCGGTCCCGGCGCCACCGAGTTGACCCGGATCCCCTTCTCGGCGAGCTGGGCGGCCAGCCCCTTGGTGAAGGTGACGATGCCGCCCTTCGTGGTGGCGTAGTCGAGCAGGTGCGGCGAGGGGTTGAACGCCTGCACCGACGACGAGGTGATGATGCTGCCGCCCGCCGGGATGTGCGGGATCGCCGCCTGGCACAGCCAGAACAGCGCGTACAGGTTGGTCTTGAACACGCGGTCGAGCTGTTCGGTGCTGATGTCCTCGATGCCGCTCGGGGCGGCCATCTGGTGTGCGGCGTTGCTGACGAGCACGTCGATGCGCCCGAAGGCGTCGACGGCCCGCTGCACGACGGCCCGGCAGTCGGCCTCCTCGACCAGGTCGCCGGGCACCGCGACGGCGGTCCGGCCGGCCTCCTGGACGAGCCGGACGGTCTCCTGCCCGTCCTTCTCCTCGTCCGGCAGGTAGGAGATCAGCACGTCCGCACCCTCACGGGCGAAGGCCAGCGCGACGGCGCGCCCGATCCCGGAGTCCCCGCCGGTGATCACGGCCTTGCGGCCCTCGAGCCGGCCGGAACCGCGGTAGGTCTTCTCCCCGTGGTCGGGGCGGACGTCCATGTCGTTGGTGAGGCCCGGGTGCTCGACCTCCTTCTTGCCGCTGCCCGGCGAGGGGTAGCGGGTGGTGGGGTCCTCGGCGCTGAACTGGTCGCCGCTCGCCTTCTCGGGCACGGTGCGTCCTCTCCTGGTGGCGTACGAGAGGCGGGTTCCCACCGGGGGCGTCCGGAACCCCCGGCGCCGTAGTCGTCAGGTGACGAGCAGCGCCACGGGAGGCAAGGCGACCAGGACGGCGGCGGTCACCCGGACCAGCGCCCAGACCGGGCCCGGCAACGGTGCGGGAGGTGCCGTGATCCGGGCGAGCCGCCGGTCGAGGGCGGTGACGAACGAGCCGAGCGCCGCCGCCGGAGCCGCGCCGCCGACCGTGCGCAGCGCGCACGCCAGCTCGGCAGGCTGCGTGTGCGCGGCGGCGACGTCGTCCGCCCGCATCTCGATGAGCGCGGCCACCGCGACCTGGGCACGGACCATCCCCTGCACGAACGGGGCCGTCGCCCCCCATGCCACGAAGGGCAGCACCACGAGGTCGTGGCGTTCCCGCAGGTGCGCGCGCTCGTGGGCGAGCACGGCGACGACCTGGCCGGGGTCGAGGGCCTGGAGCGTGCCCATCGAGAGCACGAGGCGGGAGCGCCGGCCGGGCAGGCAGTACGCCACCGGGGTGGCGTGGTCGAGCACGTGGGCGCCGGGCACGGCGGGCCACGGCGTGGCGAG
>DASQLM010000147.1:0-2574 GCA_035630015.1 Thermoleophilaceae bacterium | reverse complement strand
GCCGAGCAGATCTACCTGATGAAGCGCGAGGTGCTGGAGATGCGCCGCGCGATCACCCCGCTGGTCACGCCGATGCGCCGCCTCACCGAGGGCTGGAGCCCGTTGGTGCACCAGGAGGTGCGGTCCTACTTCCGCGACGTGGACGACCACCTCGCGACGGTGGCCGAGCGCGTCGCCTCGTTCGACGAACTGCTCACCACGCTCGTCGACGCCGTGCTCGCGAAGATCACGCTCCAGCAGAACAACGACATGCGCAAGATCACCGCCTATGCGGCGCTGCTCGCGGTGCCCACCATGCTCGCCGGCATCTACGGCATGAACTTCGACTACATGCCCGAGCTGCACTGGACCTACGGCTACCCCGCGGTCCTGCTCGCCATCGCGCTCATCTGCACCGTGCTGTGGAGGACCTTCCGCCGCAACCGCTGGCTCTAGGAGACCGCTGAAGAAGTGAGGGTTGGGGGCGGGGCGCCTCGCGGCAGTCGTGCTGCAGAGGTCAGCACCCGTGGGTGCGACACGAGGTCGCCCCGCCCGCCGGTGATGGTGGCGCGTTGGTGATGTGCTGTCGAGGCCGCAGCCCGAGGGTCGAGGTGCTGGGTCAGATCGGGGCGAGGGTCCAGCGGCCGTGGTCGAGGTGCAGGCCCAGGTTCAGCAGGCGGCGCAGGTTGATCCCGGCGACGCGAGTGTGTAGCCAGGCGTTGTTCTTCGTGACGCCGCGGTGTGGGACGCGCCGGTTGCCGCGGGTGAGCCAGGCGATGGAGCGTTCGACCATGGGCCGGTGCCGCCGGTAGCTCTCGATGTGCTCCGGGAGCCGGGCGCGGGCGCGGTGTGCGCGCTGGAGGGCGTGATGGGGTCCGAGCTTGAGGGTGCGTCCGTCGGTGGCGGTGGTGCAGCGCCCGCGCAGCGGGCAGCCGCGGCAGTGCGCCCCGAAGGTCACCGCTCCGCTGCTGGTGACGGGGCGGGTGACCCCGTTCGGGCAGGTCACCGTGTTGCTCGCGGCGTCGTGGGTGAAGTCATCGATGGTGAACCCACCAGCAACGGTCGGCCGCAGCGGCCAAGGCTTGATCACCGCAGTGTGCCCGGCGGCCTCGAGCGCGGCGAGCGCGTCGCCGGTGCCGTAGGCCGAGTCGGCCAACACCTCCACGGGCTCGCCGGCCAGCGGCTCGACATCCAGGGTGGTGTCGCAGTGGAGCAGGGCGATCCCGACGGTGGCGTCGCTGTTGTCCGGGCCGGTGGCCTGGGTCAGCGCGGTGTTGGTGATCAGCCCGGTGTCGGGTTCGACGACGATGTGGGCGCGGTAGCCGTCCTGGCGGCGCTCGCGGCTCTTGTGGGCGTGGCGGGTGTCGGGGTCGACGGTGGAGATGACCCGGTCCGGGGCGACCTGCCGGGCGATCCGCCAGCGGCCGTCGGTGCCATCGGAGCCCTCCGCGGGTTCGACGTCCTGGCCGGCCACCAGCGCCAGCAACGCCACCGCCTGCGCAGCCTTCTCGTCGAGCCCAGCGCCGTGAGGGTGACGTTCCTCGATCCCGGACAGGACCGCCAGCGCATCGTTGACCAGCGCGGTGACCAGCTCGTCGCGGGCGGCCGGGTCGTCCCAGGCGATCTCGGGCTTGCCCGGGCGGGAGTAGTCATGCCCGCCCGGACGCGCCGAGACCTGCGTGACGATCTCGCCGGCGCCGCAGACGTCGCGGGCGACCCGGCGGATCGCGGCGATCAGCTGGGTCACGGTGTCCTGGCGGGCGACCGCGTCATCCAAGATCGTCGAGTCCAGCGCCCGCCGGGTCCTCCCGGTGACCGCCCCGGTCTCGGCGATCACCGCGGCGACGACCTCGAAGACGCGCTCCGGGCGCTCGGAGCCAGCCAGGCGCCGGCGCCAGTAGGTCAACGTCGACGGGTCGAACGCGGTGTCGGTGATCGCCAAACCGCACGCGGCCTTCCACCGCAGATCGAACGTCAGCGCCTCGACCGCTTCGCGGTCCGAGAGCCCGTGCAGGGCTTGGAGGACCAGGACGGTGGCCACCACCTCCGGCGGCACACTCGGCCGGCCACGGCGGGTGGGGAACAGGTCGGCGAACAGCTCCGGCGGAAACAGCCGCCCCCGGTGCTGGGCCAGGAACGCGAACACACTGCCCGGCTTCAGCAGATGCCCCGCGACCGACTCCACATCCAGCAACTCACGCTGATCATCAGAGCGACCCTGCACCCCGCAAGGATCCCAAGCCCCAGCCCCGCCGCCCGCTCCGACACCCCACTTTGTTCAGCAGTCTCCTAGGCGGCGGCGGGGCGGCGCTTCGCGAGCCGGCGCAGCTGGGCGTCGAGGTAGGGGCGGGCGCGCCGCTGTCCGCCGCGCTCGGAGATGGCCGCGCTCAGCGCCTCGAGCACGCGCTGCAGCCGCTCGGCGTCGGGGGACCAGCCGCGGCGCTCGCACTCCTCGAGCCAGTCGACGACGCCGCGGTGGCCACGCTCGGCGTTGCAACGCCGGCACGCCGCGACCTCGTTCTCCAGCCAGGAGGGGCCGCCCTTGACCTTGGGCACCACGTGCTCGGTGGTGGCCGTGACCCGGTCGGTCAGCGG
>DASQLM010000146.1:0-27687 GCA_035630015.1 Thermoleophilaceae bacterium | reverse complement strand
CGCGCGCGACCGGATCGCCGCCGCCCGCGAGCACGTGGACGGCTTCGGGGTGGCCACCGAGTGCGGCTGGGGCCGGGGCGGCGCCGAGGCCGTCGAGGGCCTGCTCGAACTGCACCGCGAGCTCGCGGTGCCGCTGGACGGCGATGACGGCACCGTCTGGCCGGCCGGCTTCGACCCCGTGCCCGACCAGCCGTGGACCACCGAGGCCCTGGACTCCGCGGGCGTGGCCCACGACCACGTGGAGGGCCACGGGTGGTACGCCAACCTGGACCCCACGGTCGAGGACCTGACCGCCGACCTGCACGCCGGCGACATCCTCCTGGACTACTCGGGCGGCAGCGGCATCCTGGTCGAGCGCCTGCGCCGGCGGATCGGCGACCGGCAGGTCGGGACGCTGATCGTGGACCCCTCGCCCACGTTCCTGCGCATCGCGCTCGAGAAGTTCCGCAGCGACCCGCTGATCGGGCTGCGGCTCCTCGAAGGTTCGCTGGACGACGCCCTGGGCCCCGACCTGGCCGGGCGGGGCGTGGACGCGGTGGTCAGCACCAACGCCATCCACCTCTACCCGGACTTCGACGCCGTCGCCGCCGCCTGGGCGCGCGTGCTCAGGCCGGGCGGGCGCGTGTACCTGAGCTCGGGCAACGTGATGGACCCGGGCGGCCGGCGGGACTGGCTCCTGGACCAGACCGTCGAGGCCATCGACGAACGCGCCCGGGACCTGGTGCGCAGCGACCGCACCTACGAGCGCTACGAGCCGCTGCTGCGCGACCGCGAGCTGCTGGAGCGCCATGCGGCCATCCGCCGGCAGGCGTTCCCCGCGCCCCGGCCGCTGGGTGACTACGTGGCCGCGCTGACGGTGGCGGGCCTGGGTGTGAAGCACATGCGCGAGGCCACGATCGACGCCTCGGTGCACGAGTGGTTCGACTTCCTGTCGGCGTTCCACGGGACCGTGCTGGGCTGGATCCCCGAGGAGCGCGTGCACGACCGCCTGCGGCTGATGCGCCAGGCGATGGAGGTGCTGTTCGCCCAGCGGCCGACCTTCGCGGCCGGCTGGACCTACATCACCGCGGAGAAGCCGGGCTGACCACGACCCGGCCACCCTGGGCCGGGATCATCGTGACGTTGCGGTGCAGCGCCCGCTCGGGCTCGGGATCGGCGGCCGTGATGTCCAGCCGGCGGGCCATCGCCTTGAGCACCGCGCGCTGCTCGGCCATGGCCAGCGCCGCGCCCAGGCAGCGCCGGACGCCGCCGCCGAACGGGATCCAGCGGTAGGTGTCGGGCTTGACGTCCTCCCAGCGCTCGGGCCGGAACGAGAACGGATCGGGGTAGATGTCCTCGCGGTGGTGGACCAGCAGGATGCTCATGGAGATGGGAGCGCCCGCCTCCACGGCGTACTCGCCAAGGCGCCAGGGCACGGTCACGCGGCGGCCGATGATGGGGATCACCGGGCGCGAGCGCATGCTCTCGTTGATCGTCTGCTCGACCACGTCGTCGACGTCGGCGTCGTCCGCGCGGACCGACTCGGTCAGGCGCTCCAGGGCCTCCGGCCAGCGCACCAGGCGTTCCCACGTCCAGGCCAGCTGGTTGGCGGTGGTCTCGTGGCCGGCCAGCACCAGCGTCAGCAGCTCGTCGCGCAGCTCCTGGTCGGTCAGCGCCTCGCCGTCCTCGGTGCGGGCGCGCATCAGCAGCGACATGATGTCGGTGCGCTCGTCGAGGTCGGTGGCGCGGCGGCGGTCGGCGATCACCTGGAAGGTCGGCCGGTCGATGACCTTCATCGCCAGCTTGGTCAGGCCGACGGGCTCGGCGCGGCCCAGGTTGGTGAGCTCCCCGATCTGGGCGATCGGCTTGGTCGACAGCTCGGTCAGGCGGCGGGTGGCCTCGCGCAGCCCGTACTCGGGCGTGCCCTTCTGCGGGTCGTCCACGCCGAAGATCCCGCGCATGATCACGTCCAGGGTGATGGCCTGCATCCGCGGCGCCAGCGCCATCGGCTCGTTCACCGGCCAGCGGTCGATCTCGCGCGCGGTGACCTCGTCGATCATCTCCACGTAGCGCGCCACGGCCTCGCCGTGGAAGGGCGGCAGCAGCAGCTTGCGCTGGCGCATGTGGCGGTCGCCGACCGACGTCAGCACGGAGCCCGACCCCAAGATCGGCCGCAGGGGCGACTCGCCGGTGAGCGACGGCGCCAGCCCCGGCTTGGCCGTGAATAGCGACTTCACGTGGTCGGGATGGCTGGTCACGGTGGGGTCGCCCGGGATCACGCCCTTGACCCGGAACACCGGTCCCAGCTTGCGCCGGCAGGCGAACACCCACTCGATCTGGCGCTGGCTGAAGCGCAGCACCTGCAGCGCCCGCGGAAGGTCGGCGGCGGGCGGCCTGGCCAGGGTGGCGGCCTCGGCCTCGTCGATGGGTCCGGCGGGCGAGGGCTCGAGGCTGCCCGCCCACTCCGTCGTCGATGCCTGGGCGGTGGCCATGCCAGACAGACTAACCGGCCAGCCAGCCCTCGATGAGGCGCCGCGCGATGGCCGAGCGGGGCGGCAGCAGCAGGCTTTCCGCGCCGTCGTCGGGGGTGTCCCAGGAGTCGTCGGCGGCGGCTGCGGCCACCTCGTCGCGGGCGAACCAGCGCGCGTCCTCGAGCTCCTCGTCGGCGCCGCCGATGTCGCCCTCCTGCCACGGGCAGGTGAAGCCCAGCATCAGCGAGCCCGGGAACGGCCACGGCTGCGAGCTGCGGTACTCGGGCCGGCCCACGCGCACGCCGACCTCCTCGTACACCTCGCGCACGACCGCCTCCTCCAGGCTCTCCCCCGGCGAGACGAACCCGGCCAGCGCCGAGTAGCGCCGCGCCGGCCACACCTTCTGGCGGCCGAGCAGCACGCGCTCGCTCCCGTCGGTCACGACCATGATCACCACCGGGTCCACGCGCGGGTGGTGCTGGGCGCGGCAGTTGGGGCACGACCGGACCATGCCCGCCTCGGCCACGTCCGTGGGCGCGGCGCAGTTGGCGCAGAAGCGGTGGCTGCGGTGCCAGTTGAGCATCGCGGCCGCGTAGGCGGCCAGCGCCGCCTCGGCACGGTCCAGCGTCTGGGCGGCCTCGCGCAGGCCCAGGTGCCGGTCGTCGGTGGGCGGCGGCTCGCCGCGGCGCCCGCCGGCGCCCACGAACGCGGGCCGGCGTCCGGCCTCGGTCGTGGGTCCCTCGTCGATGGCGAACACGGGACCGTCGTCGTCCAGGCCCAGCAACAACGGCACCCCGTCACCGACGGGTGCCGGCGCCTGGCTCAGCGGTAGCAGCGCCAGGTGCCCGTCGCGGACGCGCATGCCCTCGTCGGCGGCCAGGACCGCGCGGGCGCCGGGATGGCTGAACTGCTCGTGCACCCAGGCGGCGTCCGTGCGGCGGCCGTCCGCGGCCCGGTCCAGCAGGGCGCCGGTGAAGGTGTTGGGGTCGGCCACGGGCATGAATCTAGATGCCGGGGGTAGGACGTGCCCATGCTCGCCGCCTACGCGAAAGCCCCCGCCGCCGACGATCCGCTCTCCGCCCTGGAGGTCGGCGACCGCCCCGACCCCGAGCCCGCCGACGGCTGGGTGACGGTGGACGTCAAGGCCGCCAGCCTGAACATGCACGACGTGTTCACGCTTCGCGGCGTGGGGATCAAGGAGGACCAGTTCCCCATGATCCTGGGCTGCGACGGCGCCGGAACCACCGAGGACGGCAGCGAGGTGGTCATCCACGGCGTGGTGCCCTCACCCGGCTGGGTCGGCGACGAGACGCTGGACCCGAAGCGGACACTGCTGTCCGAGAAGCACCAGGGCACCATGGCCCGGAAGGTGGTGGTGCCCGAGCGCAACGTGCTGCCCAAGCCCGACGCGCTCTCGTTCGCCGAGGCCGCCTGCCTGGGCACCGCGTGGCTGACCGCCTACCGGATGCTGTTCGTGAAGTCGGGCCTGCGGCCGGGCCAGACGATGCTCGTGCAGGGGGCTTCCGGCGGCGTGGCCACGGCGCTGACCGCGCTCGGCTCGAACGCCGGCATCCGCGTGTGGGTCACCGGCTCGACCGAGGAGAAGCGGGCGATCGCCGAGGCCCAGGGGGCCGACGCCACGTTCGAGCCCGGCGCGCGGCTGCCCGAGCGCGTGGACGCCGTGTTCGAGACCGTGGGCGGCGCCACCTGGTCGCACTCGCTGAAGTCGCTGAAGCCCGGCGGCACCGTGGTGATCGCCGGCGCCACCTCCGGCGACGCCGAGCGTGGCGAGCTGCAGCGCCTGTTCTTCCTCCAGCTGAACGTGGTCGGCTCGACGATGGGCACCCGCGACGAGCTGGCCGACCTGCTGGCCTACCTCGAGCGCGAGGGGATCAAGCCGCGCATCGGCGCCGAGGTCGGGCTGGCCGACGCCGCGGAGGGCGTCAAGGCGATGATCGACGGCGACACCGCCGGGAAGATCGTCTTCACCACCTGAGTCCGGGCGCCCGCGCAGGAATCACCGCACGAGCTGCACGAAGGCGACGCAGCCGACCACCACGACCACCCCGCGCAGCACGTTCGGCGGCAGCCTGCGCGCCACCTTGGCGCCGGCGGCGCCGCCGATCGTGGCCCCCACGGCGATCAGCCCCACCGCCTCCCAGGCCGGGTCGGCGGCGAACACGAACACCAGCGCTGCCACGCCGTTGACCAGGCCGGCCAGCACGTTCTTGATCGCGTTCAGCTCCTGCAGCGAGTCACTGAGCATCAGGCCCATGATCCCCAGCAGGAGCACGCCCTGGGCGGCGCCGAAATAGCCGCCGTAGACGCCCGTGACGAAGATCAGCCCGAACAGCAGCGGCCCGCCGCGGGCCTTGCGCCCGCCCCGCTCGGGGGCGCCGACCTTCTTCGAGATGAGCGGCTGGACCGCGACCAGGATCACCGCGAGCGCCACCAGCACCGGCACCACGACCTCGAACGCTCCCTCGGGCAGCACCAGCAGCAGCACCGCTCCGACCAGCCCGCCGGCGACCGAGGCGCAGGCGAACTCGCTGACCTGGCGCCGGCGGCCGCGCAGCTCCTCGCGGTAGCCCACCGCCCCGGCCAGCGAACCGGGAACCAGCCCCAGCGTGTTGGACACGTTGGCCACCAGCGGCGAGTAGCCCACGGCCAGCAGGACGGGGAAGGTGACGAGCGTGCCCGAGCCCACCACCACGTTGATGGCTCCGGCCGCTCCCCCCGCCAGGAGGACCGCGATGGCTTCGAGCACCGTCATCGCCGCGTAGCATGACCGCCATGCGCGGCGGCATCGACCTGGGCGGCACCAAGATCCAGGCCGCGGTGCTGGACGACGACGGCAAGGTGCACGGGCAGTCGCGCCACCCGACCCCCACCGAGGGCGAGCCCGCCGACGTGGCCGCGGCGATGGCCGAGGCCATGCGCGAGGCGGCCTCCAGCGCGGGCGTGGAGACCAAGGACCTGGAGGGCGTGGGCGTGGGCTCTCCGGGTGTGGTGGACGACGCCGCCGGCACCGTGGCCGGCGCGGGCAACCTGCCCCACTGGGACGCGCCGTTCGCGCTCAAGGACGCGCTGGCCGACGCGCTGGGCTGTCCGGTGTACCTGGGCAACGACGTCCAGGTGGCCACCGACGCCGAGGTGGCGCTGGGCGCGGGCCGGCCCTACGACTCGCTGCTGGGCGTGTTCTGGGGCACCGGCGTGGGCGGCGGCATCGTGCTGGACGGCAAGCCGTGGCTGGGCCGCTCGGCCGCCGGCGAGATCGGCCACGTGGTGGTCAAGATCGGCGGTCGCCGCTGCCCGTGCGGGCGCAAGGGCTGCATGGAAGCCTACGCCGGCCGCGGCGCGATGGAGCGGCGCGCGCGCAAGCGGGTCGACAAGGGCGAGCACACCGAGCTGTTCAAGATCATGGAGAAGCGCGGGCGCGAGCGGCTGTCCAGCGGCGTCTGGGCCCGCGCGCTGAAGGCCGGCGACGACATGGCCGCCTCGCTGCTGGACGAGGCGGTCGAGGCGCTGGGCGCCGGCGTGGCGTCGGCGATCAACGTGCTCGACGTGGAGGCGGTGGTCATCGGCGGCGGCATGGGCACGCGGCTGGGCAAGCCCTACGTGGGCCGGATCCAGGCGGCCATGACCCCGCACCTGTTCAACGACTCCGACCCGCCCGACGTGGTGCTCGCCGAGCTGGGCGACCTGGGCGGCGCCATCGGCGCCGCGCTGCTCGCCCGCCCGTGATCGACGCACCGCCGCCACCGCACGCGGCGGGCACCCCGGTGTCGCCGGAGTTCACGCGCGCCGTGATCACGCCGCGTCGCCCCGTCGCCGGCGGCCGGCGGGTGGGCCTGCGTCTGCGCTTCACCTCGCCGGGCCCCGCCGGCCTGCGCGTCGAGATCCGCCGCGGCCGGCGCCTGGCCCGGCGATGGGTGGTCCGGGCCGCCACGCCGCCCGGGCCGCTGCGCCTGCGCTGGGACTCCGCGGCGGCGCGCGAGGGGCGCTACACGGTCAGCGGCGGGCCCGCCGGCGGCCGGATGAAGCGCCTGGGCCGGTTCACGCTGCGCAGCGGCGTCTTCCCGGTGCGCGGCCCGCACGGCGCCCGCGGCGGCGTCGGCCTGTTCGGCGCGGGCCGCAGCGGCGGGCGCACGCACGAGGGCTTCGACATCCTGACCGCCTGCGGCACGCCGGTGGTGGCCGCCCGCGCCGGGGTGGTCAGGCGGCGCTACCACGACCCGGTCCTGTACGGCAACAACGTGATCGTGCGCGGGGCGGGGCAGCGGCGCGAGTACTGGTACTCGCACCTGCGCTCGCCCGGCCGCGTGCCGCCCGGCGGGCGCGTGCGCACCGGCCAGCGCCTGGGCGAGATCGGCCAGACCGGCAACGCCCGCACCACCCCCTGCCACCTGCACTTCGAGATCCACGGACCGGCCGGCCCGTTCGACCCGCTGCCTCGCCTGAGGCAGTGGGACGCGTACAGCTGACGACCCGCGGCCCCACGGGCCGCGCCATCGGAGTAGCTTCGGAGAGATGGAAGACACCACTGCCGAGACGGAACACGCTCCCGAGCCCGACGAGGCCATCCGCGCCCTGGTCACCCGGCTCGCACGGCCGCACCCGTCGGGAGGCACGGTGATCGAGCGCGCCACCATCCTCGCGGAGGGGTCCGACTTCACCGAGATCGTGGCCTGGATCACCGCCCACGCCGGCCGGCCCGAGGCCGCCGTGGCCGCGCCGCCCGGCGGGCTGCACGGCGGACGAGGCGGCGAGGCCCGCGTGATTGGCACGCCGCTGCGCTACGTGCTGCCCGCCGGCGCGCTCTAGGGAACCAGCTCCCGGCGCTCCGCGCCGGGCGCCAGGAAGGCGAGCAGCGCGTGCGCCTCGGCCTCGATCGCGGCGGCCGTCCCGGCGGGGTCGTCCGCCCGCGCCGTGAAGCCCAGGACCTCCAGGCGGGCCGTTCCCTTCCGCTCGGTCAGCAGCCACTTCGCCCGGTAGAAGCCGTCCACCAGCAGGCTGCCGGGCGTGCCGCCGCCGGGCAACCCGCCCGACGGCCCCAGCCCGGCGAACAGGCGCGAGCGGTCGTCGTGCGACAGGCCGGCGTTGTCGTACTCGGGCAGGAAGCGCGGGGGCGCGGGCGTGGCCGGGTCCGGCAGCGCGCCGCCGGGCACGTCGAACAGCTCGCGCCCACGGATGTCGCGGAAGGTGCGCAGCCCGGGCCGCAGGCGCTCGAAGACCTCGCGCAGCCCGGTGACCCGGGACCAGGTGCGGGCATCGGCCACGCTCGCCGGCCCGAACGCGGCCAGGTAGCGCACCACCAGCCCATCCAGCTCCGCGCGCGGCTCCAGCTCCCGGCCCAGCCACTGCTGGACGGTGGCCAGCCGCGCCTGGCCCCTGCCGCCCCAGAGTCCCCGGGGAGGCACCTGCACCGAGGGCGCGTGGTAGGTCACGCACCAGCCCAGCGACGCCGGGTCCGCATCGGGCCAGCGCGGCGAGAGGAGCTCGCCGAGCTCCGAACGCGTGCGCGGCTCGGCGGCCATGAGCTCCACCCCGGCGGCCGTGACCTCGGCCGGGTCGGCGCCGGCGAGGCCCTTGCCGAACGGGCTCTTGAACAGCTGGGCCAGCAGCGGCAGCGTCACGGGGTGGATGGCCAGGGCGTCGCGCGCGCTGAGCAGATGGATGGTGCCCCGCATGACCGCCGTGCGAACCGCCGCGCGGTCGGCGATCAGCGCACTCAGCTCCTCGGGGTCGAACAGTCGCAGCCGTGACCACAGCGCCAGGTACGGGTTCGCCGGCACCTGGGCCTGCAGGCCGACCAGGCGCTCGACCATGTCCAGGGGCTCGGTGTCCTGGCGCTCCAGCAGCCCCTGGCGCGCCAGCAGCGCCCGGTTCAGGGCGCGGTCGCCCAGGACCTCCTCAGCCATCGGTCAGGGTGACCACGTGCGATCGGATGCCGCCGTCGACCAGCACGTGCAGCGCCAGGCCGGAGGGCTCACCCGTCATCTGGATCGGCAGGTCGTCCCGGGGGCGCAGGTCCAGGTGCAGCTGGCTGCTCACACCGGGACAGATCACCACGGCCGCGCCGCCGAGCGCGGTGGCCATGGTGCGGTGCACGTGCCCGCAGGCCACGGTCTGCACCTGCGGGTGGCGGCCCAGCAGCCCGGCGATGGCGGCCCGGTCGCCCGCGGGCAGGCCGATGGCGTCCAGCGCGTTGACGCCGGTCAGCACGGGCGGGTGGTGCATCGCCAGCACCGTCGGCGTCTCGGTGTCGCGTGCCAGCTCGGCGTCCAGGCGGTCCAGCTCGTCAGCTTCCAGCCGACCGTCGGCGCGGCCGGGGCGGCTGGTGTCCACGCCCACCACCCGCAGCGCTCCGGCCGTTGCCACCACGGGCACCGTCCCGAAGGAAGCGACCAGCAGGTCGCCGTCGTCGTGGTTGCCCGGGATGGCCAGCAGCGGCAACCCGGCCGGCTCCAGCAACTCGCGGGCGCGCGCGTAGACCTCCGGCCCGGGCACGTCGGCGATGTCGCCCGAGACCAGCAGCGCATCGGGCAGTGGGTCCATGGCCGCGACCGCGGCCACGGCGCGCTGCACCCTGGACTCGGACTCGGGGTCGCCGGCGCGCAGGTGCAGGTCGGACAGCTGGGCCAGCATCGGTCAGGCGGGTTGGATCCCGGCCGCCCTCGCGGCCGCGAGGGCGTCGTCCACCAGCGTGTCCGCCTCCCGGGTGTAGCCGAAGTGGCGGTGCGTCCAGACGATGCCCACGCCGTCGCGCACCGCGGTGGTGGCCTGGGACTCGGCGGACGCGATGCCGCCCGGCGGCGTGTCGGGCGTGCCCTCGGCGACGGCGAACGCGATCGCGCCGCGCACCGCGCGTAGCTCGTGTACCGAGACATCGACCGGGAAGAGGATCCGCAGCCCCGAGGTGGCGCGCATCACGGCCAGCACCTCGCCGGGCAGCGGGACCGAGGGGAACTGCCGGTGCCAGTCGCGCGCGTCCTCCAGCGTGAGCCCGCGCTGGGCGGCGAAGTCGCGGAAGTCGTCCTCCCAGGCCTTCGGCAGCCCCTGGTAGACGACCTGCGGGTTCCCGACCTGCCATGGGCAGGGGGCGAGCGGTTGCTCGAAGGGTGGCTGCCGGTGGCCGCCCAGGCACCAGGCGGCCAGGCCATCGGCCAGCACGCACGCGCTGGTGGCGAACTCGTCAAGGCTCTCCGGCGCCACCAGGTAGCCGTTGCGCTTGACCGTGACCATGCCGCGGTCGACGACCACCTGCGCGAACGAGGCGCTGCCCAGCGCGCCGAGCGCGAAGCCGACGGGACCGGCGAGCAGGGCGGGCAGGTCGTCCTGGGCAACCAGGTCGCCCGGCGCCGCGCGCCAGCCCTGCACCCCGAACGGCTCGAGGTCGAGGTTCTGCGCGCTGTTGATGAACGGCGTGCGCTCCTTGACGGTGAACACGAGGCGCCCGATCCGCGCCACCGTCTCGGGCACCGGGAGGGCCACGGTGGTCACCGGCGACCACGCGCCCTGGCCCTGGAACGCACTGGTCTGCTCGGTGGTCCTGGGGTTGAGGAAGTCGCCGATCACCGGGATGTCGTGGCGGTCGGGCTTTAGCGACCGCCAGAAGCCGACCGTGCTGGAGGTGCGGACGCCGTAGAAGGTGCCCGGCATCTCCGAGGACTCGGTGTGGCTCTTCAACAGCTCGTGCAGGAGTACGCCAAAGCGGCCGCCCGGGAGCACGCCCCGCATCAGGTTGTGCTGCTCCTCCTCCCACCTCGGCAGCCCCCCGCGGAAGCCGGCCAGCATGCCGCGGCCGCGGTACTCCAGGCCGCGCTCGGCGGCGTAGCCCTCCAGCGAGACCGCGGGCCGGCGCCGCTTGGCGTCCTCGCGGTCCTCCGGCGCGAACGCCGCGTACCCGTGCTCGCCCATCAGGGCAGCACGTCCGCGCGCACGTGCTCGGGCAACCCACCCCCGGCCAGGAGCTGGGCGGCAACGTCCTGCAGCGCGGTCAGCGCCACCCGGTAGCTCCACGGGCCCATCGACACGCGCGCCACGCCCAGCCGCTCGAGCTCGGCGGCCGGCGGCACTCCGGGCGCGGCGATCACGCTCAGCCGCTGGGGTCCCAGCTCCGACACCAGTTGCTGGATGTGGTCCGGCTCGCGCAGGCGGGGCACGAACACGCACTCGGCGCCCGCCGCCAGGAACGCCTGGCCCCGCTCGACCGCCTCGGCCACGGTGCCCTCATCGGGCTCGCGGGCGAAGATGAAGGCGTCGGTGCGCGCGTTGAGCACGAAGCCGGCCCCCTCGGCCTCGCGCGCCGCCACCACCGCCTCGACCGCGGCCACGGCCTCGGGCAGCGGTCGCATCTGGTCCTCGAGGTTCGCCCCCACCGCCCCCGCGGCGATGGCACGGCGCGTGGTCTCGCCGGGGTCGCCGTAGCCCGCCTCGAAGTCCATCGAGACCGGCAGCTCCGAGGCGGCGGTGACCCGCTGCACGGCGGCCAGGTGCAGGTCCAGCGGGATGTTCTCGCCGTCCTCGTAGCCGTGCGCCGCGGCGATCGAATGACTGGCCGTGGCCAGCGCCTTGATGCCGTCCACGGCGGCAACCGCCCGCGCGCTGGCCGGGTCCCAGACGTTGGCCAGCACCAGGATCTCGGGTGCCTCGTGCAGCTCGCGCAGGACGGTCGCCCGGTCAGTCACCGGCCCAGCCTCTCAGACGCTCGAGCGCCTCGTCCAGCACCACGTCGCGCTTGCAGAATGCGAACCGCACCAGCGACCCCACCCGGCCGGGCTCGATGGTGAACGCGGACACCGGGATGGCGGCCACCCCCGCCGCCGATGGCAGACGCAGGCACAGCTTCCGCGCGTCGGGATGGCCGAGCGGGGCGGCATCGGCGTTCAGGAAGTAGGTCCCGGCCGTGGGCAGCGGCTGGAAGCCGATCTCCCGCAGGCCCTCCGCCAGCCGGTCGCGCTTGAGCTGCAGCGCCCGGGCCAGCTCACCGGTCTCGGCCTCAGGCGTGGCCACCCCCACCGCCGCCGCGTGCTGGAACGGCGTGCCGCCGGCGAAGGTCAGGAACTGCTTGATGGCACGCACGCGCGCGATCAGGTCGGGCGGGCCCGTGGCCCAGCCGACCTTCCAGCCGGTCAGCGAATGGGTCTTGCCAAGCGACGAGGTGGTCACGGTGCGCTCGGCCATCCCGGGCAGCGTGGCCAGCGGCACGTGGGTGCCGTCGTAGACCAGGTGCTCGTACACCTCGTCGGTCACGGCCAGCAGGTCGTGGCGGCGGCAGACAGCGGTCAGCAGCTCCAGCTCGTAGCGCTCCAGCACGCGGCCGGTCGGGTTGTGCGGCGAGTTCAGCACCAGCACCCTGGTGCGTTCGGTCAGCGCCGCCTCGATGGCCGCCTCCTCGACCCGCCACCCCGGTGGGTCCAGCGCGATCGGGCGCACGGTTGCCCCGGCGCGCTCGGCGATGGGGGCGTACGCGTCGTACGAGGGATCGAGCGCGATCACCTCGTCGCCTTCGGACAGGAAGGCCAGCAGCGAGGCGGCGATGGCCTCCGTGGCGCCGAAGGTGACCTGCACGCCGGACGCCGGGTTCACGTCCAGCCCGTAGCGGCGCTGCTGGTGCTCGGCGATGGCCCGCCGCAGGACGGGGATGCCGGGCAGCGGCGCGTACTGGTTGTGCCCGGCACGCAGCGCCTCGATGGCCGCGTCCACGATCACCGACGGGCCGTCGTCGTCCGGGAAGCCCTGCCCGAGGTTGATGGCCCCGGTGCGCTCGGCCAGCGCTGTCATCTCGGTGAAGATGGTCGTCGGGGCGTCCACGCCCCGAGGGTCTACCAGCTACGCGGCTGTCACCGGGCTGAACGCCTGGATCTCGTGCGCCAGCCGCTGCGGGTGCTCGATGGGCACGAAGGTCAGGCCGTCCTCGATCTCCACCAGCCGCGCGTCCGCGAACACGTCGCGCAGGCGGCGGGCGAAGTCGATCTTGAAGAAGCGGTCGCCGTTGCCCCACACCAGCAGCACCGGGCCCTCGAACGTGCCCAGCCGCGTGGCCACGTCCAGCAGCTCGCCCGGATCGGCCTTGCGCGCGAACGCCGCGGTGTCGCGGCGGACGCCGGCGTCGCTGAGCGCGGGCTCCACCCAGGCGCGTGTCTGCTCGGCGTCGAACTCGGGGGCCAGCATCCCGTAGCCGGCCATCGAATGGCGGGCGGCGGTGGACCGCATCGGCGCCATCAGCGCGCGGATCGCGCCGGCCCTGCGAAACGACTTGAACAGGGTGTCGAACGGCGCGGGCGGGAAGTTCTCGAACGCGTCGCAGTTGGTCAGGACCAGCCGCCCGATCCGCGAGGCGTCGGTGTCGATCACGAACTGGCAGATGGCCCCGCCGGTGTCGTTGCCCACCAGCGTCACGTCGTCGAGCTCCATCGCGTCGAGGAACGAGACGATGTGGCGGGCTATCCCCCGCGGCGACTGGTCGGCGCCCTGGTTCAGTGCGATCGGGTGCGAGCCCAGCGGCCAGTCCGGCGCGTACGAGCGGACGCCCTGGGCGGCCAGGGCGGCGGCGGTGCCGTCCCACAGCGTGCCGTCCACCAGGAACCCGTGCACGAACACCACGGGCGGCGCGGCCGAGTCCTCGGGCCCGGCGACGCGGTAGTTCACGGTTCCGTTCGGCAGGTCGATGGTCGGCATGTCTGCTCCTCGCACTAGATTACGTACAGTCTGCACGTAAGATACATACTGTCTGTATGACCGTCAACCGCCGAACCCAGGTCGATCGCTCCGCCGCCACGCGCACGGCGCTGGTCGATGCTGCCCGGCCGTTGTTCGCCGAGCACGGGTACGGCGGCGTGGGCACGGAGACGATCGTGCGCGCGGCCGGCGTGACCCGCGGCGCGCTGTACCACCAGTTCACCGACAAGACCGAGCTGTTCGCCGCGGTGTTCGAGGCCGTGGAGGAGGACATCGGCGCCCGCATCGGCGAGGTGGTGGCCGCCGCGGAGACCACCGACCCGCTGGAGGCCATGCGTACGGGCGCCGGCGCGTGGCTGGACGCGTGCGCCGAGCCCGAGGTGCAGCAGATCGTGCTGCTGGACGCGCCCGCGGTGCTGGGCTGGGAGCGCTGGCGCGAGATCGGCATGCGCCACGGCATGGGCCTGGTCGAGGGTGTGCTGGGCCACGCCATGGAGGTGGGCCGGGTGCGCCGCCAGCCGCTGCGGCCGCTGGCCCACGTGGTGGTGGGCGCGCTGGACGAGGCCGCGCTGTACGTGGCCCGCGCCGAGGACCCGGTCACCGCCGGCCGCGAGGCCCGCGACGTGGTGGACCAGCTGATCGCCGGCTTCGCCGCCGGCGACTAGGGCGTGGTCTCCCCCGTGATCCGCTGCGACAGGCCGAGGAAGCGCCACACCTCGGGGTAGATCGTGGGCTTGCCGCTGGTCACGATGCCCACCGAGGTGCCGCGCTGGGGGTCGGCCCAGCCCAGCGTGTTGGTGAAGCCCAGGTGGCCGAACGCGCGCTGGGTGTCGCGGCCGAACAGGCTGACCAGCTGCGCGCCCAGCATCAGCCCGTAGGAGAAGCGGGTGGGGAAGCCCAGCGAAAGGTCCATCTCCAGGTGCGACTGCTCGGTCAGGGCGGTGGCGATGGTCTCGGGCTCCAGCACCCGCACGCCGTCCAGCTCGCCGCCGCGGCGCATGACCTCGAAGAAGCGCGACAGCTCGTTGGCGGTGGTCATGATGTTCGCCGCGGGGATGACCGCGGTGCGGAAGCGCTGGTCGCCCGACCACTCGACGATCGTGTCCAGCGAGACGCCGAGCGCGCGCGTGAGCAGCAGCGAGGCCGGCGGCAGCAGCGGAGGACCGGTCACGTAGTCGGTGCCCAGCGCGTCGAGGTCGGCCTCGTCCACGCCGTAGTTGGTCCAGCGGAACCCCAGCGGGTCCAGGATCCGCTCGGCCAGCTCGGTGCGGATGTCGTGGCCGGTGACCTGGTGCACGATCTCGCCGAGGATGAAGCCGCCCGAGACCGCGTGGTAGGCCAGCATCCGGCCCGGCCGGGCGAACGGCTCGGCGTCCACCAGCGTGCCGGTGATGAACTCGCGGTCGCCCATCCGGTCCAGGTCGAAGGCGTGCGCGGGCATGTTGGGCACACCGGCGCGGTGGGCCAGCACGTGCCCCACCGTGACGGCGTGTTTGCGGTTGATGCCGTAGCCCGGGATGTAGTCGGCCACCGGCTCGTCCAGGCCCACCTTGCCCTGCTCGATCAGCCCGTGCACCACGAAGGCGGTTACGGCCTTGGAGGCCGAGTAGACGCAGAACGGGGTGTCCGTGGCCACCGGGACCTTCCCCGCGTCGGGCGGGTCGCCCGGTCCGTTTCCGCGCGCGTGGCCGATGGCGCGGTCCAGCACCACGAGGCCGTGGCGGCGCACACACACCTGCATCGCGGGGTGCACGCCGGAGCGGTACCAGGTCACCGCGTCTCTCCAGATCTGCTCCACCCGGTCGCGCGACAGCCCGGCGTCGGCGGGATCGGCCTCCTCCCCCACGGCGGTGACCGCGTCCAGGTCGCGCGGCACGCGGATGCGGCGCAGAGGGTCGGGGACCAGTGGCAGGCGAGGGACCCGTGGCACCAGCCGATGCTATCCCGGTGCCGGGTCCCCGGTCGGACCCTCGGTGGCCACGAGCAGCACCCGCGTGGCGGTGCCCAGGCTCACCCCGTCCTGGCGCAGCGCGGCCAGCGGCGCGGCGCCGCTCTCGCCGATGTACAGGCCGGCGGCCACCAGTTCGCGGCGGGCCGCCGCCACCTCGTCGTCATTCACCGTGACCGTGCCCGCGATGCCGGCGCGCAGGTCGGGCCACGCGGCCGCGGACACCTCGGCGCAGTCCAGGCCGGCCATCGTGGTGCCCGGTGTGGGCACCGAGACCGGCTCACCGGCCGCCAGCGACGCGGTCAGGCAGGCCGCGTTCTCGGGCTCGGCCCCCACCACCGGGATGCCCGCGCGCGCGGCGTACCGGGCGGCCGCCGCCGCCAGAGAGCCCACCCCGACCGGCACCACGATGAGGTCGAACTCGGCCTGCCGGCCCAGCTCGTCGAACAGGGTCGCGTAGCCGTCGATCACGTCGCGGGCCGGGCCCGAGTCGCCCACGTCGGCGATCTCCAGCACCTGGCTGCGCTCGCCCTCCTGGCGGGCCAGGGCCACGCACTCCTCGTAGGTCCCGCCCACGACCACCACGTCGGCGCCCTCACCGGCGATCGCCTCGCGCCGCACGGCCAGCGCGCGCTCGGGCAGGAACACGCGGCAGTCCAGCCCGCGCCGCGAGGCCTCGTGGGCCACCGCGCGGCCGTGGTTGCCGGCGCTGGCCGCCACCAGCGTGGTGGTGGCGGGCGCCTCGGCAAGCGCGCGCTCGACCGCCCACGACGCGCCCAGGATCTTGAACGCGGGCAGGCCCAGGCGGTCCGACTCGTCCTTGACCAGGGTCCCGTCCGACAGCGGGCGCACCGGCGTGGGCGCGTAGCCCGGGAGCGTGTGGTGGAAGCCCGCCGCCGCGGTGGTCGGCGAGGTGACCGCGCGCGGGTCCAGGTGCTGGTTTACGAGCACAGCGCCTCGGCCACGTCGACCAGCGCCGTGGCCACGAACGCCGCGTCGTCCAGGCTGACCCACTCCTCGGCGGCGTGGGCGCCCTGCCCGCCCGGGCCGAACAGCACGGTGGGGATGCCCGCCGCCGCGATGAACGCCGAGTCGGCCCAGAAGCTGGCCCCGCCGGTCCCGGCCGACCGCGTGCCCGCCGCATCCAGCACCGCCCGTGCCACGTCCGCCCCGGGGTCGACCTCGAACGGCTCGCGCACCAGCCCCGGCCGCTGCTCCACCACCAGCTCGGGGTCGGCGGCCCGGCAGCGGTCCAGCAGCTCTCCCAGCTCGCGCTCCACGCCGGTCGCCGTCTCGCCCGGCAGCGTGCGCCGCTCGAGCCCCACCACGCAGCTCTCGGGATAGCTGGACATCTCCGCCCCGCCGCGGATCAGCGACGCGTGCACCGATCCCCGCCCCAGCAGCGGATGCTCGCCGGCCCCTAGCGCGCGGTCCAGATCGCCGATCGCGGTCAGGACCGGGCCGGCCTTGGCGATGGCGTCGATCCCCAGGTGCGGGCGCGACCCGTGCGCCGCCCGGCCGGTGACTTCCACCTCGGACCACGCGAAGCCCTTGTGCGCCACCACCACCCCCAGCTCGGTCGGCTCGGTGACCACCGCGGCGTCGGCCTCGACCACCGCCAGCGCCTCCCGCACGCCGATGCTGGCGTGCTCCTCGTCGGCCACCGCGGCCACGACCACGTCGCCGGCCAGGCCTCGCCCGGCCGCGTCGCGGCAGGCCAGCAGCGCGGCCGCCAGGCCGGCCTTCATGTCGTACGCGCCGCGCCCGTACAGACGGTCGCCGTCGATGCGCGGGTCGTGCGGCGCATGGGACATGCCCTCCACGCCAACGGTGTCCAGATGCCCGCACAGCAACAGCGTCCGGCCGCCGCCGGCTCCGGGCGCCCGCGCCAGGACGCTCGGCCGCTCCGGCGTGCCGGCCAGCTCCGTGACCTCCAGGCCGGCCTCGCGCGCCCAGCCCGCCACGAACGCCGCGATCTCGCGTTCGCCCGCGCCGCCCACCACCAGCTCCGGGTTCACCGAGTCGATGGCCACCAGGCGCGCGGTCAGGTCCGCGGCCTCGGCCCGCATCAGCGCGGCAGCTCGGCCAGCGCCAGGTACAGCTCGCGCGCGGCCGCCTCGCCCCATTCCAGCGACCGCAGCGCGTAGGACTCGTCCGGCGCGTGGATGGCGTCCTCGGGAAGGCCGAAGCCGCCGGCGATGACGGGGTACCCCTGGGCCGCCATCTCGGCAACGATCGGGATGCTGCCGCCGGAGCGCAGGAAGGCGGGTGCGCGACCGCATGCCCGCTCCAGCGCCCGGGCCGCGAGCTGGATGGCCGGCTGGTCGACCTCGAACAGGACGGGCATCGCGGTCTGGACGCTGGTGTCCAGCTCCGCGCCGGCCGGCAGGCCCTCGCGCAGGAGGCCCAGCAGCACCGCCTTCATCTCCTCCGTGTCCTGGCCCGGCGCCAGCCGCATCGTGACCTTGGCCGTTGCCGTGGGCGGAACGACCGTACGCGGCTCTCCACCGGAGATGTGGTTGACCTCCACCGACGGCGCGGCGCCGGTGCGCTCGTAGAACTCGTCGCCGGCGCCGGGCGCCACCGGGTGCCCCCCGCCCTCGGTGATGGCCAGGTCCCCCGGCACCAGCCCCCGCCACGACTCCAGCTCGGCGTCGGCCACGGGCGCGGCGCCGGCTCGCAGCTCGGGGCGCACGCGGCCGTCCGGGCCGGGCATCACGTTCGCCAGCCGGTCCAGCAGCACGTGCAGCGCGTTCAGCACGGCGCCCCCGTAGAGACCGGAGTGCAGGTTGCGCTCGGCGGTGCGGACGGCCACGTCCACGTCGACCATGCCGCGCAGGCCCACGGTCACCGCCGGCGTCTCCGGGTCGGGCATGCCGCTGTCGAAGACGATGGCCACGTCGGCGCCGCGCTGGTCGGCGCGCACCCACCGCACCACCGCCTCGCCTGCCCGCTCCTCCTCGCCCTCGACCAGCACGCGCACGTGCACCGGCAGCGTGCCGTCGCGGGCCATGGCGCAGGCCACGTGCAGCAGCGGAAGGAAGTTGCCCTTGTCGTCGGAGGCGCCGCGCGCGTACAGGCGCCCGTCCCGGACCTCGGGCTCGAACGGCGGCGCGGTCCACGCGTCGTCCACGCCCGGGCCCTGCACGTCGTAGTGGCCGTAGATCAGGACCGTGGGCGCCGCCTCGTCGGCGGCACGCAGCTCTCCGACCGCCAGCGGGTGCCCGCCGTCAACCACCACCTGCTCGGCCTCGCCCCCCGCGGCCCGCACCCGGTCCACCACCCACTGGGCGGCCTGCTCCAGCGCGGCGTGATCGGGCTCGCCGGTGGACACCGACGGGATCCGCAGCCAGTCGACCAGATCGTCCAGAAGAGCGGTCACACGTACCTCATCTGCCGTATAGCGGCTTCCCTGGAGCGGGTGTACGTTGGGCCTCGCATGGGCTGGCGACTGGGTATGGCTCTGGTGGGGATCGCGCTTGCCGCGCCGACCGCCGCCGAGGCGGTGACGGTGGGCGCGCCGCTGAATGTACCGGCGAACGCCAGCGGCGTCGGCTGCGAGGCGCTGGTGTACATCGGCCCGGCTCCGCCGAGCTGCACGATCCTGGGCAACGACATCAGCGGCGCCTGGACCTCCCAGACCCCGCGCGGCGAGTGGGTCATCACCACCGCGCGCGTGCGCACCGGCCCGCGGGTGGGCCCGATGGCGTTCACGGTCATCCGCGCCACCCGCTCGCAGGCGGGCGCCGGCGGCCTGATCTGCTGCCGCGTGCCGGTGGAGAGCCAGGTGTTCACGCCGCGGCCCAACTCGATCAACGCGATTCCCGTGCGGCTCCCGGTGAAGAACACGGTCGACGTGATCAACGGCGAGCCGATCGAGACCGTCGACTACCTGGGCATCAGCCTGCTGACCCTGGGCAGCTCCGGCCCCGTGGCCAGCGTGGGCGAATCCGAGAGCCTCTCCTTCATCGCCCCCGCGATCCGCCAGGGCCAGGAGCGAATCGCCGACGGCAGCCGCGGCAGCGCCCGCGTGCTGGTCAACGGCGAGTACGAGCCGGCGGGCGCCGGCGGTGGTGGCGGCGGGCCCGGCGACCCCATCGACGCCTTCATCCCGGCACTGACCCAGCTCGGCCTGTCGCGCCGCCGCTTCGCGGCCGCGCCACGCGGCGGCAGCATCGCGGCCAAGGTGGGCACGACGATCACCTACCGGCTGTCCAGATTCGCCACCACGACCTTCCGCGTCCAGCGCCGCAAGGCCGGTCGCGCGGTCAGGGGCAAGTGCCGGAGGCGCACCCGCTCCAACGCGCGCAGGAAGCGCTGCGACCTGACGCTGAAGGGATCGTTCAAGCACAACGGCAACAACGGCACGAACAAGCTGCGCTTCACCGGCCGGCTGCGGGGGCGCAAGCTGCCGCGCGGCTCGTACGTACTGCGGGCCACCGCCAAGACCACCGGCGGTAGGGCCTCGAAGGTCAAGCGCGCGCGCTTCTCGATCGTCAGGCGCTAGCGGCGCGGCGGCAGCGGCACGAAGCCCGAGGTGCGCTCCACGTAGTCGCGGTAGCCGGGCCGGCGCTGGCCGATGTCCTTCTCCAGCAGCGAGGCGCCGGACACGCGCGTGAGCAGCACGGTCATGACCACCGGGCCCAGGACCGTCCACCACGTGCCGCCGGCCGGAAGCACCACCAGCCACAGGCCGAACCACACGCACGCGTCGCCGAAGTAGTTGGGGTGGCGCGTGTAGCGCCACAGGCCGCGGTCCATGACCCGGCCCCGGTTGGCGGGGTCGGCCTTGAACCGCTCCAGCTGGCGGTCGCCGGCCGCCTCGAACGCCAGGCCGACCAGGAACAGCACCACGCCGGGCAACGCCAGCATGCCCAGCTCGCCGCCCGCGTTGGCACCCACCTGCAGCGGCAGCGACACGACCAGCACCAGGAGCCCCTGGGTCCCGAACACCATGATCAGCGACCACAGGTTGAAGTTCCGGTGCCGCTCGCGCATGGCCGCGTAGCGGCGGTCCTCGTGGGGATCGCCCAGCTTGCGCCGGCCCAGGTGCACGCCCAGGCGCAGGCCCCACGCCGCCGTGAGCGCGAGGAGCAGCCACCGGCGTGCGGGGTCTCCCCCGCCGGCAAGCGCGCCGGCCAGGGCGACCAGCACGAACGCCGGGCCCCAGACCGGGTCCACGATCGAGATGTCGCGGCGGCGCACCCCCTCGGCCCAGGTGGCCACCATCAACACCGCCACGGCGACGGCCGCGAGGGGCAGGACGATGCCGGGACCGCTCACGGTCCTATCTACGCATAGGATGGGCGACCTGATGGACCACGTGGACGTGCTGATCGTCGGGGCGGGCCTGTCGGGCATCGGCGCCGCCTGCCACCTGGAGGAGGAGTGCCCCTCCAAGGACTACGCGGTGCTGGAGGCCCGCGACGCCATCGGCGGCACGTGGGACCTGTTCCGCTACCCGGGCGTGCGCTCGGACTCGGACATGTTCACGCTGGGCTACCGGTTCAAGCCGTGGACCGACACCAAGACCCTGGCCGACGGGCCGGCGATCCTGGACTACGTCAAGGAGACCGCCCGCGAGCACGGCGTGGAGGAGAAGATCCGCTTCGGCCACAAGGTGGTGGGCCTGAGCTGGTCGGGCGACGACTCCCGCTGGACGGTGAAGATCGAGCGCGACGGCGAGCCCACGGCGATGACGGCCTCGTTCGTGTTCCTCTGCGGCGGCTACTACGACTACGAGGGCGGCTTCACCCCGGCGTTCCAGGGCATCGAGCGCTTCCAGGGCGAGGTCATCCATCCGCAGAAGTGGCCCGAGGACCTGGACTACGCGGGCAAGCGCGTGGTGGTCATCGGGAGCGGGGCTACGGCGGTGACCATGGTCCCGGCCATGGCCGGGACCGCTGCGCACGTGACCATGCTGCAGCGCTCGCCCACCTACATCGTCGCACTGCCGGCCGTGGACCCGATCGCCAAGGTCGTGCGCCGCCTGCTGCCGGTGAAGGCCGCCTACGTCGTCTCGCGGTGGAAGAACGTGCTGCTGCAGATGGCCACGTTCCACCTCAGCCGCCGCCGGCCCGAGTGGGTGCGCAAGGCCATCCGCGCGGGCGTGCGCCACCAGCTTCCGGCCGGCTACGACGTGGACCGCCACTTCCGGCCCGCCTACGACCCGTGGGACGAGCGCATGTGCGTGGTGCCCGACGCCGACCTGTTCAAGTCCATCTCCAGCGGCGAGGCGGAGATGGTCACCGACACCATCGAGGAGTTCACCGAGACCGGGATCAAGCTGACGTCGGGGCGGGAGCTCGAGGCCGACATCGTGGTGACCGCAACCGGCCTGAACCTGATGAGCATGGCCGCGGTGGACCTGACCGTGGACGGAGAGGCCGTCCACGTGCCGGACCGGCTCACGTACAAGAGCCTGATGCTGGAGGACGTGCCCAACATGGCGTTCACCATCGGCTACACCAACGCCTCGTGGACGCTGAAGGCGGACCTGACCTCGGAGTACGTCTGCCGGCTGCTGAACCACATGGACGCCGGGGGCTACGACGTCTGCGTACCGCACAACGACGACGCGTCGGTCACGGCCGAGCCGCTGATCGACCTGGCCTCCGGGTACGTGCAGCGGTCGATCGAGCAGATGCCCAAGCAGGGCTCCAAGCCCCCGTGGAGGCTGCGCCAGAACTACGCGGTCGACATCGTGACCCTGCGCCGCGGCGCGCTGGAGGACGGGACGCTGCGGTTCTTCCGCCCGGGCACCGGGTCCGCGGCGGGCCGGTTCACCAGGCGTTCCCGCGTGGCCGCCTGAGCGCCGGCTAGGGCAGGGTCGCGGCGCCGACCCAGAAGTCGCGGATGGCGCACGTCACGGCGATCAGGTCGTCGAGCCCGTTGGGCTTGCGCACGTACGCGTTCGCGTGGTTGCGGTAGGCGAAGGCCACGTCGCTGGGCGACTGGGACGTGGTCAGCACGATCACCGGGACCCCGGCCAGCGCCGGGTCGGCCTTGACCTCAGATATTGATGTGGGATCGGGCGCCGGAACCCGCGCAGAGCGGGCTCCGGCGGTCCGCCGTTCACGCCTTACTTCGGCTGGGGCACGATGCGCAGCCACGGCCGGGGGGCGTCCCAGCCGTCGGGGTACTTCTCCTTGGCCTGGTCGTCCGAGACCGAGCCGGCGATGATCACGTCCTCGCCCTGCTGCCACTGCGCCGGGGTGGCCACGGCCTCCTTGGCCGTCAGCTGCAGCGAGTCGATCACCCGCAGCACCTCGTCGAAGTTGCGGCCCGTGGTCATGGGGTAGATCAGCACCAGCTTGATCTTCTTGTCGGGGCCGATCACGAACACGTTGCGCAGGGTCGAGTTCTGCGCCGGCGTGCGCTCGGTGGGATCACCCGACACGTCGTCGGACAGCATGCTGTAGAGCTTCGAGACGTTGAAGTCGCTGTCGGCGATGATCGGGTAGTTCGGCGCCGTGCCCTGGGTCTCGGCGATGTCCTGGGACCACTTCTCGTGGTTCTCCAGGGGATCGACCGACAGCCCGATGATCTTCGTGTTGCGGCTGTCGAAGTCGGGCTTGATGCTGGCCATGTAGCCCAGCTCGGTGGTGCAGACCGGCGTGAAGTTGCGGGGGTGCGAGAACAGGACCGCCCAGCTGTCGCCGATCCAGTCGTGGAAGCTGATGCGGCCTTCGGTGGTGTCGGCCTCGAAGTCCGGTGCGGTGTCGCCGATGGTCAGCGCCATGGTGGGTCTCCTAAGTGCGGGTCCGTGGGGTGGACCACTAAATCTACTCAAAGGCGACGGGTATTGGGTTATTTGCCCCGTAGCCATACTCCGCGCAATGCGTCGCCTCCTTATCCCCGCCATCGCCCTGGCCCTCACGGCCGCCGCCCCCGCCTCGGCCGCCACCACCAAGCCGCTCAAGGCCCCCTCGGGCCTGGCCTTCTACAAGCCGCCCGCGAAGCTGCCGGGCAAGACCCACGGCGACGTGATCTGGTCCAGGGCCGCGACCGGGAAGAGCAAGCTCAAGGGCGCGGACACGCGCCTGGTGCTGTACCGGTCCGTGGGCGTGCGCGGCAAGGCCGTGGGCGTGTCCGGACTGGTGTCGGTGCCCAGGGGCAAGGCTCCCAAGGGCGGGTTCCCGGTGGTCTCGTGGGCGCACGGAACAACCGGCATCGCCGACAAGACGGCGCCGACCCGCCTGGGCGGAGCCAGCGACTACATCCGCAAGTCGCTGCTCGAGGCCTGGGTCAAGAAGGGCTACGCGGTGGTGCGCACCGACTACGAGGGACTTGGCACCCCGGGCAGGCACCCGTACCTGATCGGGTCGTCCGAGGGTCGGTCGGTGCTGGACATCGTGCGCGCGGCGCGCAAGCTGGACGGCGACGTGTCCTCCCGGCTGGCGATCTCCGGTCACTCCCAGGGCGGCCACGCCGCCCTCTTCGCGGCGGCCCTGGCCCCGCGCTGGACCCCGGAGCTCAAGCTGCGCGGCACGGCCGCGTTCGCGCCGGCCTCCCAGCTGGACGAGCAGGTCCCGCTGGTGCGCAGCCTGACCACCCCAGGGGGGCTGTCGGTGCTGGTGGGTCTGATCGGCGCGGGCATCCAGATCGGCTACCCGTCGGTGGACCTGCGCTCGCTGCTCACCCCCAGCGTCTTCGCCCTGCTGCCCCAGGCCGACCGGCGCGACATGGGCGGACTCGCCCGGCCCGACTCGTTCGGCGGCGTCGCCCCCTCGCAGATGTTCCGCCCCGGGGCGAACCTGGCGCCGCTGCTGCGCGTGCTGGCCCGGAATGACCCGTCCGAACTGAAGATCAAGACGCCGGTCCGGGTCGAGCAGGGCACCGCCGACGACACGGTCCTGCCGCCGTTCACCGACCGGATGGTGGCCGCGCTGCGCAAGTCGCGCACGAAGCTGACCTACGTCAAGACCACCGGTCAGAGCCACACCGGGATCGTGAACGCCACCGCCGCGGACGTGCGGCGCTGGATCGACGCCAGGCTGCGCCGCTAGGGCGCGGACCAGGGCTTGTTCAGGTTCGGCAGCAGCAGCGTCTTCAGGTCGAAGTCGGTGCCGGTGTTGCCGTTGTCGTTGTCGAAGTGGGATCCCGGTCGCTCGATCAGCTCGGCCGGGAAGCCCGCGCCCTTGAGCGCGTTGATCTCGTTGCGCACGGTGGCGATCGGGTAGGCGTCGTCCTCGGTGTGCGCCAGGTGCACGATGTTGAACTTCCACGCGGCTGAGGAGATGCCCTGTTGCGGGGTCAGGCCGGTGTCGCGGAACGGAGCCGTGTTCTCGGCCAACACGCCGGCGAAGCTCCTGGCGTTGGTGTACGCCGTCCGGTAGGACAGGTCGCCGCCCGACGAGTACCCGCCCAGGATCACGCGCCGGGGGTTGACGTTGAAGTGGGTCTTGACCTTGGCGACCACGCCCATGATCAGCGCCGGGTCGGTGTTCACGTTCCAGCAGGCGCCCTCCCGGCCGTCGGCCGTGACGGCGATCCAGCTCTGGGCGGTGCCCCCCGGCGAGACGGTGTTGATGTCGAACTCGCTCTGGCCGCCGCAACCGTGCGACCACACGAACAGCGTGGTGGGCGTGTTGTGGGTGGAGTCGTAGGCCTGCGGCACGGTGATCCAGTAGTTGTCGAGCTTGAACACCGTGTCCTTGGTGAACGGAACGGGGTTCGTGGGCCGTGAGCTCACGGGCGGGGCGGGAGCCTTCGGGCCGCCCTTGCCCTTGACCACGGCCGTGCCCACGCGGCGGCAGTTGTTCTTCTCCGAGCGCTCCTTCAGGCGGCGGCTGGTGTCCACGCACAGGCGCAGCGGCAGCCGGCCGGCCGGCAGGTTGCGCGGCAGCCTGACCGAGACCTTCACCTTGCGCGCGCGCTTGCGCTTGAGCGCGCGGAGCCTGAAGCGCTTGATCACGCGGTACTTCTTGGCCACCTTCACGCTCAGCGCGGCCCGGAACCGCTTGGCCCCGGCACGGCCGCCGTTGCGGACCACGAACGCGCCGGAGACGCGGCCGCTCTTGAGGCGCACCACGGACTTCTTGGTCAGCCCGAGATCCGGACGCGCCTTGGCGGCGGCTCCGGCCTGGGGCGCGGCGGTGGCGGGGCCGGCCGTCGCGAACGCGAGGAGCAGGGCCAGGAATCCGGCGATGGCGAGAAAGCGGTTCACGCGACCAACCTAAGGGCAACCGCGCGGACGGGCAAAAAAGTTCGGGGGGACCCCCCGAGGCCGTTGTGCCGGCCCGGCCCCGGGCGTAGTGTCGGTCTGCACGGTTTCAAACGGAAGGGCCAGCCATGGACACCTACGTCATCCTCCGCCGAAGCGGGTGGCGATCGCCCGACGACCTGGAACTGGCGGCCGAGCGCTCCAGACAGGTGGGGGACGAGGAGATGGCCGACGACGTGCGCTGGATTCGCAGCTACGTCCTCGAGGAGGGCAACAGCGCCGTCGGCACAGTCTGCGTCTACCAGGCCACGAGCCCCGAGGCGCTCCGCGACCACGCGTCGCGAGCGGACCTGCCCATCGACGAGGTCATCCCCGTCGCGGACACGGTCCTGGTGCGCCCGGACCCGGAGGCCGCGTCTGCCTGAGTGATACTCCCGCACATGAAGGCGGTGGCCTGCACCCGGGGTGAGCTGGCGGTCGTGGACCGGCCCGAGCTCGCGCCCGGCCGCGGCCAGCTGCTGCTGGACGTCACGCGCTGCGGCATCTGCGGCTCCGACCTGCACGCCCGGTCGCACGCGGACGACGTGGCAGGGCTGATGGCCGAGCTGGACTACGACGACTTCATGCGCTCCGACCAGGAGGTGGTGTTCGGCCACGAGTTCTGCGGCCAGGTGACCGCACTCGGACCGGGATGTCGCGGCGACGCGCCGGAGGGCACGCCCGTTGTGGCCGTGCCCCTGCTGCGCGGGCCCGGCGGAGTCCACCCGACCGGGCTGTCCGCGAAGGCGTCGGGCGCCTACGCCGAGCAGGTGCTGGTCGAGGAGTCGCTGGCCTTCCCGGTCCCCAACGGCCTGCCCCCCGACGTCGCGGTGCTGACCGAGCCGATGGCGGTGGGCTGGCACGCGGTCCGCCGCAGCGAGGTGGGCAAGGGCGACGTGGCCGTGGTCATCGGCTGCGGCCCGATCGGCCTGGCCGTGATCTGCCTGCTCAAGGCCCGCGGCATCGAGCCCGTGGTGGCCAGCGATCCCTCCCCCGGCCGCCGCGCCCTGGCCGCCGCCTGCGGCGCCGACGTGGTGGTCGACCCCGCGACCGAGTCCCCGTTCGCCGGCGCCGCCGGGCACGGGCACCTGACCAGCGCGACCAGCGCGCTGGAGCTGGCGGTGGGCTCCGTCGAGAAGCTGCGAAAGATCCCGCTGGTGGACTGGCGCCACGTCTGGCGGACCGCCGACGCGCTGGGCAAGGCCACGCCCAAGGCGCCGGTGGTGTTCGAGTGCGTGGGCATCCCCGGCATGATCGACACGGTGATCGCCGGCGCGCCGCTGTTTTCGCGCGTGGTCGTGGTAGGCGTGTGCATGGACGCCGACTCGATCCGGCCCGCCATGGCGATCAACAAGGAGATCGACCTGCGCTTCGTGCTGGCCTACACGCCGCTGGAGTACCGCGACACCCTGCACATGCTGGCCGAGGGCAAGGTCGACGCCTCACCGCTGGTGACCGGGACCGTGGGCCTGGACGGGGTCGAGCGCGCGTTCGAGGCGCTGGGCGCCGCGGACACCCACGCCAAGATCCTGATCGACCCCCGCAGCGCCGTGGTAGAGCCCTGACCGTCCGGGTACGTTCAACCGACCCCATGAACCCACGTCCGCCGGTCCTCCGGTGACCAGCCTCTCGCCGGCCGTCGGCATCGGCCTGTTCTGCGCGCTGCTGTCGGCGCTCGGGACCAACCTGGCCTTCCTCCTGAAGCAGCGCGGTGCCGTCGAGGCCCCGGACGTGGACATGCATCACCCGGTGCGCAGCGCCGCCGACCTGTTCCGGTCGCGCTGGTGGAGCATCGGCTGGGGCGTGGCGGCGGTGGCGTTCGCCCTGCACGTGGCCGCGCTGACGCTGGCCCCGATCTCCATCGGCCAGGCGGTGCTGGCCGGTGGCCTGGTGTTCCTGGCCGTCCTGGCCGAGCGCTTCTTCGGCTTCGAGCTGGGCCGGCGCCAGTGGATGGGCATCGTGCTGGTGGCCACCTCGCTCACCCTGCTCACGATCACCGGCGGCGGTGGCGGCGACAGCGCGAACTCGGAGTACTCGCTCGCGGGGATGATCGTCTTCGAGAGCATCGCGGTGGGCGTTGGCCTGCTGCTGTTCCTGTCCCACCTGATCGACCGGGTCCCCGTCCCGCCGGGCATCCCGCTGGGCATCGCCGCCGGGCTGGGCTTCGGCATCTCGGACGTGGCCATCAAGGCGCTGTCGGGCGACCTGGAAGCCGGGATCGTGGGGCTGCTCAGCCCGTGGTCCGCCGTCATCCTGAGCGCGGCGGTCTTCTCGTTCTACGCCTCGGCGCGCAGCCTGCAGATCGGCGACGGGGTCGCGGTCATCGCCGTGACGTCGGTGGCCGCGAACCTGTCGACGATCCTGGCCGGGCTGGCCGTGTTCGGCGACCGGCTGGGCGACGG
>DASQLM010000145.1:0-4390 GCA_035630015.1 Thermoleophilaceae bacterium | reverse complement strand
CCACGACTTCTACGAGGGCGAGCGCGACGGCCCGCGCGGGTTCCCGCGCTTCACCGACCCGCGCCTGCGCGGGCCCGACGGCTACGCCGGCTACCTGCGCATGGCCACCGAGGCGTCGCTGGAGCGCTGCGGCGCCGACGCCTTCGACCTGCTGCTGCTGCACAACCCCGACCGCACCGGCTACACGTCAGAGGCCGTCTGGGACGCCATGGCCGCGCTGCGCGCCGACGGCCTGGCCGGCGCCATCGGCGTGGCCCCCGGCCCCGCCAACGGCTTCACCCTGGACCTGATCGACTGCCTGGAGCGCTTCGGCGACCGGATCGACTGGGCCATGGTCATCCTGAACCCGCTGGAACCGTGGCCGGGCGAGTACGTGCTGCCCGCCGCCGAGCGCGCGGGCGTGCGCGTGATCACCCGCGTCGTGGACTACGGCGGGCTGTTTTGGGGCGACCTGCCGGCGGGCTTCGAGTTCCCCAAGGGCGACCACCGCGGCTTCCGGCCGGCCGGCTGGGTGGAGCGGGGGCTGGAGCGGATCGACCAGCTGCGCCCGATCGCCGAGCGCCACGAACTGAGCCTGCTGCAGCTGGCCTGCCAGTGGAACCTGGCCCACCCGGCCGTGGCCTGCTGCGCCCCGACCCTGATCCAGGAGACCGGCGAGCACGCCCGCCCGGTCGAGGACAAGCGCGCCGAGCTGGCCGCCACCCCCGCCGCCGTGACGCTGACCGACGCCGAGGTGGCCGCGGTGCGCGAGATCGGCGACAACCGCGGCTCGATGCTGCTCAAGGGCGCCGCGGCGGACCACGAGGGCGAGGAGAAGCCCGACCGCTGGGGGCTGTCGGACGAGCTGGCCGGCGTGGCCGAGCGCTGGGGCATCGACCCTGCGCGCGACCTGGTCAAGACCTAGTCGTCGACCACTCCGCGTCGCGTCAGCTTCACGGAGAACATGTTCTGGCCGAACAGGTAGGACGAGCGCGCGACCTTGTTCGCGTCGTAGCGCCACAGGTCGGCCTGCGTCTCCAGGCCGGCCTGCCGGTAGCCGTTGCGCTTACCCGCGATGACCACGAGCCATGAGCTCAGGCGCTCCGCGTACTCCTGCTGGCGCGCGTCGCTGCACCGCCGCCACTTCCCCCGGGCCAGCTGCGCCTTGAGCTGCTTGCGTACCGCGCGGTCCACGGCCTTCGACGTCGTCTTCTTGTCGTTCACGACCAGCCAGATGCCGATGAAGGCCTGCGCGTAGCGGTCGCCCAGGTCGCTCGTGGACCAGCGCGCCTTGCGCAGGGGGCGGTTCGTCTGGCGCAGCAGATTGCCCGCCCGGATGTCGGCGGCGATGGCGGCAGCCTGCGGGCCCGTAGCCAGGCGGCGTACCAGGTCCTCCCGCACCTTCCGCGTCACGCGTGCCGACGGCTTGTAGCGGAGCGCCCTGAGCTGGGCCCGGGTGGGCGGCTTGGCCGTGGGCTTCGGCTTGGCCTTCTTCTGGGGCGTCGTGGGCCCGCACTCCAGCACCAGGTCGCCGTACGGCGGGTAGGGCACGTACTTGTAGACGTTGCGGCACTGTGCGGCCGCGGGTTGGGCGGCCACGGCCAGCGCCACGGCGATGAAGAGGAGGCTCAGGAGCAGACGTGGGGCACGCATGTCCCGCTACTACCCACGGGGCGCGGTTCCGTCACAGAGCTACTTCAGGCGCAGCGGCCGCGTTGCCGTGCGGGTGGTGCCCCACGGCGACGGCGAGCCGGTGACCGCGGTCACGGCCAGGCGCTTGCGGCGCTTGATCGTGCGGTAGGTCTTGCGGCTGACCTTCAGCGTGACCACCCTCGAGCCGCCGACCCGGATGGAGGGCAGCGTGGTGCGGGCCAGCACCCTCCGGCCGCGCATCAGCGCCAGGCGGCCGCGGCAGTCGCGGATGATCTCCGGGCAGCGCACGCGCACCTTGACCTTGCGCTTGCGGCTGACGCGGTTGCCGCGCTTGGGGCGGTCGGCGCGGGCGATGCCGCCCACCTCGCGGTGGGCGCGCCGGTAGGCCGCGCAGTGGGCGTCGCGGCCGCCCGAGCCGGACGTGGTGGTGAAGTTCTTGATCATGCGCGCCTGGGTCAGCGCGTACTGCTCGATGTAGTCCGAGGCCGCCTTGCGCTGGCCCGCGTTGTCGGCGTTGTTCAACAGCTCGGCGTTGCGCCACACGCCCTCGCGCCAGCCCTGCAGGAGCTGAAACAGGGCGGCGTCGTCGGCCAGCAGGCCGGGCACATCCACGTCGTCGACGGTCGGGTCGAACCGTGCCGCCAGCTCCTTGATCACGTCGTCGTAGAGCGTGTTCAGGACCTTGTTGCCGCGGTCGTGGTCGATCTTGCGGGTGGACCCGTCGGGCTTGGTCAGCCCGGTGGACTCCATCAGGTAGGGCATGTCGCGGTTGATGTGCGCGTTCATCGACAGCAGCAGGTTGCCCAGGCCGGTCACGGACCGGGAGCGCCCGGCGTCCCACGCCTCGCGCCAGGCCATCGGCACCTGGGCGCGCTTGCCCGCCTTCCAGGCGTCGTACGACTGGAAGTACATGCGCGCGAACACCCGGTCGATGTGACCCAGGTACTTGGGCTCCTGGTAGACGCCGTCCAGGATCGCCCTGCGGATGGACTCGGTCACGCGGATGTAGGTGATGCCGAACGCCGCATTGTGGTCGCAGGTCGAGTACTGCGTGTCGAAGCGCCGGTACATCTCGGTGAGCGTGCGCTCGACGCACTGCGGGTCGCCGTCCACGCAGTCGGCGTCCTTGGAGGGCTCGTAGGTCTGGGGCAGGCCGGGCAGCAGCGGGTTCCAGTCCAGCTGCGGCGGGTCCTCGGCCGACGCTGCAGCCGGCAGCGCCAGCACGGCGACGCAGATCAGCATCAACGCACGCCGTATCGCTCTCACCGCCATCCCGCGGCCGATTGTCGCAGACGGAACCGGCGCGTACCAGCCCCTACTTCGGCTCGGTCTCGATCTCCTTCAGCTCCCGCTTGAGCACCTTGCCGGTGGCGTTGCGGGGCAGCTCGTCCAGGAACCAGATCTCGCGCGGGACCTTGAAGTTGGCCAGGTTGGACTTGACGTGCTTCTTGAGCTCGTCCTCGTCGGCGCTCTTGCCGGACTCCACGACCACGAACGCGCGCAGGCGCTGGCCGTAGTCCTTGTCGTCGACGCCCACGCAGGCCACCTCCGACACCGCCGGGTGGCGGGCGATGGTGTCCTCGACCTCCTTGGGGAACAGGTTCTCGCCGCCGGAGACGATCATCTCGTCGTCGCGGCCCTCAACGAACAGGCGGCCGGCGTCGTCGATGCGGCCCACGTCGCCGGTGGACATCAGGCCGTCCACCACCTCCTTGGAGCCGCCGCCCGTGTAGCCCTCGAACATCATCGTGTTGGCCACGAAGATGCGCCCGGTCTCGCCCTGCGGGACGTCGCCGCCCTTGTCGTCCAGGATCTTCAGGACGGTGCCGCGCGGCGGCTTGCCGGCCGTGCCCGGGGCGGCGCGCATGTCCGCCGGCGTGGCGATGGTGGCCCAGGCCACCTCGGTCGAGCCGTAGAGGTTGTAGAGGTTGTCGCCGAAGGCGTCCATCCACTCGATGGCCAGGTCGCCGGGCAGCGCGGAGCCGCTGGCGGCCACCACCTTCAGCGAGGACACGTCGAACTTGCCGCGCTCCTCCTCAGGCAGGTCGAGGATGCGCTGCATCATCACGGGCACGACCACGAGCGCGTCGGCGTTGTGCTGGGCGATCAGCCGCAGCGACTCCTCGGGCTTGAACTTGCGCGTGAGCACCATCGTGGTGCCCAGCAGCAGGCCCAGGCTGAAGTGGGCGAAGCCCCACGAGTGGAACAGCGGCGCCGCGATGTGCGACTTGGCGCGGTACTCCAGCGGGATCTTCGACAGGAACGAGACCGCCGGGTCCAGCGAGTCGGGCGAGCCACGGTTGGCCCCCTTCGGCGTGCCCGTGGTACCGGACGTCAGGATGATCATCTTGCCGGTGGCCTCCGGAGGCACCGGCTGCTCGGTGGAGTTGCCCTCGATCAACTCCTCCAGCGTCGGGTCGTCGAGCTCGTCGGCGTCGTCGACCCAGCCCACGAAGCGCTTGCGGCGGGTGGCCGCCTCCTCCAGCAGGTCGGTGAACTCCTGGTCGAAGACGATGGCCACGGGCTTCTCGCGCTTGACCACCTCGGTGATCTGCGGGCCCGCGAAGGCGGTGTTCAGGTACAGCGAGTTGGCGCCCAGCTTGGCGTTGGCCACGGTGGCCTCCACGAAGCCGCGGTGGTTGCGGCACATGATCGCCACGCCGTCGCCCTCCTTGACCCCGGCGTCCGAGAGGCCGGCCGCCAGCGCGTTGGTGCGCTCGTCGATCTCCTTGAAGCTCAGCGTGCCCAGCTCGTCGAT
>DASQLM010000144.1:0-2398 GCA_035630015.1 Thermoleophilaceae bacterium | reverse complement strand
GCGCACCGTGGTGAACACGATGGAGGAGCGCCAGCTGGCCAAGGTGCTGTCCACCTACGGCGAAGAGCGCAACGCGAAGATCATCGCGCGCGAGATCGCCAGGCGCCGGACGAAGGCCCCGATCGAGACCACGGGCGAGCTCGTGGCCGCCGTCGAGGCCGCTCTGCCGGCCGCCGTCAGGCGCCGATTTGGAGGAAGTTCCCCTGCAAAGCGCGTATTTCAGGCCATCCGCATCGTGGTGAACGACGAGCTCGACGATCTGGACCGGGCACTGCCCGTGGCCTGGTCGATCCTCGACGACGGCGGCCGCCTGGCCGCGATCTCGTTTCATTCGCTGGAGGACCGGCGCGTCAAGCGCTTCCTGGCCGACCGCACGCGCGGCTGCATCTGCCCGCCCGACCTGCCCGTCTGCCGCTGTGGCCGCACGCCCGAGGCCGAACTGATCACCCGCCGGTCCGTGGTCGCCACGCCCGGTGAGGTGGCCCACAACCCGCGCTCGGGCTCCGCACGCCTGCGCGCAGCCCGCCGCCTCGCGGCCGGGGAGGAGAGCTGATGTCCGCAGCGCCGCTACGCCGCCGCGCGCCCGCGCGTGCCCCCGCCGCCCCGGCCCGCCGCCCTCACGCTCCGCTGCGCCGCCCGGTGCCGGGCGCCCGCGTCGTTCGCCCCGCCGGCCAGGCGGTGCTGGACCGGCTGCTGACCGGCCGGCTGTGGATCGGCGTGGTGTTCCTGCTCCTGGCCGGCATCGTGTTCTTCAACGTCGACCTGCTGCAGATGAACCGCGACATCGCGGCCACGGCCGAGAAGGCCGAGACCATCAAGCGCGAGAACGCCCGCCTGCGCGGCGACCTGGCCCGGCTCGGCTCGAGCGAGCGGATCCAGACCGCCGCCGCCCAGCGCGGCCTGGTGCTGCCCGCCGCCGGCGAGGTGCGCTACCTCAAGGCCAATCCCGCTGCCGACGCCAAGAACGCGCTCGCGCGCCTGAAGGCCGGGGGCGGCCTGACCGCTGCCGAGCCGGTGCCGCCGGCCCAGACCGAGCCGGGCGACGATATGGCCGAGCAGCAGGAGGCAGGCGTGACGACCCCCACTCCCGTGGCCGAGCAGCCCCAGGCCACCACCCCGCCGGCCGCGGTCACCCCGCCGGCCGCGGTCACTCCACAGGCCCCCGTCTCCACGCAGGCGCCGGTCACGGCGCCACAGGCGGGTCAGTAGGTCGTGCGGTCGACCCTCCTCGACCGCAGGATCGGACTCCTCTTCGCCGTCTTTCTCGTGCTGTTGGGGCTGGCCGCGGGGCGCGCGGCCTGGCTGGGCACCGTGAAGGCCGACTCGCTGGCCGAGCGCGCGGCCACGCAGCAGGTCGAGGAGTTGAAGGTCCCGGCCAGCCGCGGCACGATCACCGACCGCAGGGGCGTGGAGCTGGCCGTCTCGGAGGAGGCGACGACCGTGTTCGCCAACCCGATGCTGATCAAGAACCCGGCCAAGGTCGCGGCCGAGCTGTCACCGCTGCTGGGTCGTGACCAGAGCGAGCTGCTGCCGCTGCTGTCGGACAACGACAAGGGCTTCGTGTACCTGCGGCGCAAGCTCGACCCGACCCTTGGCGACAAGATCGCGAAGCTCAACATCGAGGGCATCGACACCGTCTCCGAACCCAACCGCACATACCCGCAAGGCGCGCTGGCCGGCCAGCTGCTGGGCTCGGTAGGCGTCGACGGCAACGGGCTGGCGGGCATCGAGCAGCAGTTCGACAACGACCTGCACGGCGAGGACGGCCGGCGCCGGCTGGTCAAGGACGCCACCGGCAAGGTGGTCAGCCTGGCCGACACCAAGCGCGAGGAGTCGGGCACCGACATGCGCCTGACCATCGACGCCGCGCTGCAGGAGCGGGTCGAGGCGGTGCTGGGCCAGGTGGCGCGCGACCACCGCCCCAAGGGCGCCACCGCGCTGGTCATGGACCCCCGCAACGGCGAGCTGCTGGCGATGGCCAACTATCCGCGGGTGAACCCGAACGACCTCAGCGCCTCACCCAAGGACGGCCTGCAGAACCGCTCGGTCGGGTCGGCGTTCGAGCCTGGCTCGACGTTCAAGGCGTTCACCGTGGCCGGCGCGCTGTCCGACGGCAAGGTCACGCCGCAGACCGAGCTGAACCTGCCGTCGCAGATCCAGGTGGCCGACCGCACCATCGGCGAGGCGCACGACCGGGGCGCCGTGACCCTGACCACGTCGCAGATCCTGGCCCAGTCCTCGAACGTCGGGTCGGTGATGATCGGCCAGAAGCTGGGCCCGAAACGCTTCGACCACTGGGTGCGCAAGTTCGGCTTCGGCAAGCCCACCGGCGTCAGCCTGCCGGGCGAGGGCGGCGGCATCGTGCCGGCGCCCAAGGACTACTCGGGCTCCTCGATGG
>DASQLM010000143.1:0-6226 GCA_035630015.1 Thermoleophilaceae bacterium | reverse complement strand
CAGGGCCAGCATCACGGCCACGCCCGTCAGGCCGATGGCCACGACTCGGGCGGTGCCGAGCCGAAGCGCGGCCTTGTGCGAGCTGCCGGCGCCGGCCACCAGGCCCAGCGCCATCGGGCTCATCACGGCGCCGGCCTCGATGGCGCTCAGGCCCTTCGCGAACTGGAGGTACTGCGTCAGGGCGAAGATGCCGCCCAGCAGCGCGAAGAACGCGACGCTCACGGCCAGGGTCCCGACGCTGAAGCGGGCACTGCGGAAGAAGCCCAGGTCCAGCATCGGCTCGTCCGTGTGCGATTCCCACCACACGAACGCGGCCAGCAGGGCCAGGGAACCGGCGATGGTGCCCAGCACGGTCGGGCTCAGCCAGCCGTGCCCCGGTGCCTCGATGATCGCGTAGACCAGCACGGTGAACCCGGCGGTCGACAGCACGGCGCCCGGCACGTCGAAGTGGCCCGGACGGGGGTCACGGCTCTCGGGCACGAACCGCGCGCCAAGCGCCAGCGCCAGCGCGGCGACGGGGACGTTCAGCAGGAACACCGACCACCACGGGAACGCCTCGAGCAGCAGCCCGCCGGCCAGCGGGCCGAGGCCGATGCCCACGGCCGCCATCGCGGCCCAGATGCCGATGGCCTTGCCGCGCTCCTCGCCCGTGAACACGTTGGCGATGATCGACAGCGTCGCGGGCATGATCAGCGCCGCGCCGATGCCCATGCCGGCCCGGACGACGATGACACCGGTCCCGGAGTCGACCACCAGCGCTCCCACGCTGGCGAGCCCGAAGATCGCGAGCCCGCTCTGGAGGGCGAGCTTGCGGCCGAACCGGTCGCCCAGGGTGCCGAAGACCAGCAGCAGCCCGGCGAAGACCAGCAGGTAGGAGTCGACCATCCACTGCAGCTGTGACGGCGAGGCGCTGAACTCCGCCTGCAACGTCGGCAGCGCCACGTTGAGGATCGTGTTGTCCAGCCCGACGATGACCAGGCTGAGGGCCAGGACGGCGAGCGTTCGCCACCTCCTGGCATGGACCTCCGACTCGACGGAGACGGCGGCGGGGAGTGTGGTTGTTGCGGCCATTGCGACGCTCCTTACGAAACGAAACGGTATCGGATTGAAAACACCGTAACACCATTACCCCAAAAACGCAACGCCTCCGTATCGCATACCCCCTGGCTGCGCGGCCAGTAGAGTGCCCGCCCGGTGGACCTGACGCTCTCTCCCAACGAGCAGGCCTTCCGCGACGAGGTGCGCGGGTGGCTGGCCGAGAACCACCCGGGCGAGGCGCCGCGCGGCGACGACGCCAGCTTCGACTTCCTCAAGCAGTGGCAGCTCAAGCTCCACGAGCAGGGCTACGCCGGCCTGTCCTGGCCCGAGGAGTACGGCGGCCGCGGCGCCACGCTGATCGAGCAGGCCATCTTCGGAGAGGAGCTGGCCCGCGCCAAGGCGCCCGGCCCCGCCAACGTGCTGGGCCTGGTCATGGGCGGTCCCGTGGTGATCGCCCACGGCACCGACGATCAGAAGAAGCGCTACCTGGAGCCGATCCTGTCCGGCGAGGAGATCTGGTGCCAGGGCTTCTCCGAGCCCGACGCCGGCTCGGACCTGGCGTCGCTGAAGACCAGGGCGGTCAAGGACGGCGACGAGTGGGTCGTGACCGGCCAGAAGGTGTGGACCACGCTGGCCCACGAGGCCAAGTGGTGCATGCTCGTGGCCCGCACCGACCCCGACGCCCCCAAGCACAAGGGGCTGACCTACTTCCTGATGGACATGGAGCAGGAGGCGGTGCAGATCAACCCGCTGCACCAGATCACCGGCGAGGCCGAGTTCAACGAGCTGTTCATCGAGGAGGCGCGGATCCCCGACGCCAACGTGATCGGCGGCGAGGGCAACGGCTGGATGGTGGCCATCACCACCCTGATGAACGAGCGCGCGGGCCTGGGTGCCGGCGCCGCCGCGTCGATGAAGATCGCGCTGGGACAGCTGATCGAGCTGGCCAAGGAGCGCGGGGTGGACAGCGACCCGCTGGTGCGCCAGAAGATCGCCGGCCTGCTGATCGAGGTCGAGGCGCTGCGCCTGAACGCCTGGCGCGGCCTCACGGCGATCATGAAGACCGGCATTCCCGGTCCCGAGGGCTCCCTGCCCAAGCTGCAGTGGTCGGCCGCCAACCAGGGCCTGACCGAGCTGGCCATGGAGATCCGCGGCGAGGAGGCGGCCGCGAAGGACTCCGACTGGACCTACCGCTTCCTGCGCGCTCGCGCCAACTCGATCGAGGGCGGCACCACCGAGATCCTCAAGAACATCATCGCCGAGCGCGTCCTGAACCTCCCGAAGCTGCGCTGATGAACTTCGACTACTCCGACGACCAGCAGGCCATCAAGCGCACGGCGCACGACCTGCTCGTGGCCCGCTTCAAGCCGGACACCGTCCGCGAGCTGGCCGAGGGCGAGCGCTACGACGAGGCCCACTGGGACGAGCTGTGCGAGCTGGGCTGGCCGGGCATCTTCATCGACGACCAGTACGAGGGCCAGGGATTGGGCACCGTCGAGCTGGTGATCCTGCTCGAGGAGCTGGGCTACACGCTGGCGCCGGTGCCGTTCCTGTCCAACGCGGCCGCCGGCCTGGCGCTCCAGCACGCGGGCAGCGACGAGCAGAAGGATGCGCACCTCAAGGGCATCGCCACCGGGGCGGAGCGCGGCACGGTCGGCACGCTCAAGAACGGCGTCGCCGAGCTGGTGCCCGACGCCGACACCGCGAAGCTGATCGTGTTCCTGGACGGCGACGAGGCCACGCTGCACAAGGCCGAGGACTGCGACATCCAGCCCGTCGACGCGATCGACCAGACGCGGCGCTACTCGCGCGTCGTCCCCGGCGGCGACGGCGAGATCCTGCCCGGCGACGTGGGCGCGGCCTCCGACCGGATGGCGGTCGCCGTGTCGGCCGAGCTGGTCGGCGCATCGCAGCGGGTCATGGAGATGGCCGTGGAGTACGCGCGCGACCGCAAGCAGTTCGACCGCCCGATCGGCGCCTACCAGGCCGTGGCGCACCGCTGCGCGGACATGCTGCGCGAGACCGAGAGCGCCCGCTCGGCCACCCTGTGGGCCGCCTGGGCGGCCGAGGCCGAGCCCGAGACGCTGCCGCTGGCCTCGTCGATGGCGAAGGCGCTGGCCTCCGATGCCGGCTGGAACGTGACGTCGTCGGCCCTGCAGGTGCACGGCGGGATCGCCTTCACCTGGGAGCACGACCTGCACTTCTTCCTCAAGCGGGCCAAGGTCGACGGCTCGCTGTTCGGCTCCGCGCGCAGGCACCGCGACCGCGTGGCCGACATCCACGGGCTTGGCGCCGCGGCCTAGGTCGCGGCGACCGCTGGCGAATAGCCTCGGGGGCGCACTTCAAGCCACCGCAGGAGGAGCAGCATGCCCAACGTCGCGAACGCCGAGTGGAACGGCAACCTCAAGGAGGGCCAGGGCCATTTCAGCGCCGGCTCGCTGGAGGGCGAGTTCACCTTCAAGTCCCGCTTCGAGGACGGGCAAGCCGCCGGGGCGAACCCCGAGCAGCTGATCGGGGCCGCACACGCCTCCTGCTTCTCGATGGCCCTGAGCAACGACCTGGCCCAGCACGGCCACGAGGTGGAGTCGGTCAAGACCACCGTCGAGGTCACGGTCAAGATGGTCGACGAGGTGCCGACCATCACCAAGGCCGCGATCAAGACCGTCGGCAAGGTGGCGGGAATCGACGCCGCGCACTTCGCCGAGCACGCCGAGCAGGCCAAGACGGACTGCATCGTCTCGCGCGCGCTGGCCGGGATCGACGAGATCACCCTGGAGACCTCCTTCGAAGGGTGACCTCCTCGGCGGTGGGGTGGTCCGACCCTCTCTGACGGGGTCGGATCACCCCACCGGGCGGGTCCGCCGCGCGCGCCTCTAGGGTGCCCGCTTCCGCATGGAGGCCGCCCGCATTCCCACCAACCGAGCACGGACGCTCCCGCCGTGGCCCGACCAGCGCCCGCTGCGGGCGTGGCAGGAGGCCGCGCTGGCCAAGCTGCTGGAGTCGCCCTCGGGTGACTTCCTGGCCTCGGCCACCCCGGCCGCGGGCAAGACCACGTTCGGGCTGCGGGTGGCCTACGAGCTCCTGCGGCGCGGCATCGTGAGCCGGGTGTGCGTGGTGGCGCCCACCACGCACATCTGCCGCCAGTGGGCGGCCGACGCGGCGCGCTACGGCATCGACCTGGACCCGGGCCGCGCGAACGCGGACGGGCCGGAGCCGCCCGACCGTCACGGCGTGGCGGTCACGTACGCCACCGTGGCCTCGGGCCCGCAGGTTCACGCGGCGGCCGTGGCGGGGCGGCGGACGCTGGTCATCGCCGACGAGCCGCACCACATGGGCGAGCTGGCCGCCTGGGGCCAGAGCGCCTCGCACGCCTTCGACCGCGCCGCCTTCCGGCTGCTGCTGTCGGGCACGCCGTTCCGCTCGGACAACACGGCCATCCCGTGGGTGGCCTACGACGACGACGGCGTCAGCACGGCCGACCACGCCTACACCTACACGGACGCGCTCGTGGACGGCGTCTGCCGGCCCATCACCTTCCTGGCCTACGGCGGCGAGATGGAGTGGGTCTCCGACGGGAAGACCCGCACCGCCGAGTTCGAGACGCTGCTGCCGCGCCAGGAGTCGGCCCGGCGCCTGCGCACGGCGCTGGACGCCCACGGCGACTGGATCGCGCAGGTGCTGCGCGACGCCGACGAGCGGCTGGAGGAGGTACGCGCCGACGGCCACCCCACGGCCGGCGGGCTGGTGGTGGCGGCGGACAAGGAGCACGCCAACGCGCTGGCGGACCGGCTGTCGCGGATCACCGGCCGGCGGCCGGCGGTGGTCACCTCCGACGACCCCGGCGCGTCCGACGGCATCGACGCCTTCGCCGCCTCCGGCGAGCGCTGGCTGGTGTCGGTGCTGATGGTCAGCGAGGGCGTGGACATCCCGCGCCTGCGCGTGGGCGTCTACGCCACGCCGGCGCGCACCGAGCTGTTCTTCCGCCAGGTGGTGGGCCGGTTCGTGCGCCGCACGCCCCAGCCACGACGCCAGATGAGCTACCTGCTGATGCCCGCCGACCCGGACCTCAAGCTGCTGGCCGCCCAGGTCGAGGAGGAGCGGCGCCACGCGCTGGAGCTGGACGAGGCGCTGGAGGAGCGCGACCAGCCGGTCGAGCGCGCCGAGGCCGGTGACGGCTTCACCGCGCTGTCCTCCAACGCCCACCTAGAGGATGTGATCTCGTCCACCACCGCGCCCGGCGACGCGCTGCTGCTGTTCGCCGACGAGGACAGTCCCGAGATGGCCACCGCCGCGCCGGTGAGCGCCGCGCCCTCCGAGCCGGAGGAGGTCGTGGCCGAGCCCCGGGAGGAGGCGGCGTTCCAGAAGCGCCGCCGGCTGCGCGACGAGCGGGCGGCGCTGGTATCCAAGCTGGCCCGCCGCGGCGGCGGCGACCACCGGTCGGTGAACGCGTGGGTCAACCGCGCGGTCGGCGTGACGTCGGTGGCCGACGCCACCGCCGACCAGCTGCAGCGCTCGATCACCGTGCTGGAGACCGAGTTGCGCCGCTGAGCTGGCCGCCGGGTCCTAGTTCCCCAGCTCGAGGAAGCCGTCGATTCCGACGGCCACGATCCTGCGATTGAAGACGAACGCGATGTGGTCGCTCTGGTTGGTGCACGTCAGCCGTACCTTGCCCTGCGCCTTGAAGTACTGGAGCCGCTGGACCGAGACCGCTCCCGCCATGCGCACGTCGGATCCGACCGATGCCGCGTCCAGCGCCGCCGACTTCCCGACCCGGAACAACCTGCACTTGACGTTGTCGGTCTGCAGGCCGGCCTTGGCGTTCACGAAGTACCTGCCCGGCCGCAGGGGCAGAGTGAGAGCCACGGAGCCTCCCTTGGGAATCTCCTGCTGGGCGCCCTTGGATGCTCCGTATGCGATGCCGTTTCCCTTGGGACCCTGAGGACCCTTTGGCCCCACCGCGCCGGTGGTGCCTTTAGGGCCCGCTGCGCCGGTAGCGCCCTTCGGGCCCACCGCGCCCGTAGGGCCTTGAACGGACCAGCTCGCGAGCTCCGAGCGCTCCGGGCAGGGCAGGTCGGCCTCCGGGACGATCCGCGTGTTCGGCCCGGTCGCGTTGTCGAAGACGCACGCGTAGATGGTTCCGCCGCCGCTCTGGGCACCCACCAGGGTGCCATCGGCCAGGAAACCGACC
>DASQLM010000142.1:0-8915 GCA_035630015.1 Thermoleophilaceae bacterium | reverse complement strand
AACGAGAAGCTGCTGGCCGTGGTCGAGCGCCGCACCAGCATCCTCGAGGCGTTCCGCGAGGCCGACAACGTCCTCCGCCAGGGCGTCCAGGGCATCACCGACCTGATCACCATCCCCGGCCTGATCAACCTCGACTTCGCCGACGTGCGCACGATCATGCACGACGCCGGCTCGGCCCTGATGGGCATCGGCGAGGCCAACGGCGAGAACCGCGCCGGCGAGGCGGCCAAGGCCGCCATCTCGTCACCGCTTTTGGAGCAGTCGGTCGAGGGAGCCACCGGCATCCTGCTGAACATCACCGGCGGCCAGGATCTGGGCCTGTTCGAGGTCAACGAGGCGGCCGAGATCATCCAGCAGGCCGCCGACGACCAGTCGAACATCATCTTCGGCGCCGTGGTCGACGAGGCCATCGGCGACGGAGTCCGCGTGACGGTCATCGCCACCGGCTTCGACGGCCAGACCGGCGGCCAGCTGTTCACCGAGGACAGCACCGGCCGCAGGCGCGAGCCGCGCCGCCGCGACGTGTCGATGGACGATCGCCAGCGCAGCTCGCTGGAGATCTCCGACGACGACATCGACATTCCGTCGTTCCTGAAGGACTGACCGCACAACGCGCGGCGGGCGCCCCGTGTGGGACGCCCGTGCGCTGGTTTGGTTGTGGGCCTGGCGGGCTGAGACGCCCCCGGCCGGGTCCTGATCACTTCTTGAACCGGAACCTCTTGGCGTAGGAGCGCGACTTGTTGCCGTTGCCGTCGGTGGCCACCGCGGTCACGCGGTAGCGGCCCTTGGCGAGCTTCCTGCGGAAGCTCTGGCTGTTCGCGCCCTGCTTGCCGGCGATCGTGGTGCGCTTGACCTGCACGTAGCGCATCCGCTTGCCGACCTTGCGCCGCTTCTGCACGCTCACCCGGACCGAGCCGGCCTCGCTCAGGCGGAAGGAGACCCTGCCCTTGCGGAGCTTCATCGACCCCACACGCGGGGCGGTGCGGTCGCACTCACCGGCGGTGCCGGCCTGCGAGGGGCACCTGTCCTGGGTCTCGTCGCCGAAACCGTCCCGGTCGCGGTCACGCTCGACGCCGGCCTGCACCAGCAGCTCGCCGGTCGGCAGGGTCGACGTGCGCGGAGCCTGGCCCAGCGACGGGGTGAACATGTAGGTGAACTTGTCGCCGCTCGCGTTGTAGGTCACGGCGGCGTTGACCGTGTCCAGCGCCAGGTGCTGGCCGCGGGAGACGGGGATGCGGGTGGGGTGCTCCTCGATCGCGCCGTTGGCCGTCAGCGTGACCTGCTGGCCGCTGGCCTTGGCCGACGCGGTGGCCGAGTCCTGGTTCTGGCGGGTGATGTCGGCCACCCGCGGGGTGACCCGCACCGGGCTCTGGGTGAAGTACGGCTTGGCCCGCACGCGGAACGTGGTGATCACGCCGTCCACCGGCGCGCCGCCGGCGTAGGGGTCGCCGTTGGGGTTGCTGGGGTGGATGTAGGACACGAACGTGCACGGCGGCGAATCGCACTCGGCCGAGTTGGCGGGCTCGTTCAGGAGCCGGCTGCCGAACGAGTCGGCCGCCAGGCCCGACGCCGGCAGCGCCAGCAGGGTGCCGGCGGCCAGGGCCAGAGCGGTGTTGATGTGGGTTCTGCGGGTCATCGTGGGCCTCCGTAAGTCGTGGTGAGACTGCGGTGTCCACAGCCTCGTTGCGGGGGCCCGTCCGGTCTGTAAGGCGCGCTACACGGCCCGCGTAAAGCACGTCGCGCGACCGGCGGTAACCTCCCCTCTCTTGTCCGAGGCCCTGGACACCCTGCGCCGCACTCCGCTCTTCGACCGCCACCAGGCGGCGGGGGCGAAGGTCGTGCCTTTCGCGGGCTGGGAGATGCCGGTCCAGTACGAGGGCGTGCGCCAGGAGCACCTGGCCGTGCGCCAGGGCGCCGGCGTGTTCGACGTCTCGCACATGGGCGAGGTCATGACCTCCGGCCCCGATGCCGAGGCCTACCTGCAGCACGTGCTCTCCAACGACATCACCAAGCTGGCCGACGGCGGTGCGCAGTACTCCGTGCTCTGCCGCGAGGACGGGGGCGTGATCGACGACCTGTTCACCTACCGGCTCGGGGACAGGTTCCTGACGGTCACCAACGCCGCCAACCACGCCCGCGACGTGGCCTGGCTGATCGAGCACACCGAGGGCTTCGACGTGACGGTCGAGGACGCCGCCGACCGCTACGCGATGCTGGCCGTGCAGGGCCCGGAGGCGCGCGACATCGTGGGCGCGCTGGTCCAGGGCGAGCTGCCCGCGCGGATGAAGACGGCCACCGTGGGCTTCACCGGCACCCAGGTGCTGGCCTGCGGCACCGGCTACACCGGCGAGGACGGCGTCGAGCTGCTGGTGCCGCCCGACTCGGCCGCGGGCATCTGGGACGCGCTGGTGGCCGAGGGCGTCGTGCCCGCCGGCCTGGCCGCGCGCGACACGCTGCGCACCGAGGTCTGCTTCCACCTGTACGGCAACGACCTCGACCTCGAGCACAACCCGCTCGAGGCCGGCCTGGGGTGGGCCGTGAAGCTGGACACCGGCTTCATCGGCTCCGAGGCGCTCGGGGAGGCCGACACCGGCCGCAAGCTCGTGGCCTTCGCGTTCACCGGCCCGGGCATCCCACGCCAGGGCAACGCCATCGCCACCGACCAGGGCGAGGGCGTGGTCACCAGTGGCACCATGTCGCCGAGCCTGGGCTACGGGATCGGGATGGGATACGTGCCCGACACCGCGACCGAGCCGAGCACCAAGATCGAGGTCGACGTTCGCGGCAAGCCGCGTACGGCGGAAGTGCGCAAGAAGCCCCTCTACACCAAGGAGTAGGAGCCCAAGTGGCCGAGAGCTATCCGGAGGACCTGAAGTACCACCCCGAGCACGACTGGGCCCGGATCGAGGGCGACGAGGCCGTGTTCGGCATCACGTGGTACGCCCAGGACGCGCTCGGCGAAGTCGTGTTCTACGACCCGCCCGAGGTGGGCGCCACGGTCGCCAAGGACCAGCCCTACACCGAGGTCGAGTCCGTGAAGGCGGTCTCCGACGTGTTCGCCCCCCTCTCGGGCGAGGTGATCGAGGTCAACGACGCCCTGACCGAGGCCCCCGAGAACATCAACTCCGACCCGTACGGCGACGGCTGGCTGGTCAAGGTCAAGCTCTCGGACACCGCCGAGGTGGAATCCCTCCTCGACGTTGGCGCGTACAAGGATCTGCTTCAGTCGTAAGTCCTTCATGAGCACGTACACCTCCGCAACAGACGCCGACCGCAAGGCGATGCTGGACGCCATCGGCGTCGGGTCGCTGGACGAGCTGTTCTCCGAGATCCCGGAGGCCGTCCGCCTGGACCGGCCGCTGGACATCCCGGCGGGCAAGTCCGAGACGGAGGTCTTCGACCACCTGAGCGCGCTGGCCGCGCGCAACGTGCACAACGACGCCGAGACCAGCTTCCTGGGCGCGGGCATGTACGACCACTACGTGCCGGCGATCATCGACTCGCTGCTGTCGCGGTCGGAGTTCCTGACGCCGTACACGCCCTACCAGCCAGAGATCAGCCAGGGCGGCCTGCAGGTCATGTTCGAGTTCCAGACCGCGATCTCGGAGCTTACGGGCCTGCCGGTGTCCAACGCGTCGGTCTACGAGGGCCCCTCCGCGGTGGCCGCCGCCGGCTACCTGGCCAAGCTGGAGACCAAGCGCACCAAGTTCGTGACCTCGCGCGGCCTGCACCCGCACTCGCGGGACGCGCTGGCCACCCACGCGGCCGGTTACGGCATGACCGTCGACGAGGCCGGGCTGACCGAAGAGGGCGCCACCGACGTGGACGCGCTCTCCGCCCTGATCGACGACGACGTGGCCGCCGTGTTCATCCAGCAGCCCAACTTCCTGGGCACCGTGGAGGACGTGGCCAAGCTCGGCGAGGCCGCCAAGGCCAAGGGCGCGCTGTTCATCGTCGCCGCCGACCCGCTGCCGCTGGGCATCCTGGAGGCCCCGGGCCGCCAGGGCGCCGACATCGTCGTCGGCGAGGGCCAGAGCCTGGGCAACCGGCTCGACTACGGCGGGCCGTCGTTCGGCTTCTTCGCCGCCTCCGACCGCTTCATCCGCAAGATGCCGGGCCGGATCGCCGGTGAGACGCGCGACATGGACGGCAAGCGCGGCTTCGTGCTGACCCTCCAGACGCGCGAGCAGCACATCCGCCGCGAGAAGGCCACGCACAACATCTGCACCGCGCAGGCGCTGAACGCGCTGGCCGGCGTGGTCTACCTGTCCTGGCTGGGCCGCAAGGGCCTGGTCGAGCTGGGCGAGCTGATGCTCAAGCGCACCCACTACGCCCGCGAGACGCTGGGCCTGGAGCCCATCAACCCGGGCCCGGTGGTGCGCGAGTTCGCGGTCCGGGTGCCCGACCTCGATGGCCTGTTCAAGCGCGCCCGCGAGGCCGGCATCAACCCCGGCTACCGCCTGGCCGACACCTATCCCGAGTACGGCGACGGCCTGCTGGTGGCGCTGACCGAGCGCCGCAGCCGCGCCGACATCGACCGGCTGGCCTCCGTGGCCGCCACCGCTCGCGAGGGGGTGTCCGCCTGATGGCCGCGCTCGACCCCCGCGCCGACGAGCAGACGGTCACGATCTACGAGCGCTCGGTCGAGGGCCGGCGCGCGTTCGTGGCGCCGGAGCTCGACGTTCCCGACGTCGAGGTGTCCGACGTGCTGCCCGACTGGGCCCGGCGCGGCGATGCCGCGCAGCTGCCCGAGGTCTCCGAGCCGGAGATCGTGCGCCACTACAACGGGCTGTCGAAGAAGAACTTCGACCTGGACACCGGCTTCTACCCGCTGGGCTCGTGCACGATGAAGCACAACCCCAAGCTGCACGAGCGGGTGGCGGCGCTGCCGGGCCACGCCCGCCTGCACCCGCTGCAGGATCCCGAGCAGGCCCAGGGCGCGCTGGAGCTGATGCACAACCTGCAGGGCGCGCTGGCCGAGGTGGCCGGCCTGCCCCACGTGTCGCTGCAGCCCTCCGCCGGGTCCCACGGCGAGCTGGCCGGGCTGCTGCTGACCCGCGCCTACCACGAGGACCGCGGCCAGCAGCGCACCAAGGTGCTGACGCCGGACACCGCGCACGGCACCAACCCCGCCACGGTGACCATGGCCGGCTACGAGGTGGTCAAGGTGGGCACCGACGAGCACGGCGGCGTGGACATCGACGACCTGCGTGACAAGGCCGACGACCAGGTTGCCTGCCTGATGCTCACCAACCCCAACACGCTGGGGCTGTTCGACCGCAACATCGAGGAGATCGCCTCGATCGTGCACGACGTGGGCGGCACCCTGTACTACGACGGGGCCAACCTGAACGCCGTCATGGGCATCTCGCGCCCGGGCGACATGGGCTTCGACATCGTGCACTACAACCTGCACAAGACCTTCACCCAGCCGCACGGCGGCGGCGGGCCGGGCGCCGGCCCGATCGCCTGCTCGGACCGCATCGAGCCGTTCCTGCCGCGTCCGCAGGTGGTGCGCACGGAGACCGAGAACGGCTCCGGCCCGCACTTCACGCTGGACCACGACCGGCCCAAGTCGATCGGCAAGATGCGCGGATTCCAGGGCAACTTCGGCGTGTTCGTGCGCTCCTACGCGTACATCTGCTCGCTGGGCGCCGAGGGCCTGCAGGAGGCCTCGGAGCTGGCGGTGCTGAACGCCAACTACCTGAAGGCGCTGCTGGCCGCCGACGGCATCGGCGAGTACCTGCCGATCGCGTTCGACCGCCACTGCATGCACGAGTTCGTGCTCTCGGGCTCGGGCGCCAAGGAGAAGCTGGGCATCAAGACGCTGGACATCGCCAAGCGGATGCTGGACCACGAGGTTCATCCGCCCACGGTCTACTTCCCGCTGCTGGTGGACGAGGCGCTGATGGTCGAGCCCACCGAGACCGAGCCCAAGGAGCGGCTGGACCACTTCGCCGAGGTGGTGCGCTCGATCCTGGAAGAGGCGGCCGAGGACCCGTCGATCGCCCAGAACGCGCCCTACACCACATCGGTGCGCCGCCTGGACGAGGCGGGCGCCGCCAAGAACCCCGTCGTGCGCTGGACCCCGGAGGACCCCAACCCGGGCGATCCGGGCAAGGCCGGCTCGCCCGACGGCGAGTCCTCAGGCGCGCTCTAGCCACCGCGTGGACGCCGAGCGCCAGCAGCGCCTGAACCGGATCCAGGTCTGGGGCTTCGTCGTGGCCGCGGTCGGTGCCGCGCTCACGCTGCCGGTGGTCGGCATCGCCTTCGGCCTGGCCGCGGTGGCGCTGACCTACCGAACGCCGCTTCCGCCGGCGCGCGCCGCCGGCCTGGGGCTGGCGGTCCTGTGCCTGGTGCTGGCCGTCACCGGCGTGGGACCGGGCGACGGTGGCGGGCTGATCGACTGAATCGCTGGCGCGCCGGGGCGACCTGGCGCATCCTGGTGCGCATGTCATGGAAGACAGCGTGCGCCACGCTCTTGGCGCTGACGGGCCTCGCCCTGCCCGCGACGGCCTCGGCGGCCACCTACCCGGCCGGGTTCCAGGAGGAGGCGCTGGTCACCGGCCTGACGCAGCCGATGGCTGTGGACTGGACGCCTGACGGACGCACGCTGGTGCTGGAGAAGCCGGGCCTGCTCAAGGTCGCCGCGCCGGGCAGCAAGTCCGCCGCCACCGTCTTCGACTTCCGCGACCGGGTGAACAGCAACCACGACCGCGGCGCGCTCGGCCTGGCCGTGGACAGCGCCTTCGCCTCCAACGGCTACGTGTACCTGCTGTACACCTACGAACTCCAGCCCCTGGTGGCGGACTCCGGCGGGGCGATGGTCTCCCAACTTCTGCGCATCAAGCTGTCGGCCACCAACCAGGTCAGCACCAGAAGGTGCTCCTGGGCTCCTATACGTCCGGCATCTGCCCGACGGCGGCCAACACGGTCGACTGCATCCCCTCCGACTACGACTCGCACTCCATCGGCACCGTGCGCAGCGCCCCCGACGGCACGCTGTTCGTGGGCTCGGGCGACGGCGCGTCCTACGCCGCCGCCGACCGGCGCGCCCTGCGCACCTACGACGAGCAGTCCATGGCCGGCAAGATCCTGCACATCGACCGCGAGGGCCGCGGTGTGGCCGGGCACCCGATGTGCGCCTCCAACGCCAACCTGGCGCACGTGTGCACCAAGGTGTGGGCCAAGGGGCTGCGCAACCCGTTCCGCTTCTCGCTGCGTCCCGACGGCGGCGTGAACATCGGCGACGTGGGCTGGAACGTGACCGAGGAGCTGAACGTGGCCCCGGCGGCCGGCGGGCGCTCCTACGGCTGGCCCTGCTTCGAGGGCACCACCCGCACCTCGGGCTACAGCGGCTTCTCCGAGTGCGCGGCCGAGTACGCCAAGCCCGCCGGCACCCACACCGGGCCCACCACGAGCTGGTGCCACTGCTCGTCCAGCGCCTCCGCGCTGGGCGGCCCGGTCTACCAGGGCGAGCGCTACCCCGCGGCCTACCGCGGCGATTCCTTCTACGCCGACTACGCCAAGGGCTGGATCAAGCGGCTGCGCCCGGACGGGTCTACCGTGGACTTCGCCTCGAGCTGGTACAGCGGGGTGGACCTGACTACCGGCCCCCAGGGCGACCTGACCTTCGTCAGCGTCGGCGACTTCTCGGCCGGCAGCGGCTCGGTGGTGGCGCTGCGCTACCCGCAGGGCAACCGGGCCCCGGTGGCGCGCATGACCACCGACCGCACCTCGGGCCCGGCGCCGCTGGCCGTGGCCTTCGACGGCACCACATCCAGCGACGCCGACGGCGACGCGCTGACCTACAAGTGGGAGTTCGGGGACGGCACCACCAGCACCGCCGCCAAGCCCACCAAGACCTACGCGGCGGCCGGCTCCTACACGGCCAAGCTGACCGTGACCGACCCGGCCGGCCTGGCCGACTCCACCTCCACCACCATCACGGCGGGCAACAGCGCGCCCACGGCCTCCATCGACTCGCCGGCGGACGGCTCCCGCTACCGCGACGGCGCGGCCCTGACGCTGCGCGGGTCGGGCACCGATGTCCAGGACGGCGCGCTCGCGGGCTCGCGGCTGAGCTGGCAGGTGGTGCTCAACCACGGCAACCACACGCACGTGGAGTCCACGCTCACCGGCAGCCAGGTGAGCTACACGCCGCGCGACGACCACGACGCGGACTCGTTCTACACGGTGCAGCTGACCGCGACGGACAGCGGCGGCCTGACCCACAAGCGCACCATCACCATCCGCCCCGAGACGGTGGCGCTGAAGATCGACAGCCAGCCCGCGGGGGCGCCGGTCTCCTGGGCGGGCACCGACCTGACCGCGCCGCACACCGGCACCTCCGCCGTGGGCTTCAAGACCGCGGTCGGCGCGGCCGAGCGCTTCAGCAGCGGCGGCAAGACCTACGTGTTCGACCGCTGGAGCGACGGCGGCGCCCGCAGCCACGCCGTCACCGTGCCGGCCACGGCGCTCAACCTGACCGCGGTCTACCGCGAGGAGAGCACGCCGGCGCCCACCGGGCTGGTGGCCGCGCTGAACTTCGACGAGGGCTCCGGCGCGGTGGCCCGGGACCAGTCCGGGCTGTCAAACCATGCGTCCCTGTCCGGCGGCGCCGCCTTCTCCGCCTCCGGGCGCAGCGGCGCGGCGGCCAACTTCGCCGGTGGGTCGGCCCAGGCCACGATCGCCGACAACGGGTAGGTGCGCCTGACCGGCCCGGTCACCCTCGAGGCCTGGGTGCGCCCGCGGTCGCGGTCGGACTGGCGCACGGTCATCTTCAAGTCGCTGCCCGGATGGCAGTCCTACGTGCTGTACGCCGCGGCAGAGCCGTACAACGGCGGCCTGGGCGGCGAGCCGATCGGCTTCGTGGACGGCGACGGCGTCCGCGGCCCGGGCGCCCTGCCGCTGAA
>DASQLM010000141.1:0-17063 GCA_035630015.1 Thermoleophilaceae bacterium | reverse complement strand
GCGGGACCTTCGAATCCGTCCCGAGTTACGGAGCCTGAAACAGTCCGTGCATCAGGCGAACGGGCCGTCGCGCTCGGCCACGGCGGCCTGCCAGCCCTCGCTCATGGCCTTCTGCTGGAAGGCGAAGCCCTCCGGGGTGTGGCGGGCGATGCCGTCCAGCAGCGTGCCGATGGCCTGCGTGGGGCCCAGGCCCTGGGCCTCCAGCTGCTGGTTGACCAGCAGCTTCATCATCACCAGCTGGTTCACCGGCAGTGCCGCCACGCGCCGCAGCAGCTCCTCGAAACGGTTCTCGAGCGCGTCCGGCTCCGGCGCCTCGATGGCCAGGCCCCAGTCGGCAGCCTCGGCGCCGGTGATCAGGTCCCCGGTCAGCAGCAGCCGCTTGGCCCGCTGGGGGCCCAGGCGGCTGAGCCACATCGAGGTGGTCGGCGAGCCCCAGACGCGCGCCGGCGGGTAGCCGATGCGGGCGTCGGCGGCGATCACCAGCAGGTCCGAGCACAGCGCCATGTCGGTACCGCCGGCCACGCAGAAGCCGTGCACCTTGCACAGCACCGGCTTGTCGGCCTTGAACAGCGACATGAAGCCGCGCACGTTGCGGCGCATCATCTGCCAGTCGACCATCGGGTCCCAGGTGCCGCGCGGGTCGTGGTTGGCGGCCTGGACCATCGGGTCCAGCGGCGATCCGGGCTCGCCGATGCCCGTCATCTGGCCCTCGGCCGCGTCCACCAGGTCGTAGCCGCCGCAGAAGCCCTTGCCGTTCCCGGCCAGGGCGATGGCGTGCACCGCCGGATCCAGGTCGGCCTGCTCGACCGCGTCGGCCAGCTCGCGCGGCATGGCCATCGTGATGCCGTTGCCGCGTTCGGGCCTGTCCAGGGTGATCCGGGCCACCGGCCCGTCGACCGTGTAGGTCAGCGTGCTCATGCGGCCAGGGCGCGGTCCAGGATGGTCCGGGCCTCCGTGCCCGCGGGCAGCGTGCCCCAGGCGTGCCCGCCCTCGCGCGCCAGGCGGGAGGCGCAGAACGCGTCCGCCACCGGCGCCGGAGCGCTCCGCACCAGCAGCGAGCCCTGCAGCGCCAGCCCCATGTCCTCGACCATGCGCCGGGCGGCGAACTGGGGGTCCTGGTCGCCCAGGCCGGCCAGGCGCTGCTTGAGCGAGTCCACGTGGGCGTCCAGCCGGGCGTCGCCGCCGGCCGCCTGCTCGACCTCGCCGAGGAACGCGGGCAGGCCGTCCTGCTCGCGGGCCAGGGCGCGCAGCACGTCCAGCGCCGCCACGTTGCCCGAGCCCTCCCAGATCGAGTTCAACGGGGAGTCGCGCAGCAGCCGCGGCATCCCCGACTCCTCCACGTAGCCGTTGCCGCCCAGGCACTCCAGCGCCTCGACGGCGTGCAGCGGCGCGCGCTTGCAGACCCAGTACTTGGACACGGCGGTGGCCACGCGCCGGAAGGGCGCGTCGTCCTCGTCGTAGGCGCGCGCGATGCGCATCGCGGTGGCGGTGGCGGCCTCGGACTCCACGGCCAGGTCGGCAAGCACGTTCTGCATCGCCGGCTGGTCCACAAGCGTGCTGCCGAACGCAGCCCGGTGGCGGGCGTGGTGGATGGCCTGGACGGTGCCCACCCGCATGCCCGCCGCCGAGCCGATCAGGCAGTCCAGGCGGGTGTGGTTGACCATCCGGATGATGGTCTGCACCCCGCGGCCCTCCTCGCCTACCAGCCGGCCGGTCACGCCGCGGAACTCGACCTCCGACGAGGGCAGCGAGCGCGTGCCCAGCTTGTCCTTGAGCCGCTGGACCTGGAAGCCGGGGTCGGCGCCCTCGATCAGGAAGCACGACAGCCCGGCGGGCGCCTGCGCCAGCGTCAGGAAAATGTCGCACGGGGGGTAGGAGCAGAACCACTTGTGGCCGGTGATGGCGTAGCTGCCATCGCTCTGCTGCTCGGCCCGGGTGGTGTTGGCGCGCACGTCCGAGCCGCCCTGCTTCTCGGTCATGGCCATGCCGGCCAGGGCCCCGCGGCCGGGGCCGTAGTCGGTGGACACCAGCTTGGGCTCCCACTGCTCGGCCAGGTCGGGGGCCTCGCGCAGGGCGGGGATGACGGAGTGAGTCATGGACACCGGGCACATCACGCCCGCGTTGACCTGGTCCCACAGGTACATCAGCCCGGCCCGGACGGTGTGGGCGCCTGGGCGCGGGTCGGCCCACGGCAGCGAGTGGATGCCGCGCTCGATGGCCTCGCGCAGCAACCAGTGCCAGGAGGGGTCCAGCTGGATCTCGTCCACGCGGTTGCCGTAGCGGTCGTGGCTCTTCAACACGGGCTCGTTGCGCTCGCAGCGCTCGGAGTGCTCCAGCGCCTCGCGCGAGCCGGCCAGCGCGCCGGTGTCGGCGAAGCGGTCGGCGCCCCAGCCGCCGCCCTCGCGCTCCAGCGCCTCGCGCAGCGCGGCGTCGGCCTCGTAGACGTTGTAGGGCTGCAGCGGCGGCGCCTGGTTGCGCACGTCGTGGGTGGCGTCGGGGTGGGAGAGGGCGGTCACGGGCTCCATGCGGAGGCTCCTTCGGTCGTGGGAAGGCTGGAAAGGCAGAAGTCGACGAGGGTCATGACGAGCGCGTCGTGGTGGCCGTCGGTCCCGGCGGCGAGCGGCCCGACGAGGGCCTCGCCGAGGGCGCCCACCAGCGCGGCGGCCACGGTGGTGGTGTCGTGGGGCGTGAGCTCGCCGGAGGCGACGCCGTCGGCCAGCACGGCCTCGAACACGTCCCGGTAGCCGCGGCGCAGGCGCAGGCGCTCGCTCTCCACGGCGGGGTCCACGGGCTCGGCCAGCTGCGCGTAGGCCAGCGTCGGGGCGGACAGCGCGCGGCGGCAGAACGCCTCGACGCCGGCGGCAACGCGCCGGGTGGCCGGGCACCCGGCGCCGGCGGTCACCTCGGCCACCACGGCCAGCTCGCGCTCGGAGGCGGTGCGGAAGACCTCGGCCACCAGCTCGGCCTTGGAGGGGAAGTGGCGGTACACGGTGCCCACGGCCACGCCGGCGCGGGCGGCCACGGCCTGGACCGACGCCGAGGCGTAACCGCCCGCGGCCACCTGCTCGTGGGCTGAGGCGACGATGCGCTCGCGCGTAGCGGCCTGGCGGGCTTCCACTCGCGGTGTCCGGCGGTAGGCCACTAAAGGAGTGAACCACGATTCACTCCTTGAGGCAAGCCCGCGCCTAGACTGCCGCCCGTGGCGATCCCCTTCAAGCGCCTGGCCCTGCTCATGGTGAGCCTGGCAGTCGTTGCGTCGCTGGCCATGTCCCTCCGGTCGTCCGTCTTGACGGCCGACGCCGACAAGGCGGTCAAGGCCCATGCGGCCGAGGGGACGAAGAGCCCGCCGGTCCGCGAGGCCTTCGAGGACTTCGACCGTGCCCGTGCGTACAACAACGACGCGGAGATACTGCTGCTGGCGACCACCGACGCGATCGCCGCCAAGAACCTGGGCCTGGCCCGGAGGCTGGCCTACGAGGCGGCCCGGCGCGAGCCGGAGAACTTCGAGGCCTGGGTGCTGCTCTACTCGATCGAGAGGGTGGACCACCCCGCCAGGGCCGCGGTGGCGCGCCGCCGGGCGCTGCGCCTGAACCCCCGGGCCGAGCGCCTGTTCAGGCGCCGGTAGCCGCGGACGCCACGGCCAGCAGCGAGACGCCGACGGGCAGGTCCCGCCGGCGCAGCCACCGGGCCTCGGCCGCGAACACACGGCTGAGCATGTCGTTGAGCGGTCCCTCGCTGGTCATCTCGAAGTCCGACGTCAGCTCGCCCTTGGCAGGGCGGACGCGGCGGAAGAGCCGGACCGCCGCGATCGGGGGGAACAGCAGGGTGTTGAAGTACGACATCCGCTCGATCCGGAGGCCGCCGCCCTCCAGCGCCGCCCGCAGCGTGGCGGGCACGTAGCGCCGCTTGTGGTGCGAGATGTCGTCCTGGCGGCCCCAGAGGAGTGGGAACGCGGGGACGGTGGCGATCACGTGCCCGCCCGGGCGCAGCATTCGCCGGAGGTCGGCCGCCAGCCCGGCGTCGTCCTCGACGTGCTCGAGCACGTCGAGGATGGTGATCAGGTCGAGGCTCGCGTCGGCGAACGGCAACGGCGGCGTGCCGGCCACCTGGACCTCGGTCAGCCCCCGCCGGCGACAGAACTCCACCGCCGCGCTCTCCATCTCGGTGCCCCGCGCGTGGCCGAGGGCGCCCAGCGCCTGCAACATCGTGCCGGTGCCGCACCCGACGTCGAGCAGCTCGGCCCCGCCGTGCTCGCCGGCCCCGGGACCCAGGAGCCGCCGGGCCTCCTGGGTGATGATCCTGCGCCGGCCCCGGAACCACCAGTGGCTGTCCTCCAGCTCGTAGTAGCGGTCGTAGAAATCGCGCTCCATCAGGCCGTGGCCCGGGGCGGTGGGTACTCCCGGACGCCGGACGCCAGCTCGGCCTCGCGCGTCCTGATGGCCTCGAGGCGCTCCTGGCCGGGGAAGTGGACACCCCTGAACATCAGGGCGATGCGCTTGAGCGTGTGCGGGATGTGCGAGGGGCGGACCGTGGTCTCGCCAGCTTCGCGAGGATAGTGCCGCACGCCCTTCTCGAGGATCCGGAAGTTCCACCGCCGCGCCTTGGCCACCAGCTCCGCGTCCACGAAGAAGTCGTCGACCTCGATCGTGATCTTCTCGATCACCTCGCGCCGGAAGAGCTTGTAGGCGCAGTCCACGTCCCGGATCCGGACGCGGAACAGGACGTTCACGATCCGGTTGTAGACCCAGGAGAGCATCGAGCGGAGGACCGTGTCGTAGCGGTACACCCGGAAACCCACGACCACGTCGTGCTCCACGATCAGCGGCAGGAAGTGCTCAAGCTCGGAGAGGTCGAACTGGTTGTCGGCGTCGGTGTAGAACAGGAGCTCGCCGCGCGCTGCTCCGAAGCCGGTCCGCAGCGCCGCGCCGTATCCGCGGTTGGCCGGGTGGGTGAGCAGCCGGACGAGGCCCTCATGGCGATCGACCAGGTCGCGCGCCACTGCGTCGGTGTCGTCGCTGCTCCCGTCGTCGACCACGATCACCTCGAGGCTGTCGACCAGAGGGGGAAGCACGGCAAGCGCGCGCTCGACGGCCTTGCCCAGGCTCGCCTGCTCGTTGTAGGCCGGTAGGACCACCGAGAGCCTGGGGCGTCGGAGTGGCTCAGCGGGCATCGGGGTCACGTCCCAGAACGTAGACGGTGACGGGCCTCAACCCGAAGAAGCCGGGGAACGATCGTGCCTCGACCGCGCGGTAATCAGGTCCCAGCGCAGCCAGGAAGCCGGCTCCCAGCCCCCCCGGCGCCTCCCGTCGCAGGTCCGCGAGACTGGACCGGCCCGGGTAGACGAGGAAGATCTCGCCCCTCGCGCCGGCCATCCGGACGGCCTGGCGGGCGATCGCGCCGGCGGCGGGGGCCGGGGGCGCGGCGAACGGTCCCACTTCCAGCTGCGCCGCGCGTGGAGCCCTGCCCAGCCGGAGGATCGCCGGGCGGCGCGGGTTGGGGTCGCCCGGTGCCGCTGCCGCGTCGAGCTGGGACAGCGGCCCGGGGGAGTTGCCGGGGAGGTCGACCGTGACGGAGCCCGGTCCGCCGCGCTCCGCTATGAACCGGGCCGCGGCCTTGTAGTCGGTGCGCTGGCCTTCGGCGTCCATCAGGCGGGCGGCGCCGATCCCGAAGCCGGCGAGCAGGAGGACCGAGGCGGCCACGTACGCCACCCGCCGCCGCGGCAGCGTGGCCACCCAACCCAGGACCAGTGCCAACCCGGGGGAGCCGGCGATCAGGTTCCGGGGCAGGAAGATGCTGACGTCCACCGCGCTGTAGATGCCCGCCAGGACCGGGGTCACGGCGGCGAGCACCAGGACGAGGATGACCCCCTCGCCAGGGCGCCGCAGGGCTCGCTCCCGGCGCAGCAGCTCGACCGCGGTCACCGCGGCGGCGATCACCAGCGCGAGTGCCATGAGCGCCAGCGCCACGTCGCCGGGCATCTCCCGGACCGAGAAATTGAGGCCGGGATGGCTGACCGCCCAGTGCAGGACATCCTGGGTGAACGCGTCCAGCCCGAACGGCTGGAGGACACCGATGAGGTCCGCCCCCGGCGAATCCTTGTCGGCCTGGTAGCTGGAGAGCCAGGGGAGGTAGGCCACCGCGGCCGCGACGTTGGCGCCCACCAGCCATTTCCAGGCGTGACGGTGGAAGCCAAACGCCCATGCGGCCTGGCCCAGGAGCACGAACGCGGCGGTGTAGTGGGTGTACATCGCCGCACACGACAGCGCCGCGTACAGGGCCCACCACCGGCGCCGGGGGCTCTCGAGCGCCCGCAGGAGCGCCAGCGAGGATCCCAGGACCAGCAGCATCATCAGCGCGTACGCCCGGGCCTCCGTGGCGTAGAAGATCATGAACGGGCTGAGCGCCATCACGCCGGCGCCGACCAGGGCCGCCCTGCGTCCGACCGTCCGGACGCCCAGGAGGTAGGTGAGGGGGATGCAGGCGACGCCGGCCAGGAGCGACACCCACCGCAACGAGTTCAGCGAGTCGCCGATGCCCTGGGTCAGGCCGGCGACGATCGGATAGAGCGGGGGCGTGACCTCCTGGGGTCCCTGGACGATGTCGATGACCTGGCCGATCGAGTGGCCGGTGGTCACGAAATAGGTGGCCAGCTCGTCGCCGTTGAGGCTGTCGGAGAATGACGGGATGCGCAGCGCCAGGCCCGCGGCCGTGAGGAGCGCGAGCGAGAGGGCGAGCGGGAGGCGGCGGGTCGCGGGGTCTGCGGGCGAAACGCTCAGAGCGGGGCAGCATAATGCCGCCCGCCCCGAGCGCTAGCGCGCCGTCAGAGGATCGACTTCTGGCCCTTGGCGAGCCGGAATGAGAACTGCGCGGTCGGCAGCTTGGCCCGGCTCCGGACCTTCGTGCCCGCCACCCGCTTGAACGTGCAGCGCAGGCTGCCCGACCCCGCCTCCACGACGCCGTAGCCGTGGTGGTCGAAGTCCGCGTCCTTGACCCACGGGTTCGACCCGCGCAGGAGGTCGATGATGCCCTGCGGGGTCTTGGGGTTGCGCGGGTTGGCGCCCGGCACCACGCCGCCGCCGCCCTCGCCGAGGCCCTGGGACGTGATCGACCCGCCCACGAACTCGGTGGCAACCGGGTTGGGGTCGTTGTCGCCGATGCGCACGTCGCCGGCGATGAACGTGTGGATGTCGCCGGTCACGAACACCACGTTGCCGATCTTGCGGTTGCGGATGTGCTGGAGCAGCTCGGTGCGCTCGCGCGGGTAGCCCTGCCACGGGTCGAAGCCGATGTAGTCGCCGCCGGGGTAGACCGTGCGCATCATCATCGCCTGGTTGGCCATGATCTTCCAGGTGGCCGGGCTCTTGGCCAGGCGGTTCTTGATGTACTGCATCTGGTTGTTGCCCAGGTAGGGCCGCGGGTTGTTCAGCTCCGCGCAGGCCGGCGCGACGAACTCGTCGTTGCAGGGCTGGTTGGCCCGGTACTGGCGCTGGTCCATCAGCAGCAGGTCCACGTTACGGCCGAAGCGCGTGGCCCGGTAGATGCGCGAGCCCTTGCGGTTGCGCACGGCGAACGTGGGCATGGACTCGAAGTAGGCCTTGTAGCCCGCGCGCTTGCGGGCCAGGCTGTACTTCTTGTCCGGCGTCAGGCCGCCGGTGCCGCCCGCGCCGCCGGCGTAGTTGTCCACCACCTCGTGGTCGTCCCAGATGGAGATCATCGGGAACTGGGCGTGCATCTTGCGCAGGCCGGCGTCGCCACGGTAGAGCTGGTACTTGGCGCGGTAGTCGGCCAGCGAGGTGGCCTCGCCGATCGGATCCGTGCGCACGCCGCCGGACGGGCTGTTCTTCGAGTGGTAGGCCTCGGCGTAGATGTAGTCGCCCAGGTTGACCACGAAGTCCACGTCCTCGCCGGCCAGCAGCTGGTGGGCGTTGTAGAAGCCGAACGTGTAGTCCTGGCACGAGAAGAAGGCGAACTTGACCGGCTGGCGCGAGTCCGGCGGCAGCGCGGTGCGGAAGCGACCGACGGGGCTGTTCTCTCCGCGCGTGGAGAAGCGGTAGTAGTACTGCTCGTGGGCCTTCAGCCCGCCCACGCGTGCCTTCACGGCGTGGTCGATCGAACCCGAGGTGGGGATCAGCTTGCGCGCGACGACCCGCCGGAAGCCCCGGTCGCGGGCGACCTCCAGTTCGACGCTGCCGCGGCCGCCGACGCCGTCGACCTTGGTCCACAGCGTGATGCCGTTGGGGGTGGGGTCGCCGGACAGGATGCCCTGGCGGAACCGCCCGCCACGCAACGTCGGCTGGCGCCGTCCCCGGGCCCCGAGGGCCTGGGGGGCGAAGATGGTCACGGCGCCGAGGGCGCCGGCGCCGGTCACGAAATGGCGGCGCGACAGGGGCTGCTGGGGCACGGTCTCCTCCAAGTCCGGTTGCGCCCGGGCAACGCCCCGAGCGAGAAGACTCTACGCCCGCGCGCCGGTTCTGGGAAGGAACTTGGGATTAAGGCGCGTTCGGGTGCTTGAACGCAACCCTGACTACGCTGCCGTGTCTTGCCTTCTGTGAAGACGATCCTGATCGCCACGGTCCTGGCACTGCTGGTGGCCGTCCCCGCGGCCGACGCGGCCAAGCGCAAGGTGCCCGCCACCTTCAGCGGCGTGAACTACGACGGCGGGGTGGAGACCGATCCCGCCGCCGTGCAGGACGCCCAGATGGCGCTGATGGCCCGCTCGGGCGTGGAGAGCCTGCGCACCGTGTTCTCCTGGCGCGACATCCAGCCGGCCAAGAACGGCCCGTTCGACTTCACGGCCACCGACGCCATCGTGGCCACGGCAGCGCGCCACGGCGTCTCCGCGCTGCCCGTGATGCTCTACGCGCCCACATGGGCGCGCGCGTTCCCGCGCGACGGCGGCTCCCCGCCGCTGACCGCGCCGTACCAGGGGTTCCTGCGCGCATCGATCCGGCGCTACGGCACCGGCGGCTCCTTCTGGCGGGAGAACCCGGCGGTGCCGCGCCGGACCGTCCGCTACTGGCAGGTGTGGAACGAGCCGCACTTCGAGGGCTTCTGGGACGCGCCGAAGGGCAGCCGCTACTCGTTCCCGCGCGGATACGCCCGGCTGCTGAGCGCGTCCAACCGCACGATCCACCGGACCGACCGCAGGGCGCGCACGGTGACCGCCGGCCTGTTCGGCGCGTCGTGGGAGCTGCTGGCCCGGCTGTACCGCAGCGGCGGCGTGCGCAAGGGCTTCGACGTGGCGGCGGTGCACGTGTACTCGGACAAGCCCGGCAACGTGCTGGAGACTGTGCGGCGCACCAACGCCACGATGCGCCGCTACAAGGACGCCGGCAACCGGGTCTGGGTCACCGAGACGGCGTTCCCCGCGTCGAAGGGCCAGGCCAGGCCGATCCGGGGTCAGAAGCAGGACACGCCGCGCACCATGGCCAGGAAGCTCTACGACACCTACCTGCTCCTGGCCCGCAACCGCAGGAAGCAGAGGATCGATCGCGTCTACTGGTACACGTGGTCGAGCTCCTACCAGCAGACCCAGCCCAGCAACTTCGACTACGCGGGCTTGCAGAAGCGCACGAACGCGTTCACCTACCGCCCGCAGCCCGCGCTGGACTCCTTCCGGCGGGTGTCGCAGCGCCTGCAGGGCTGCGCGAAGACCGACACCGGCGCCTGCCGCTAGAGAAGGTCCGCCAGCGCGGCGTCCGTCTGGCGGGCCGACCGCTCCCAGCTGAACGCGCGCGCCCGCTCCAGCCCGGCGGCCACCAGCCGCTCGCGGGTGGCGGGCTCCAGCGCCGCCTCCAGCACGGCCCGGCTGACCTGGCCCGGGTCGCCGGGGTCGACCAGCAGGGCGGCATCGCCGCACGTCTCCGGCAGCGCCCCCAGCCGTGACGCCACCACCGGCGTGCCGCTGGCCATGGCCTCCAGGCAGGGCAGGCCGAAGCCCTCGTGCAGCGACGGCATGACCAGCGCGCGGGCGCCCGCGTACAGGCCCGGCAACAGCCGCTCGGGCACGTAGCCCAGCGCGCGCACCGGGGCCTGGGCGTCGGTCTTCATGTAGTGGCGCCCCGACCCGGCCGCCACCAGGTCCAGGTCCTGGGCGGCCAGAGCCTCGGCCGTGGAGGCCAGCGCGCCCACGTTCTTGCGGGCGATGCGGGTGCCCACCAGCAGCGCGTAGTCGCGCCCCAGGCCCAGAGCGGCCCGCGCGGCGCCCGCGTCGGCGTCGGGCGAGAAGCGCGCGTCCACGCCGTTGGGCACCACCTCGATCGAGCTCTGCTCGATGCCCGTGGCCCGGGCCACCTCTTCGGCCGAGAAGCGAGACGGGCACAGGACCAGGCGCGCGCGCCGGGCCACCCGGGGCAGCACGGCCCGCTGCCAGCGCACGTACGCGGGCGAGTACCACTCCGGGTAGGTCATGCCGGCCGCGTCGTGGATCAGCACCGCCGTACGGCGCGAGGCCAGCGGCGCAAGGTTGGCGGGGCAGTAGAGGACCTCGGCGCGGGCCGCGGCCAGCGGCAGCCACGCCTGCTCCCAGGCGTGACCGGCCCGGTGGGCCAGCGCCCGCGGCGGCGCCGCCACCCGGTAGCGGCCCGGCGCCAGCGGTGGCAGGCGCGCCACCATCTCGCGTGCCACGCGCTCCACGCCGCCGATCTGGCCGCGCACCGCGGCCCGGGCGTCGATGACCACCGGAGTGCTCACCCGCCCTCCCGCCTGACCGCCCGCAGCGCGCGCAGCTGCGCCCCGGCGCGCCCGTCGCCGCGGCGCACCAGCCGCCGGCCCGCCGCGCGGGTGGCGAACGTCATCGCCTGGGCAGCGTCGTCCAGCGCCAGCCGCCGCCGGCCCAGCCGGCCCACGACCTCGCGCCGCCGGCGCGCGCGCAGCTCCAGGTGGGCGTCGCCCAGCGCCGGCCCGGTGGAGGTACCGCCCAGGTGGCGCAGCGCCACGTCGGGGCGCAGCACGGTCGGCGCGCCCGCGTCGGCGGCCCGCAGGCACAGGTCCATGTCCTCGTAGAACAGAAAGGCGGACTCGTCGAACGGGCCCAGCTCGCGCAGCAGCGCGGTGGGCGCCACCAGGGCGGCGGCGATGGCCCAGCCGCAGCGCACCTCGGTAGGCGAGCGCCAGGGCTGGTAGCGGCGCCGCAGGCGGGCACCCATCAGGCGCGGCGAGACCAGCGCGGGCACCAGCTCCTCGAGCGTGCCGGGTGGCGGGTGGGCGCTGTCCTGGACCGACCCGTCGGCGTTGAGCAGCCGCGGCGCCAGCAGCCGGCGGGCGTCGCGCGCGTCGCGGGCCAGGGTCTCCAGGCCGCCGTCCAGGAGCTCGACGTCGGGGTTCAGCAGGGCGGTCACCGGCTCGCCGACGTGGTCGAGGCCGCGGTTGCATCCCACGCCGAAGCCGGGGTTGCCGTCCAGCGTGACCAGCGTGGCGCCGTGGCGGCGGGCCACGCCGGGCCCGTCGTCGGTGGAACCGCTGTCCACGACCACCACGTGCGGCTGCGATGGCCCCAGCAGCGCCAGCGACGACAGCAGGCGCTCCAGGTCGCGCTCGGACTGGTGGATGACGGTGACCACCGCCCAGTCGCTCATGGCGCGGCCGCCCGCGACAGCACGGCATGTGTCTCCCGGGCGGCGCGCTCCCAGGACAGCGCCGCCACGGCTTCCGCGCCCGCGCGCACCGTGCGCTCGCGCAGGCCGGGCTCGCGCTCCAGCGCCAGCAGCGCGTCGGCCAGCGCCCGCGCGTTGCCGCCCGGGAACCGCAGCGCCCCCTCGCCCAGCACCTCCTCCAGCACCGGCAGGTCGGCCACAACCGCCGGGCAGCCGCGCGCCAGGGCCTCCAGCGGCGTGAAGCCGAAGCCCTCCTCGGCCGAGCAGCACACCAGCGCCAGCGCCCCCTCGTACAGCGATTCCAGCCGGCCGTCGGAGACGCGGCCCAGGACGGCGGTGGCGGCGCCGTCCAGCCGGCCGGCGAGCGCCCCCTCGCCGGCGAACACCAGCCCGGCCGCCAGGCCGTCTCGCCGGGCCATGGCGTGTGCGCGCGCCAGCAGCTCGGGCTGTTTGCGCGGCTCGAGGGCGCCGACGGCCAGGACGTACGGCGCGGGCACGCCCGCGGCGGCGGGCTCCGCAGGGCCCGGAGGGCGGCCGGGCCCCGACAGCACGGCGGTCACGCGGGCGGGGTCGACGCCCCATTCGCCGGCCACCTGCCCGGCGACGGTTCGCGACACGGTGATCACCTCGGCGGCCCGGCGTGCGATCCGCCGCGGGCGGGCGATGCGGTGCCAGAGGCGCTCGTACGCGGTGAAGTCCCCGGGGCGGTGCTCGAAGGACAGGTCGTGCACGGTGAGCACCAGCGGCGCGTCGGCCGGCATGGCCACGGGGGCCGGGGCGGGGCACCAGACCACGTCACATCCGCCCGCCAGGCGATCGAGCCGCGGGCGGCCCAGGGCCGATGCGGTGGCGTTGGCCAGCCGGCCCGTGGCCACCGGCACGAACTCGTCCCGGGGGAACCGGCGTTCCAGCTCGGCCAGCAGCGTGCGCAGGTACCGCGCGACACCGCGCTGCGGCGATCCCTCTCGCAGCGCCCTGGCGTCGACCGCTACCCGCATCGGCCGGGCGCCGGCCGATGCCCTAGCGGGCGTTGCCCGCCGAGCGGCGCAGCGCGGCCCCGCCACCCAGCATCGCGGCGCCGGCCAGCGCGAGCAACGCGACCGGGAATCCGGTGCGCGGGAGCTCGGCGGCCGAGCCCGGGGCGGCGGAGGTCGCCGGAGGCGTGGTGGTCTGCGTGCCGGCGGTGGAGCCGGAGTCCGTGCCGGTGCCGGTGGAGCCGCTCTGGCCGCTGCCGCTGCCGGACTGGCCCGAGCCGGAGTTGCCCGAGCCGGACTGGCCGTCGTTGCCGTTGTCGCCGCCGCCACCGCCGCCCCCGCCTTCGCCGCTCAGCGGGTCGTCGTACTGCTGGTCGCCGGCGCTCTGGGCGTGCGCGGCCACGGGAGCCACGGCGGCGCTGAGGGACGCGGCCAGGAGCAGTGCCGTCAGCGTGCGGAGTAGTCGTTCGCGCATTCGGGCAACACTAATCAGATCGCGTTCTGACGGCAGCGCGCCGGGAGATGGGCGCCCGACCGTCAGTGGTATTTACTTCTCCACCGTGAACGGCTCCCTGCACAGCGCGACCGCACCCCCGCGCGTCGCGCTCGTGCACGACTTCCTGGTCAGCATGCGCGGCGCCGATCGCGTGTTCCTGGAGATCACCGAGATGTTCCCCGACGCGGACGTCTTCACCCCGATCTACGACGAGCGCGGCACCGAGGGCCGCTTCGCCCACCGCAGGATCCAGACGTCGTTCCTGCAGCGCCTGCGCCCGAACTCGCGCACCTTCCGCGCAATGCTGCCGCTGTACCCCGCGGCCATCGAGTCGTTCGACCTGAGCGACTACGACCTGGTGGTCTCCAGCTCCAGCGCCTGGGCGCACGCGGTGATCTGCGGTGATCACGCCACCCACGTCTGCTACTGCTACAACCCGTTCCGCTACGCGTGGAACGAGCGCCACCGCTCCCTTGACGAGCGCGGCAACGTGATCAGCAGGGCCGTCCTACGCGCCCTGTTCCGGCGCTGGCGGGTCTGGGACTGGATCGCCGCCCAGCGGGTCACCCGCTACGTGGCCATCTCGCCGACCACCCAGAAGCGCATCAAGCGCTACCTGGGCCGGGATTCCGAGGTGCTGTTCCCGCCCGTGGACTGCGGTCGCTTCACGCCGGCTACGCCGGGCCAGGAGTACCTGCTGGTGTCCGAGCTGGTCTCGCACAAGCGCATCGACGAGGCGGTGGTGGCGTTCTCGCGCCTGGGCCTGCCGCTGGCCGTGGTGGGCGACGGCCCCGACCTGCGCCGCCTGCGCTCGCTGGCCGGGCCCACCGTGCGCTTCCCCGGCCGGCTCTCGGACGGGGTGCTGAACGGGATGTTCGCCCAGTGCCGCGCCCTGGTGGTCACCGCGGTCGAGGAATTCGGCATGGCGGCGGTCGAGGCCCAGGCGGCGGGCCGCCCGGTGCTGGCCAAGGCCGGCGGGGGGGCCACCGAGACCGTGATCGAGGGCCAGACGGGGACGCTGTGGACCGGCGGGGTCGAGGGCCTGGAACGCGCGGTCCGCGAGTTCGATCCCGACACGATCGACCCCCGGGCCTGCGTCGAGAACGCCTACCGGTTCGACTCCGCGGTGTTCCGGGAGAGCTTCCGCGCCTTCCTGGACGAGGCGATGGCCCAGGAGCGCCCGCCGAAGATGGAGGGCGGCCTGCGCCGCAGGCCGTGGCTGGCGGTGGCCACGGGCCGCCACGACGTGCCCGTCTCCCGCTGAGGGCTCCTATGCGCGGGCGCGCGCGGGCGCCCCGGCGACGATCAGCAGCCCCGCCGCGGCCAGCATCACCAGCGTGACCGCCGGCATCTCCCAGTCCCAGTCGATGCCCGCGTGCACGGCCCAGGTGATCAGCACGGCGGCCGGGCCCGCCGCCAGCGCCCGGTCGGCCTCCAGCGCCCTGCGGGCGGCCACGAACAGGCCGCCGAGGAACAGCCCCAGGCAGACCAGTCCCGCCAGCCCCAGCTCGGCGGCGGTCTCCAGGTACAGGGAGTGCGCGTCGTCCACGCGCTCGTCGACGTCGCGATGGCGTAGCCACTGCACCCCGAACGAGCCACTGCCAGTGCCGGCGAACGGGCGGTCGGCGGCCGTGTCCAGCGCCACCCGCCAGTAGGCGTAGCGGTTGGACTCCACCGTGGACAGGCGATCGGCTCCGCTGGCGTCGGCGCCGCCGCGCTGTTCACCGGCCGCCCCGGCCAGCAGGACCAGGACCACGCCCAGCGCCGCCGCCGCCACGACCACCCCGGTCCGCGCGCGGGAGAGCAGCGGCGGCCGGGGCCGCTCCGGCCGCCGCCCCGCCTCGCGCGCCACGAGCGCCGCTGCCGCGGCGCCGAGCAGGACCAGCACCAGGGCCATGGCGGCACCGGCGTCCTGGCCGCCGGTGCCCGGGTCCGAGACGGCACCGAGGCCGGGCAGCTCCGAGCCCAGCGCGGCCACGACCCCGGCCGCGATCACCACGGCGATCCCGCGCGCGTCGTCGCGCGACGGGCTGAACAGCACCACGGCCACGACCCCGATGGCCAGCGCGGCCAGCGCGCCGCGGGAGAAGGTCAGGTAGGTGCTCAGCGCGATCAGCGGTCCCAGCGCCGCCGCTCCCACCCGCAGCCACGCGGGCCGTCCCAGGTCGCCGGCCAGCCGGGCCGCCAGGAGCAGGCCCATCGCGCTCAGGATGCCCAGCGCGTTCCAGTAGGTCAGCGGCTGGTCCAGCCGGCCGCGGGCCGCGTCGCTGACGGCGTGCTCGACCAGGTCCGGCGCCAGTCGCGCCGACAGGGCGTAGGCACACACCACCGCCACCCCGGCGGCCAGCACGGGCTCCGCGGCCCGCGCCGCTCCCGGCCTCGAGAAGCCGGTGACGGCGCAGGCCAGGGCCGCCAGGTACAGCAGCAGCCGCTGGTAGTCGTCCTGGGCGGCGCCCGCGATGGGCGTCCACGCCATCGACGCGGCGGTCAGCGCGGTCAGCACGGCGAGCCCGCCCAGCGCGGCCCAGCCGGCCGCGCCGGGGCGGGGGAGAGGGCCGGCCACGGCGATCACGGCCACCAGCGCCCACAGCACCAGCGCGGCCCACAGCCGCGGCTCGTCGAAGAAGCCGCCGGAGAAGAACGCCAGGACCGTGGGCACGGCCAGCGCCGCAGCCGCCGCGAGGGCGGCCACCAGCTGACGCCTGTCGCGCATCAGGGGACGGGAACCGGCGGCGGCTGGGTGGCTCGGGCGGGCACCGGCTGGGAGCGCAGGGCCAGCGCCAGCAGGCCGGCGGCGCAGACCACCTGCACGGCGGCCAAGACCCCGGCCACCGCGGTCAGGTCGGTGCCGGCGGCCAGCACGGCGACCACTTCGATCACCACCGCCACGCCCAGCAGCCAGGCGAACCGGGCCCGGCCCAGGGCCAGCAGGTACTGCACCGCGAGGTAGGCGCAGGCCAGCGCCGCCATGGCCAGGCCCAGCAGCCCGAGCGCGCCGGAGGCGTCGGTCAGGTCCGAGCCGAAGACCAGCGACAGCAGCGGCTCGGCGGCCACCGTGTAGACGATCAGCATGGGCACGGCCACCGCCGCCAGCACGCCGAGCACGCGCAGCAGGATGTGCCGGGTGTCCTCGCCCTCCAGCGTGCGCCGCGCCACCTCGGGCAGCAGGTACATGCCCAGTCCGACCGCGACCCAGATGATCCCCTTCGCGGCCACCGCGGTCACGGCCCAGGAGCCCGCCGCCTCCGAGGTGGAGGTGTGCTTGACCACGATCACGTGGATCTCCTGGAGTGCGAACAGCAGGGTCATGGCCACCATCGGGATCCGGGCGCGGGCGATCATGGCTCCCAGGGTCGCGTCGGGGTCGACGTCGCCCTCGACCCGGGGCGGCGCCACGCTGCGCAGCACCACGGCCAGCCCCGCGGCCACCATCGCCAGCGCGATGCTGGTGCCCAGGAAGGCGCCGGTCACGCCCATGCCCGCGCCCACCAGCAGAACGGCCACGAGCAGCCGCAGCATCGCCTCGCCGACCAGGCTGCCGCCGACCACCCCGTAGCGCTGGAAGCCCTGCAGGGCGCCGCGCTCGACGCAGGTGATGGCCCAGAACATGCTGCCGATGGGCACGGTGGCCGCGGCCCACTCCTCATCCACGTTGACCACGGCCGCCAGCTGCTCGCGCAGCAGCACCGCCATCACGGCCACGCCAACGGTGGCCACACACAGCTGCCTCACCCAGCTGCGCACCTCCGACCCCACGGCGGGGTCGTTCTCGGCCAGCGCGGTGGAGATCTGGCGGGCGACCACGATCTGCAGCGCGGTGCCCGCGACCATGAGGATGATGAAGGCCGACAGCAGCGCGGCCAGCGAGCCGTAGTCCTCGGCCCCCAGGATGCGGGCGAACACCACGGTGAAGGCCAGCGCCAGGATGTTGGTGGCGATGACCGCCGTGGCCATGCCGGCGGCGCGGCCGGTGTCGGTGCCCAGCATCTCGCGCGCCGC
>DASQLM010000140.1:0-3745 GCA_035630015.1 Thermoleophilaceae bacterium | reverse complement strand
CACTACATCGAGGAGGCCGAGCGGCTGGCCGACACCGTGACGATCATGTCGCACGGCAAGGCGGTGGCCACCGGGTCGCCACGCGACCTGATCACCGAGCACACCGGCCCCGAGGCCGTGGAGGTCTACGGCCCGCCGGACGAGCTGGCCGAGGCCGAGCGCGCCGCCAAGGCCGCGGGGCTGTCCACGCGCCGCACCGGCACGTCGGTGGCGGTGCTGGCGCTGGACCGGGCCACCAACGGCAACGTGCCCGACGGCGTGCGCCGGACCGCGAACCTCGAGGACGTGTTCGTGCTGCTCACCGGTGAGGAGATCGGATGAGCGCCGCCGGCGTGACCCCTCCCCCGCGGCGCCTGCGCCTGAGGCGGATCGAGCGCCCCGCCGTCAGCGGGGTGCTGGTGCGCGAGATGATCAACTTCAGCTCGTACTGGCGCGCCAGCGTGTTCTCGTCAACGGTCGAGCCCACGATCTACCTGCTGGCCTTCGGCTTCGGGTTCGGGACGCTGGTCTCCACCGTTGGCGGCCTGCCCTACGTGGAGTTCGTGGGCACGGGCACCGTGGCCACCGCCGTGCTGTTCTCGTCCGCGTTTCCGTCCATGTTCGGGACGTTCGTGAAGTACTCGTTCCAGCACACCTACGACGCCATCCTGGCCGCGCCCGTGGACACCGAGGAGCTGGTCACCGGCGAGATGCTGTGGATCGCCATGCGCGCCGGCGTGTTCGGCTGCGCGCCGCTGCTGGTGTCCATGGTCTTCGGCCTCGATCCCGCCTGGGGCATGCTGCTGGTGCCGTTCATCGCCTTCACCGCCGGCTTCGGCTGGGCCGGCTTCGGCACCGCCATCGCGGGCCAGGTGAACTCGATCGACAACTTCTCCTACATCACCTCGATGGTGCTGACCCCGCTGTTCCTGGTGGCCGGCACGTTCTTCCCCATCTCCGGCCTACCGGAGTGGGCCCAGATCGCCGCCAACTTCAACCCGCTCTACCACTGCGTGCAGCTGGTGCGCGACGCCTGCTTCGGCCTGAGCATCGACGCCCTCTGGCACTACCTGGCGATCCTGTTCTTCGGCCTGGTCACCTGGCGCCTGGCCATCAACAGGATGACCCGGAAGCTGGTGACTTGATGGGCATCCTGCCCATCGCGTACACGTCAACGGACCTCTCGCCGGCGGGCCGTGCCTAGCCGGCCAGCAGCACCGCGTCGATCTCCACCAGCGCCCCCTTGGGCAGCGCGGCCACGCCGACCGCCGCGCGCGCGGGCGGCTCGTCGCCGAAGAAGCCGCCGTACACCTCGTTGATCTCGGCGAAGGCGGCCAGGTCGGTGGTGAAGATGGTCAGCCGCACGGCGTTCTCCAGTGAGGTCCCGGCCGCCTCGGCCACCGCCGACACGTTCTCCATGCACTGGCGGGCCTGCTCGGCCGGCGTCTCGCCCACCAGCGCGTCGCCGCCGGGCTCGAGAGGGATCTGGCCCGAGACGAAGACCAGGTCGCCGGCGCGGACAGCCTGGCTGTAGGGGCCGATGGCCGCCGGAGCTGAGTCGGTCTGGATGATCTGGCGCATGGCGCGACTGTAGAGCGTGGTCCGGGCTGCCGATGGCAAAGGGGTGAACGTCAACGATCTCGTCCTGGTCCAGGGCATGGACGCGACCAGGCGCACGCTGCGGCGCTACCAGGACCGCCCCGTGCCGACGCTGGCCCCCTGGGCGGCGCTGAGCCTGGTGATCACCGTCCTCCTGCTGTTCAGCGTCTGGGTGGTGGCAAAGATCGTGCCGGTCGACGTGACCGCGGTCCCCATCAACGGCGTGTCCTACACGCCGGACTTCAGGGACTACCTGCACATCCTGACCCGCAACTCCCTGGTGCTGGCGCTGCACGCGCTGGCGTGTGTGGCGGGCTTCATCGCCGGCAGCTCGATGCCGCTGTCGGCGGCCAACCGCAGCGGCCTGGACCGCTGGGTGCACGAGAAGGCCGGCCCCGCCGCCATCGTGTTCGTGACCGGGGCGACGCTGTTCTCGCTGTGCACCCAGTCGTACTACCTGGGTGGGCTGGCGGCACAGATCGCCAACCAACTGGACATGCCGCCGGCGTTGCTGGTGGCGGGCCTGCTGCCTCACGCCATCCCCGAGCTGGTGGTGCTGTTCATGCCGCTGGCCGCCTGGCTGATCGCCAGCCACAAGAACCGCTGGGACGAGCTGCTGGCCGCCACGGCCGTGTGCGTCGCGGTGGCCGTGCCGGTGCTGCTGGCGGCTGCGGCGATCGAGCTGTGGGTCTCGCCCCGGCTCGTGACCCACCTGGCCGGGATATAGAACGACGGCGGCCCCGCCGAAGCGGGGCCGCCGGTGCTACATGCTCTGCCTCCGAAGAGGCGGAGTGACTACCTGCAGGCGATCGACGTCTTGTTGTCGATCTTGCCACCGCCCAGAAGGATGTTCTGGAAGGTGAAGTTCCACTTCTTGCTCTTGGGGCACTTCGTGGTCTCGACGGCACCACGGGTCTTGCCCTTGATCTTGGCCTTCGCGTTGAACTTCACCTCGAGCTTGGTAATGCCCGTGTAGAAGTTCGGCGCCGGCTGGTAGACGTCGGGGTCGATGGTCACGTTCAGACCACGGCCGCCCTTGACGACCTTGCCCTCGAGCGTCTTGTTCAGCGCGACCGGCTTGCCGACCAGGTAGAAGCCGATGTTGCCGTTGGTCAGCGAGTACGCGGTCACCTTGAGGTTCTCCACGAACGCGCCGCCGGCGGCCTTGGCGATCGAGATGCCGGAACCGACCTTCGAGCCCTTCGGGCACGAGGCGGGGCTCTTCTGAGCACGCATCTTCTTCAGGTCACACGACTTGCTCTTCGGCCAGATCTTCGAGTTGATCTTCCAGCCGCTCGGCAGCACGGTGTTCAGGCTGGTCGAGCTGGCGGGCTGGCTCTTGCCATCCTTGGTGCCACCGGAGATGCCGAGGGTGAAAGCGACGGCCTTCGGCTTCTTCTTGGTGCCGGCCTTGTTCGGCGAGGCCTTCACCGTGAGCTTGTTGGTGGTGTTGTTGGGGTCGCCTCGCTGCGCGAGCGCCGTCGCGGCAAGCGACAGGCAGAGCACGGCAGCAAGAGCTACGACGAGAGTCTTACGCACTAAGTTCTCCTCCTTGGAGATACGGGGGGAAGCTGCGGGGGGAACGGCTCCCCCACGATAACTACCCCAAAACAATCGCGCCAACTGGTAGTTGCGGCGCGTTTGGTTAAGGCATTGTGTGGGAACCATGCGCCCGCCAACCGGAGCCCAGATATACGCCCCCGAGTTCCCACCCAAGATGGAGTGGCTGAACGTGGCCTTCCTGCGCATGGCGGGGTTCGTGGATCGCGCCGCCGTCCTGATCGAGTTCTTCGACACCGCGCGGATCAACTCGCACCGCACGCTGCCCTACCTCCAGGGCTGGAACGCGCGCTACTCGGACCACGGCCTGCGGGTGATCGGGGTGCACACCCCCGGCTACTCGTTCGGCCGCGACCGCGAAACGGTGCAGCGCGCAGCCGAGGCGATGGGGGTCACGCACCCTGTGCTGCTGGACCCTGACTACCGGGTCTGGAAGCTCTACGGCAACCAGGGCTGGCCCGGGCGCTACCTGTTCGACCAGCGCGGGCTGCTGCGCTACATCCACTACGGCGAGGGCGACTACCGCGGCACCGAGGAGGTCATCGTCGAGCTGCTCGGCGAGATCGAGGGCCAGGAGCTGGACCCGCCGGAACCGCTGATGGCCCTG
>DASQLM010000139.1:0-2254 GCA_035630015.1 Thermoleophilaceae bacterium | reverse complement strand
CAGGCCGTCGGTCAGCAGCGCCAGGTTCACGTAGCCGTCGCCGCGCTTCTCGGACACGCGCTCCACGTGCTCGAGCTGGTCGGCCAGCACCTGCTTGGAGTCGAACAGCAGCCGGCCGATCAGGGTCGACTTGCCGTCGTCGACGGAGCCGGAGGTGGCGAGGCGGAGCATGGGTGCTTCCGCGATCGCCATGGCTAGAAGTACCCCTCCTTCTTGCGGTCCTCCATGGCGGCTTCGGTCACGCGGTCGTCGGCGCGGGTCTCGCCGCGCTCGGTCACCCGGGTGGCGGCGATCTCGCCGACCACGTCCTCGAGGGTCGCCGCCGTGGAGCGCACCGCGCCGGTCACGGTCAGGTCGCCGACCGTGCGGTAGCGCACGGACTCGGTGAACACCTCCTCGCCGTCCTGGAGCTCCACGTGGTCGGACGCGGCGTAGAGCATGCCGTCGCGCTCGAACACCCGGCGCTCGTGCGCGTAGTAGATCGACGGCACCTCCAGCTCCTCCTGGGCGATGTACTGCCACACGTCCAGCTCGGTCCAGTTCGACAGCGGGAACACGCGCACGTGCTCGCCCTTTCGGATGCGGCCGTTGTACAGCGACCACAGCTCGGGCCGCTGGGCCTTGGGATCCCACTGGCCGAAGTCGTCGCGGAAGCTCATGACCCGCTCCTTGGCGCGGGCGCGCTCCTCGTCGCGGCGGGCGCCGCCGAACGCGGCGTCGAAGCCGTTGTCCTCGATCGCGTCCAGCAGCGTGATCGTCTGGAGCCGGTTGCGCGAGGCGCGCGGCCCCGTCTCCTCGGTGGCACGGCCGGAGTCGATCGACTCCTGCACCGACGCCACGATCAGGCGGACGCCCAGCTCCTGGACGCGGCGGTCGCGGAACTCGATCACCTCGTCGAAGTTGTGGCCCGTGTCCACGTGCATCACCGGGAAGGGCAGCTTGCCGGGGCGGAAGGCCTTCTCGGCCAGGCGCAGCAGCACGATCGAGTCCTTGCCGCCGCTGAACAGCAGCACCGGGCTCTCGAGCTCGGCCGCCACCTCGCGGAACACGTGGATCGACTCGGACTCCAGCGCCTCGAGGTGGGTCAACTCCCGCGGTGTGTCGATGATGCTCATCCCTCGACCACGTGCAGGCCGCACTCGGTCTTCTCCGAGCCGGCCCAGCGGCCGTCGCGGCCGCTGCCGGGCTGGGTGCAGGGAGCGCAGCCGATCGACGAGTAGCCGTGATCGTGCAGCGGGTTGTAGGGCAGCTCGTGCTCGGCGATGTAGTTCCAGACGTCCTTCTCGGTCCAGTCCGCGAGCGGGTTGAACTTCCACAGGCCGTGCGGCTCGTCCCACTCGGTGAACCCGGCGTCGGCGCGGGTGGGCGACTGCTCGCGGCGCAGGCCGGTGACCCAGGCGTCCAGGCCGTCCAGCGCCCGCTCCAGGGCGGCGACCTTGTGGGTGCCGCAGCAGTTGCTCGCGCTCCACGGTGTGCCGTCGGCGCTGGTGGCGTCGTGCACCTCGACCTTCACGCCGGTCTTCTGCTCGAGGTCGCGCCAGGTGGCGTAGGTCTCGGGGAACAGCACCCCGGTGTCGATCGTGAACACGCGCGCGTCGGGCGTGATCTGCTGCAGCAGGTGGATCAGAACCGTCTCCTCCTTCTGGAAGGAGCAGGCCAGGGCCAGCGAAGGATGGTGCTTCGCGACCGCTTCCTCGAGGACGCCCTGGGCGGACATGGTTAGACCGCGCACTCGCCCTCGCCGCGCTGGACCTCGTAGATGTCCTTGCGCTGCCAGTCGATGAAGAAGCCCATGTTCTCCACGTTGAAGTCCACCGGGAGCGACAGGTCGGCCACGATCTCGGTGAACCGCTCGGCGCCCACGCGGTCGGCGAAGGCGTTGAACTCCTCGCCCTCCTCGCGCTCGGCCTCGTAGAACTTCAGCCACCGCTCCACGGCCTCGGGCACGCGCTTGGCGGGCAGGCGGGACTTCAACCGGGTGGCGTAGATGACCTCGCCGCCCTCGTAGTTGCCGCCCACGTGCGGGATGTAGGCCGGGATGGTCTTGTCGCCGACCTTGATCGACGCGCCGTAGAACCCGATGTTGGCGATGTGGTGCTGCCCGCAGCCGTTGGGGCAGCCCGAGTTCTTGATGTGGATCCGCTTGGTCAGCGGGTCGGTGATGTCCAGCTCCTTGAGCTTGGCGTTGATGGCGCCGTTCAGGCCCATCGAGCTGGTGATGCCCAGCTTGCAGCTGTCGGTGCCGGGGCAGGAG
>DASQLM010000138.1:0-2570 GCA_035630015.1 Thermoleophilaceae bacterium | reverse complement strand
GCAGGTCTTCACCGCCCCGCCCGACGTGCTGCACCCGGGCCAGGGCGCGCGCATCCTCGAGCCGATCGTGGGCAAGAACTCGGTGCTGCTCCTGGACGAGGACGCCCACATGAGCCAGCGCAAGCTGATGCTGCCCGCGTTCCACGGCAAGAAGATGGCCGCCCTGGACGGCCTGATGACGGAGGTGGCCGAGCGCGAGGTGGCGTCGTGGCCCGGCGGCGAGCCGATCGCGCTGCACCCCCGGATGCAGCGCCTGACGCTTGAGATCATCCTGCGCGCCGCCTTTGGCCTTGACCCCGGTCCGCGGCTGGACGCCCTGCGCGACGCGCTGGCCGAGATGCTCAAGTTCGGCGAGCAGCCGATCGGCCTGGTGCCGCTGCCCACCGAGGGACCGGTGGCCGACGCGCTGTCGAAGATCCCCCCGCTGGCCCGCTTCGACCGCATGCAGGCCGTGGCCGACGAGCTGATCTTCGAGCAGATCGCCGAGCGCCGGGCCGAGGGCGACCAGGACCGCGACGACGTGCTGGCCATGCTCTTGGCCGCCCGCCACGAGGACGGCTCGCCCATGTCCGACCAGGAGCTGCGCGACGAGCTGATGACCTTGCTGGTGGCCGGCCACGAGACCACGGCGTCCTCGCTCGCCTGGGCGTTCAACATGCTGCCGCGCAACCCCGAGGTGCTGGCCACGCTCACCGACGAGGTGCGCTCGGGCGACGGGGACGAGTACGTCACGGCCACCATTCACGAGACGCTGCGGGCCCGGCCGGTGCTGCCCAACGCCCAGCCCCGGTTCACCGTCAAGCCCATCACCGTGGGCGGCTTCGACTACCCGGAGGGCGTGTGCCTGGTGCCTAACGCCTACCTGGTCCACCACGACGCCGAGGTCTACGACGACCCGTACACCTTCCGGCCCGAGCGCTTCCTGGACGAGGGCCCCGGCACCTACACGTGGATCCCGTTCGGGGGCGGCCGCCGCCGCTGCCTCGGGGCCAGCTTCGCAATGGCCGAGATGAAGCTGGTGCTGCAGACCGTGCTGTCCACCCACGACGTGCGTGCCGACGGCGCGGTGGAGGGCCCGCGCCGGCACAACATCACCATCAGGCCCGCCGGCGGGGCCCGCACGGTTCTGGGCGCCAGAGAGCGCGAGCCCGCCGCCGCGTGACCGCCTGGGCCCCGTCCTGCGCACGTGCCGCCCGGAGAGGGCATCATCTGCGCATGGCGGTGACGGGGGCCCAGCCCCAGTTGGTCGATGACATCGCCCGGCGCCTGGCCCGGGCCGGCTGGTTGGCGCACATCGTCGGCGGAGTGGTCGTCTTCCTGGCCGTCGGCTTCCTGATCCCGATCTTCGCCGACCCGTCCGAGCAGAACGAGCTGGCGCTGCTGAACGGGCCGCCCGTGCTGGTCTACTTCGTCTTCATCGGCGTGGTCGTGGCGCGCTACCTCAAGCGCCACATCGACGTGACGCTGTCCTGGATCCGTGAGGGCCGAGAGCCCACGGACCGCGAGCACCGCGACTCGCTGCGGCTGGCGGTGCGCGAGGTCAAGGTGGCGGCGCTGGCCTGGGCGCTGGGCGTCGTCATCTTCGCCGTCTACAACGGCATCTTCTACTCGTGGGACTTCGCCCTGATGTCCGGCGCCACCGTGTGGCTGGGAGCCGAGACCACCTGTGCGCTGAACTACCTGATCGCGGAGCGGATCCTGCGCCCCGTGACCGCGCTGGCCCTGGAGTCGCGCCCCGCGGTCGGCATGGCCGCGCCCGGCGTGCGCGGCCGCCTGACCGGGGCCTGGCTCCTGGGCACCGGCGTGCCGTTGCTGGGCGTGGTCACAGTGGGTGTGGCCGGGATCCTCAAGCCCGACGTGGACGCCTCCTACGTGGCGGCCGCGGTGGTCTTCCTGGGCGTGGTGGCCATGGTCTCGGGCGTGGTGGCCACGATGTTCGTGGCCAAGGCCATCGCCGGGCCGGTGCTGGCGGTGCGCCGGGGTCTGGAACAGATCGAGCGCGGGGAGCTTGACGTGTCGGTGCAGGTGGACGACGGCAGCGAGGTCGGCCTGCTGCAGGCCGGCTTCAACCAGATGGCCGAGGGGCTGCGCGAGCGCAGCCGCATCCGTGACCTGTTCGGGCGCCAGGTCGGCGAGGACGTGGCCGAGGCCGCGCTGGTCCAGGACATCCGCCTCGGTGGCGAGGAGCGCGAGATCGGGGCGCTGTTCGTGGACATCCAGGGCTCGACCGCCATGGCCGTGAGCCTGCCGCCGACCGAGGTGGTGGCCCTGCTCAACCGCTTCTTCCACGTGGTGGTCGAGGTGGTGGAGTCCGAGCGCGGCATGGTCAACAAGTTCGAGGGCGACGCCGCGCTGTGCGTGTTCGGCGCGCCCGTGGCCCGCGAGGACCCGGCGGCCGGAGCGCTCAGGGCGGCCCACGAGCTGGCACGCAGGCTGGCGCGCGAGGTCCCGGAGATCAGCTTCGGCATCGGCGTCTCGGCCGGCGTCGCGGTGGCCGGCAACGTGGGCAGCGAGCGCCGCTTCGAGTACACGGTCATCGGCGATCCGGTGAACGAGGCGGCCCGGCTGTC
>DASQLM010000137.1:0-2555 GCA_035630015.1 Thermoleophilaceae bacterium | reverse complement strand
ACCTTGCAGGAGCGGATCGCGTCGTCGTTGCCGGGGATCACGAAGTCCACCGGGTCCGGGTCGCAGTTGGTGTCCACGAGCCCGATGACCGGGATCTTCAGGCGCTTGGCCTCGCGCATCCCGATCGCCTCGGTCTTGAGGTCGACCACGAAGATCGCGTCGGGCGGGCGCTGCATGTTGCGCACGCCGCCCAGGTTGAACGTGAGCTTCGCGTGCTCCTTCTGGGCCGCGATCCGCTCACGCGTGGGCAGCAGGTCCATCTGGCCCGACTCCGTCCACTCCGTGAGCTCGTGCAGGCGCTTGATGCGCTTATTCACGGTCTGGAAGTTGGTCAGCAGGCCGCCCAGCCAGCGGTTGTCGATGTAGGGCATGCCGCAGGACTCCGCGGCCTCCTTGACCGTGTCGCGGGCCTGCTTCTTGGTGCCCACGAACAGGACGGTGCCGCCGCGGCCCGCCACGGCGCCGGCGAACTCCTGCGCGCGTCCCAGCAGGACCTCGGTCTTCTGCAGGTCGATGATGTGGATGCCGCTGCGCTCTCCGAAGATGAAGCGGCGCATCTTGGGGTTCCAGCGGCGCGTCTGGTGGCCGAAGTGCACCCCGGCCTCCAGCAGCTCCCTGAGTGATACCTGAGCCAACTGAATCGTTCCTTTGGTTGTGCTGTTACGTCCCGACGGCGTTCACGCGGACCCGGACTGAGGCGTCCGGGCAAGGCCCACGCACCGACCCGCCGGGGTAGGTGACTGGATGAACGGCAGAGGATAGAGGCCCAAACGAAAACGAGGCGGCTCCCAGAGGGAACCGCCCCGCCTCGATATCAGTGTCCGTCTGGCCCTCCGGACACTGGCTCCCGCCGGGCTGCGTCGAGTGCTCGGCGCAGTTCGGCGGGTGGTTTGGACTCGCACCGCGTTTCTTCCCCCGTGCCCGGATGACGAAACATGAGCACGTGCGCGTGCAGGAACTGGCGCTCAAGCCCCAGCCTTCGGCCGGCACCGGACCCCCCGTAGCGCTGATCGCCGCACACCGGATGGCCGATCGCCAGCATGTGCGCGCGGATCTGGTGGGTGCGCCCCGTGTCGAGCGTCACGTCCAGCAGCGTCGTGCGCGGCAGCGCCTCCGCCAGCTCGAAGTGGGTGACGGCATCGCGCGGCTTGTCGGTGTCCGAGGACATGACCGTGCGGCGGTTGCGGTCGCGCCCCAGCGGCGCCTCGATGGTGCCCGAGGCGGCGGGAGGGCGGCCGTCCACCAGCGCCAGGTAGCGGCGGGTGACCTCCCGGTCCCGGATCATCCGCGACAGCTCGGCGTGTGCCGCCTCGGTACGGGCCACCACCAGCAGGCCCGACGTGTCGCGGTCCAGCCGGTGCACGATGCCCGGCCGCTCGGGGTCGGGCCCGCCGGCCACCCTGCCGGCCAGGGCCTGCACCAGCGTGCCGTTCTCGTTGCCGGCGCCGGGGTGCACGACCACGCCCGCCGGCTTGTCGATCACCAGCAGGTCGTCGTCCTCGAGCACCACCGTGAACGGCACGTCCGCGGCGGGCGCCGGCGGCGCCTGCGGCTCGGGCTCCAGCCGCACGTCCGCGCCCGCCTCCACCTTGTACGACTTCGACCGCGGGCGGCCGTCGACCGTCACCCGCCCCTGCTCGATCGCGCGCTGGGCCGCCGCCCGCGTGGGCATCAGCCCGCGATCCACCAGGAACGCGTCAAGCCTCACTGCGCGCGGGTCCCTCCATCACGTACAGCATGGCCAGCACCCCGATCACGATGCAGGCGTCGGCCACGTTGAACGCGGGCCACCAGACGGGGTCGATGAAGTCGATCACCGCGCCCTCGTGGGCGCGGTCGATCAGGTTGCCGATCGCGCCGCCCAGCAGCAGGCCCACGGGCAGCCACAGCCACTCCCGTGCGGCGTTCACGGCGAACCACACCACCAGCGCCACCAGGGCGACCGCGATCAGCGCCCCAACCACCCCGCCCTTGCCCTCCAGGAAGCCGAAGGCCACGCCGCGGTTGCGGGTGTTGGTCACGTCCAGGCCGAAGAACACGTTCACGCTGTCGCCGCGGTCGACGTTGTGGTTGACCACCGTCTTCGTGACCTGGTCCAGGGCCAGCACGGCGACGACCGTGGCCGCGGCGCGGGCCCAGCCCCGGGCGCGCGTCATCTCAGCCCCGGATCAGCCCGACGATGATCCCGCCGACGATCTGCAGCACCAGGAACCCCACGATCGGGCTCAGGTCCAGGGCGCCGGGGCCGATCTTCAGCGGCGGCAGGAAGCGGCGGAAGATGCGCAGGTAGGGCTCGACCACGTCGTTCACGAAGCCGACGAACGCGGAGAGGAAGCGGTTGTAGGGCATCCGCGGGATGTAGCTCAGGATCACCCAGACGATCATCAGGATCGTGTAGACCAGGATCAGCGTGCCGACGTAGTCGGCGATGTCGTTCCGGGTCAGGGCCAGCAGGGTCATCGCGCCGACTCCACCACCAGGTCCACCGCGGCGCCGAGCGCGGCCGGCAGGCCACGGTCCTCGAGCACGGCCAGGCCGCGCTCGGTCACGCCGCC